>NZ_JBTLRD010000049.1:0-3096 GCF_054584775.1 Polaribacter litoreus | reverse complement strand
ATAGTAGTTCTAGGAATACCATATTTTTTAGAAGCGAAGTTGGTTGAAATCTGACCATTCTGAATTTGGTCAACGACGAATAATTTGAGTTCTAAAGTGGCTTTTTTATACGTTTTTTTTCGCCAGGGTTCTTTTTTTGTTTTCATAAGTGACTATAATTAAGTGTTTAATTTTTAGTCAACCTATTTCAGGAAAGTACAACTTTTTAATTATTGCCAACGTGTTTGTACAAGGTTAGTTGCGTGGTTTAAGCACTAAATTTACTAAATAATTACTGACAAAGAAAATCCGCGAGGATTTTCGTAAGTAAGCAAAAAGCAAGCAATTAATTTTGTACGGTGTTGGCAGTAGGCTTTATTTCTGTAACAAATTCGTATTCAAAATGTCCCTTTTTTGATTTTACTATAACTTTATTTCCAGCATTTAATTCATTCCAAAGTTTTGATTTAATCTCAAATCTTCTTTCAGATTTTCTCATATTAATAAAAATCCAATGAGATTTATTCTTTTTTCCACCAGTACTTTTTCGTTTAATTAAATATTCAGATTCAATTGATTCTTTTTCAGCTTTATTTTTATTCAGAAAACTTGCTGTAGAAATGGTTAAAGCTGTTAAGCCTAAAATAAAGCCAAAAACTACAGAATATCTTCTCCCACTTTCACTAAATACTGATGGTCGAATTTTATATAGAAAGATTATTCCAAGTATGCCAAAACTAAATCCTAAAAGTCCAAAGTTTTTCCAAAAACTTTTTTCCTCAATTATATTCTCAATATTGTTCATTTGAAAAATTAAGAAAACTAAACCAGAAAAAAATAAAACCATAGAAATATGGCTCCAAATTTTATCTTTCAGTTTTGGTTTTTTTTCACGAATTGTTTTTGTTGGAAAGATGTAAAATAATAATTCTTCAGAGTTAGAAATAAACCAAATTAAACTTCTTAAAATTATTAAGATTGCTAAAACATTAAAATATCTTAACCAAGAAGTTTCATTTCCAAACACTATAATAATTAATATTCCTATTAAAATTATTATTGAATTATTCCGAATTTGTTTTTTATGCGTTTCGTTCATTTTTTAGCTTACTGCCAACGGTTAAGGCGATGGTGCGTGCCGTTCTTACTTCAAATTTAAGTTTTGTTTCCTATTCAAAGTATTACTTCTGCTTTTTGTTTTGAAGTCTTTCCCGGCATGCACTATGCGCCTGTGTTGTAGGCAGTTTTTTCAACTTCAATTTAAAGTCATTATACTGTATGCTACTGCAGAAATAAATGCTCCTAAAGCAATTATTATTGTGTATGGAAAAGCATAATTTCCACCCTTGACGTGATATTTTTCCACAATCTTTTTATACCTGTCCTTATGAAAAATAAGAAAGTAATTCAAGATGAAAAACGGAGTTGTAAAAACTAATGCAAAAGACAAAAACTTATCGATAATGTCACCCGGAAATATGTTTATTTCTGGCAGCTTGATAGTCAATAAGTGAAAGTACTTTAACCAGATAAAAACAATAAAGAGATTAAGAGCATGAATCCAAGAGTTAAATATATATAATGATATTTTCCAGTCACTTTTTTGTGGATGAAATTTCCTAATCCGCAGTATTGCATCAGACCAATATATGTAATAATAGTTTCTCATTTAATGTATCCATCAATACTCATTTTGTCTTCATCTTTCCAGTTTGCTTTTCAATTATAATTCTTGCAATGCAGTCTTTCTAAAATTGCCTACAACGTGTTTGTGTTATGGAAAGTTGCGATTTTGTGCCATCGTTATTTTCCGCAGGAAAATATAAGATTGCAAAAAAGCAACAACCTTTGATTAAGCTAAAAATAGCAATTTTTTATACACGGTGTTGCAAAATAGCTGTTTTTTATTTTCATAATTTTTGTTTTTTCAGAACTTTTCAGTTTTTTTGAATTCAACACTTTGAGTATAAATTCCAAAAAATTAAATATTCAGAATTTGAGTGAATTCACACAATTCAGATTTTCCACATTTTGCTCAATTCCGCAAACTTTTTCAATTCAGAGTTTGAGTTATAATTCCCAATTCATATTTTCAGAGTTTGAGTAAATTCACACGTTTTACAATTCCCACAATTTGCAAAATTCACTTGTTGAATTTTGCTAGCGAGAGAGTGTTCAACTTTTTAAAATTCCACTTTTTTACAATTTTAAAGAACATTAAATCGCAATTTTTTCATTCCCATGTTTGAGTGAGCACAGTTTTTTGCAACGTTGTTGTGTAAGATTTGTTGCGTAAATTTAGCCAAAAATAACTAATAATTACAGACTTTTACGCTTGCGAGGTTTTTCGCCAGAAAAACCTTAAAAAGCAATAAATTTTACACGGTGTTATGTGCAGTTTTTTATTCAATCTGTTTTGTTAAATATGATATTTTTGGATTCTTTCTATTTATTATGATTTCAATTTGCTTTCCTTTTTCATAATTCTCTAAGTTATAAAGATGAATATCTCTTTCAAGTTTTTCTCTTTGATAATCATACTCAAAAGTTAATATCTTATATTTTTCATTCTCATAAATGTCACTTATAATTCCTATACTTTTTATATAATTTTCAGGGTTATAAATTTTCGGCTTTTTATAATTAACTTCACAAATATCAGGTTTAATTTTAGAATATTTTAATTCATAAAATTCTCCTATTTCAGCTACCCTTCTTGCTAAAAGTTCTCTTTCATATTTTTTCCCATTTACAGAATATTCTATAATATCTGTTCGACCTTTATAAGTGCTAAAACCTATAATTTCGCAAACCGTTAATTCAGTGTTTTTTGACAATAATTCCTTAGTTGTCTTTTTTAAAAAGTTAGCATAATAAAAAAATGAGAATAATAAAATTGACAAAAATACAATTCCAAAATAGGCTTTCTTTTTTTGTTCAGGTGTTAAATTATCCTTCTTAATTTTCATTTGTTTTTACAGCTTTTTGAGTTTGCTGAGCAATTGCACATAACGTTTTGGTGTATTATTTGTTGCGTAAATTAGCGAAAAAAAAGCTATTTAGACTAAAACTTTAGCGTTTCCGAGGTTTTTCGTAAGAAAAACCCGAAAAAGCAAT
>NZ_JBTLRD010000048.1:0-3140 GCF_054584775.1 Polaribacter litoreus | reverse complement strand
AAATTTATTGCTTTTTCGGGTTTTTCTTACGAAAAACCTCGGAAACGCTAAAGTTTTAGTTTAAATAGCTTTTTTTTTCGCTAAATTTACGCAACAAATAATACACCAAAACGTTGGTAGCTATTAAAAAATGAAAATAGAAAATAACATATTAGATAGAAAAATCACGAAAGTAATTTATAGTGAAATAAATCATCATAATGGAAAATTCTATTTTAACGGATTTGACACATTTGACCATTCTATAAATATTCAAATGGAAAATGAATATTGGTGGAATTTAAGTTGGAAAGATGACGAATATTTTGAATTTGGTGAAGGTTATTTTGACGGAAACAAACATATTGAGCAAAGTGAAATAAAATCTTGGGAATCTACTGAAAGGTGGAAAAAAGTTCTTAATAGTAAAGTGTCTGAATTTAAAACTGAATATATAGATGAAGCTGAATTAATTATAAATAAAATAATTCTTGAATTTGAAAATGGAGAAATAGTAAATATTCTAATTGCACCAGAATTGAATGAAAATGGAATGATTTCTCATCCTTTGGAATATGATTTCGGAGGAGAAATTTATGTTTTCTACGACGAAAAATTATTGAATACAAAACAAACAGCTACCAACACCGTGTAAAAAAAATTGCTGGTAAAAGCCTACTTACGAAAATCCTCGCGGATTTTCTTGGTTCGTGTTTTATTTACTAACTTTATTACCTAAACCACGCAACTTTTCTTACACATAAACGTTGTGTAACATTATGAAAATGAAAAGAATACTTGTTATTACTACATTATTTTTAGCTATTAGCTGTTCAAAATCAAAAACTAAAAAGGAATCTGAAAAATCGATTTTCAATCAAACAGTTGAAAGAATTGAAAATTTAGATTGTTTCAAAAATTTTGAAATGAATTCTGGAACTGTATTAAACCATGAAAAAATTGAATGGAAATACGCATCAACTGTTTTGCAGTTTGAAAATAAAAGAATAATAACTTTTGAGGAGATTATTAAATCTGGAAAATCTGAAAATAAGTTTCAAATTTTAGACACAATCCATATCAACGACTTAAATGAGAGGGAATTTATATCTGTTGGAATTTGTGAAAACTACGGAAAAGGAGATTCTAGAATTATAGCCTTAGTAGAAAGACCTGAAAATGATTATGATGTAGAAAAATTTACAAAAATTAAGAAAGTTTGGAGAGCAAACTTTGAGACTAAAAAAATTGAAGAAATTAAAAATAAAAAAGGAATTGTTTGTATGAATGAAAGTTATGGGATTTAAAAAACGTTACACAACACCGTGTAAAATTTATTGCTTTTTAAGGTTTTTCTGGCGAAAAACCTCGCAAACGCAAAAGTCTGTAATTATTAGTTATATTTAGTTAAATTTACGCAACAAACCTTACACAACAACGTTAGGTGCAAGCAAAACAAACCACAGTAAATGAAAACAACTTTCTTAGGACACGGACTTAGTTCTGATAAAAAAAATAATGTCAGGAAACAACTCGCTGAATCTTTTGAAAGCAATAATTATAAAAAATTTTATGGATTTGTTGCTTTTGCAACTCTTTCTGGTATTAAACCCTTAAAGTCAAAACTTAAAATAGCAAAATCAAATTTCGAAGAAATCAAATTCTTTATTGGAATTAATGGTAATATTACTAGTGAAGAAGCTCTTGAATTTTTATTAAATGAAAATATTGAAACATATATTTATTATGATGAATCAATTCCTGAGAAAATTTATCATCCAAAATTATTCTTATTTGAGGGTAAAGAAGTTTCTAGAATAATTATTGGTTCTACAAATCTTACAAATCGAGCAATTAATTTAAATGTGGAAGCATCAATTCAGTTAGACCTTGGATTAGATGACTTAAACACGCTTACTGAAATTAAAGACTATTATTCAAGTCTCTTAGACCTTTCTTCACCTCATACAAAATTACTCTCAAAAGAATATTTAGAAGTTTTAAAAAAACGAGGTTTACTCTCTAATGCAAAGGAAGAGGAAGAGGAAAATAATGATGATGAAAATGACGAAACTAAAACGAAATATGATTATGACAAAAAGTTTACAGAAAATGATAAAGAAAATTTTGATAAACTATTAGTAAGATATATTTCATATAAGAAAGAAAAACGACCTGATGGTATAGTAAGTAAACACGTTAAAAGTGAACAAGATAAAGAGTTATTCAGATGGTATCAAAAAATGCACGCTTTATACAACCAAGATACAGACTCTCTACCTTTTGAATATTTTGAAAAGTTGCTTGAAGCAGAATTTCCTTTCGATGGTATTGGTAGAGAGAATAAAAGAGCAATCGAATGGGAAAAAAACTTTAATAAGGTAGTAGAATTTAAAAACAAGGTAAGTCCTGATACTGATTATACTTATGTACCACAATTCAAAAATAAATATCATCCTTATTACGAAGTGGGCAGATGGTGTGCTTGGCAAAAGCAAAGAAGAAAAGGAAATAAAAATTATGGACCATTACTTACGACTCACGAAAAAAAGAGGATGAAATCTATAAATTTTATTTGGGATTATGATAGTAAAATGTATAGGCGTGCCAAAGATGATGAATGGAAAGATACTTTGAAAGAACTAGAAAAATATTATAACGTCAAAATAAATTATAAAACCGTTCCTTCACAAAAAACATACATTGGACATTGGCTAAGTGACCAAATGTCATTCAAAACAAAACAAGATAGAGAAGGTAGAAATGACTTACTAAGTTCTGAAAAAGTAGATATGTTAGGAAAACTTCTAATAAAAAATGGAGTTGAATGGGAATGGAGAAAGCAAAAGGAAAGAGAAGGAATTGAAGATAAGATTAAAATTTGGCAGTTTATTGAAAAGTTAAAAGCTGAAGGCAATTACAAAAAGTTCAGGGAAGAAAAACCAGAAATTTTAAAAAAATATAACAATGAAATTGCTCAATTAAGAAGACAAACAAAAGGTTGGAATAATGAAAAAAATAAATGGAAATTTGAACTTGTTGACAAAGTAGGATTTCCATATAAGAAAGAATAAATGCCTGCACCTAACACCGTATATAATTTATTGCTAGTTCTAGCCTACTTACGAAAATCCTCGCGGATTTTCTATTCGGTTTTTATT
>NZ_JBTLRD010000047.1:0-3436 GCF_054584775.1 Polaribacter litoreus | reverse complement strand
AGCTTTTTTTTCGCTAAATTTACGCAACAAATAATACACCAAAACGTTATGTTTTATTGCTCAGGAAAATCTAAACGTGGGAAAAAAATGCTGAACACTCTCTCGCTAGAATTTTAAAAATCAAAACGCGGGAATTTTTTTAGAGTTTTTAAAGAATGAATCTTTTGTTGGAAAGTTCTCTGAGATTTATAAAATAAAATGGAATTTATCAACGTTTCGGAAACAATGCGTGGGAATTTTCTCTGTAAACTGGAATTTTCAAAAAAACTAAAAAGGAAAAATAAAAAAAGCTGAAAAGAACTGAAAACGGATTTAAAACGTGCTTACTCGAATGTTTCGCAACAAAACATAACACAGTGTAAAATTTATTGCTTTTAAGGTTTTTCTTACGAAAAACCTCGGAAATGCGAAAGTTTTAGTTTAATAAGTTTTTTTTCGCTAAATTTACGCAACAAATAATACACATAAACGTTGTGCAACATATCCCAAAACATTAACCAATATGAAAAAAATCATACTTTGTTTATTCATTTTACTCACCACAAACGAATTTGTTGCTCAAACAACAATAAATTTAGATAAGACAAACGGAGTTTATACAGTTCCCTGTAAGGTTAATGGAATACCAATGGATTTTATTTTCGACACAGGCGCATCAAATGTGACTATATCTCTGACGGAAGCAACTTTTTTGATTAAACAAGGTCTTTTAAGGAAAAATGATATTAAGGAATCTGTTAAATATCAAATTGCAAACGGAGACATTAACGAAGGAACTAATATCATATTAAGGGAAATTGAAGTCGCTGGATTAAAAATCAAAAATGTAAAGGCAACAATTGTTCACGAACAAAATTCACCTTTATTACTTGGAATGTCCGCTTTAAGTCAATTAGGCAAAATTGAGATAGAGAATAATAAACTGATAATAAACGACTTTTCATACAAAAGTAAAAAAGACAATATTGATTTTGATAAAGAAATAAAGGGAACCATTGAATGGATAAACAGTGTATTTGTAAAATATCAATATGAAGAAACCGATTTAATACAAAAACAAAATATTCGTAGTGTCGTCGAAATTGAAAATCAGTTTTATCTTTTTGGTGTTCGAACTCAAGAGACAAGTAAACCTTGGGCGTTTAGTAAAGGTTTTTTAATTCCGTTAGCAAAAATTAACAACATTGACTATTCCGAGAAACAATCAAACTATTGGCTTGAAGTAAAAATGAAAAATAATGAAGAGGCAATAGTAATGATAGATGGAAATGACAAAAAGGACTACATAGATAGATTGGAATTTATGTTAGATAAATCAATTGACAATGAGGGTTTATTACCTAAATTAAAAAACGCACTTGAATATATCATTGAGCTATACAATGAAAAACCATCAAATAAATCTTCTTCTTCAGTTTCACAAGGGAATAAAGAAATACGAATCAAATATACAAATGGCATTGAAATATTTAATATTTATCTTGGAAGCGAACAACCTAAATACAAAGAAAATAAAGAATATTTTTGGTATACAGAGTTTTCTAAAATAAAATCTACAAAAGGTGGAAGTGGAGGAAATTTACTTAATGGGAATTACAAATTCTTTGACGAAAATGGTAATTTATTAATTGACGAAAACTATTCTATGGGTTTAAAAGATGGAGATAGCAAGAAATGGGATGAAAAAGGCGAACTCACAGAAATTAATAAGTACCAAGAAGGAGAATCAATTTATTGGAAATATCATCCAGAAGGAGATGATGGTTGGGTAGAACAAATTGGACAAATGCTAAAAGCTGGTTGGATTAAAAATTCTTACGACAGATATAACAAAATTGTAGCAAGCCAAAAGACATTTATTGACGAAAAAAGCCAAATCAAAAAAGAAAAGACAAAGACATCAATTTATTTTAGAAATTCTGACCAAAAGAAAGAAGAGTACACAACATTAATGATGTTTAACAATTCTTACATTGGTGAATACATACAATATTTTGAGAACGGAAATAAAAAAGTTTATGGAAAACTATTTGACCCATATGATAATGGAATTGATAAATATGTAGGAAATATAAGAGATGGAGAATGGAAATGGTATAAGGAAAATGGCGAAATAGACTCTACTGAAAAATACAAGGCTGTAGTTGAGTATTGGGACAATGGAAACCTTAAATATATTTATGGTCAGTATTTTGACGAAGAAGAAAATAAATGGTTAAAACACGGTCGCTTTTATAGTTATGGTGAGGACGGAAAAGGTATTGGCGAAATTATAGAATACGAATGGGGAGCGATAAAAGAAAAAAAAGAGTAGAATAGTAAAAAATACGTTGCACAACACCGTATATAATTTATTGCTAGTTCTAGCCTATTTACGAAAATCCTCGCGGATTTTCTATTCGGTTTTTATTTGCTAAATTACGTGCTTAACCACGCAACAAACCATATACAAACACGTTGGCAGTAATGTGGAAAAACGAGATAAATTGAAAAAAGTATAAATATGGACAGAAAAGAATTTTTAAGAAACACGGCAATTTTAGGTGGAGCGACAATCCTACCAATGAACAACGTTTTTTCACAAAATGTAACGGAAAACGGAATTGACAGATTAGTGGACAGTAATGGAAATTTCATTCAAAAATCACTTCCATACAATAAAACTTTTTTGGAGCC
The DNA here is from genome assembly GCF_054584775.1 of Polaribacter litoreus. Taxonomy (NCBI): domain Bacteria; kingdom Pseudomonadati; phylum Bacteroidota; class Flavobacteriia; order Flavobacteriales; family Flavobacteriaceae; genus Polaribacter; species Polaribacter litoreus. The sequence continues at coordinate 760 of NZ_JBTLRD010000047.1, read as the reverse complement.
ACATATGGATGAAGAAACCTTACATCTGCACTTTGAATTTCATCACGGTGGAGCAGTAAAAGGGGCAAACACAGATTTGATTAAAATTAAGGAACATCTAAAATCGGGCGATTTAGACCAAGTGGATTTGTGGACCCGAAAGTTAGCTTACCACTTTTCAAGCCACGTGCTTCATTCCATCTTTTGGACGAACTTAACGAATAAAAAAACTGAACCCAAAACTGAACTCTTAAAACAGATAGAAAAGGATTTCGGTTCATTTGACAAACTGAAAAGCTATATCGGGAAAATATCAAAAACTGTAGAAGGAAGCGGTTGGGGTATTTTGGGTTACCAACCTTATTCGGATAGCTTGACATTGTTACAATGCGAAAATCATCAAAAATTAACACAATGGGGAGTTGTTCCGATTTTGGTGATTGATGTTTGGGAACACGCCTATTATTTGAAATACAAAAATAAAAGAGCCGATTTTGTTGATACAGTTCTTGAAATTATCAATTGGGACAATGTAGCTGACCGATTTATGACAGCAAAACGACTGACAAAATAAACACTACTGCCAACAATGGCTATAAGTAATTGCTTGTTCTCGCCTACTTCTGAAAATCCTCACGGATTTTCAGTTTGGTGTGTACTTGCAAAGTTAAGTGCTAAACCACGCAACTACTCATAGCCGAAACCGTTATGTTTTATTGCTCAGGAAAATCTAAACGCAGGAAAAAAATGCTGAACACTCTCTCGCGAATTTTAAAAAATC
>NZ_JBTLRD010000046.1:0-3474 GCF_054584775.1 Polaribacter litoreus | reverse complement strand
TCGCGGATTTTCTTTGTCAGTAATTATTTACTAAATTAGGTGCTTAAACACGCAACAAACCATATACATAAACGTTAGAGCCAATTAAAAAAAACTATGAACAGAGAAGCAGATTATACAATCAAAGGATTTATTTATCAATTTAATAAAACTCTTGAACAAGTATTATCTGAACCGAAAGGAACTGAAATAACTGTTGAAGGAATCATAGAAGATATTGATGTAATATCAGCTGGATTGACAAAAGCAATTCAATGTAAATATCACGAAACAAAAGGAAAATATAAATCATCTGACATTTCAAAACCAATTTTGCAAATGTTAGTTCATTATGCTAACAATAAAGATAAAAATGTTCAATACATACTTTACGCTCATTTTTCAGATGAAACTGAAGGAGAAAAAACAATTTCTAAAAGTGATATCGAAACAATCTTAAAATCAAAAGATAAATCTTATCTAAAGTATATTTCAGTATTAAAACCACCAAAAACACAAGCAATAAAAGACCTCTTATTAAAATCTAAGAAAAGTGCTGTAGAAATTAAAACAATTACTACATATTATGAAACAGCTACTGACTTAGAGTTACAAATAGATATAGACGAATTTTTAAAGCCTGAAAAATTTAAGTTTATTATTGGAAAGTCTTTTGATTCATTAATAGCAGAAATAAAACAGTTACTAGAAACTAAAAGTGGCTTTACAAAAGTTGATATCGAGGAACTTTTTTATCCAAATGCTATCCAAAAAATAGCTAACAAAAGTATTCTACATAATTCTGACGACAGGAAAATAAATAACACAAATTTTATATCAGAATTAGAAAAGAGTAAAAAAACAGCAATAACAAGATGGACCAGGGAACTATTAACTTATTCAAAACTTTTAACGAAAAGAAGAAGTCAGTTAAAATTGAACTTACAAGCTAATCACAGACTAAGATATTTTCTATTCAACGAATCGGATATTGAAGATTTTGAAAATAAAATAGTAAAATTTACCTCAGATTATATCAGTAAATATCATTATAAAATTAAACTTCATAGTAAAACACCTGTTTTCTGTATAAAAACAGATAACGAGAATTTAATATCACAAATAGAAAGTAGGTTACACCAAAAGGGATTAAAGTTTCAAAATGGATTAAAAGGAAATGATTTTTATCAAGGAGAATTTTTGAGAGAACCCGAAATAATTACCACAAAATCTTGGAGGGAATTCCAACTACGAATTTGTAATTACAATAGAGATACTGCTAAAGCTATAAATAGTAAAAAAAGTGATGACCTATTCATAATTGGAAAGAAAGATTTTAAAGAAATAGATACTCAAGATATTAATGTTGAATTTTTAGAAGTTTCTAACCTAAAAGAACTGCAATATTTATTAATGCTAACTGACAATTTTGAATAAATGGAAAATAAAGAATTAATAAAAATAGGAACTGTAATCGAAAGCGCTTCAAATTCAATTATAATTAGGATAGAAGATGATGAAACTTTTGAAAAAAACAAGCACGAAATTCAAATTGGTAAGTATTTACAAATTAAAGAAGGAAATCATAATTATGTCATTTGCGTCATTCAAAGTATAAAAATTAATGATGATAGTAAAAAATATATAATCAATTCTCAACCAATAGGTATATACTCGGAAGACTTCAAACAAGGTAGTTCTATTTTACCTTCACCAACGGAAGAAGTATTTATTATATCAGAATCTGTAATGAGTAAAATTTTTAGTGAAGACAGTAATTACTCATTTAAATTTGGAGAATTAATTCAAAATAGAGATATAAATCTACATATAAACGGAAATAGCTTTTTTAGTAAACATATTGCAGTTGTTGGCTCTACTGGTTCTGGTAAATCTTGTACTGTTGCTAAAATATTACAAGATGTTGTAGGCATAAACAAAAAAACTAATTTAAATAAAGGAAGCCAGAAAAATGCTCACGTAATTATATTTGATATTCATTCCGAATATAAATCTGCATTTGAAATTGATAGTAAAGAAAACTTTAGTCTAAATGCTCTTGATGTTGACAAATTAAAACTTCCTTATTGGTTAATGAACTCTGAGGAATTAGAATCACTATTTATTGAGAGTAACGAACAAAATTCACATAATCAAGTTTCACAATTTAAAAAAGCAGTAACACAGAATAAAGAAAAACATAATCCTGGATTATCAAAAGTAAACTACGACACACCTGTTTACTTTAGTATTGAAGAAGTTTATAACTACATTTCAAATATGAACAATGAGGTTATAAATAAAGTAGATGGAGAAGAGCAAAAACCAAAATTACTTGATGGAACTTTAATATCTGATTTAAACAAGTACTTTGACAAAAAATTAGATTTTGTAACAACTAGTACAGCCAAAGCAACAAAAGCAAGTAATGGTGCTTTCAATGGAGAATTTAATCGATTCTTATCAAGATTGGAAACTAAAATACACGACAAAAGATTAGAGTTTTTATTAAAACCTAATAAGGTTGATGGCACATTATATAAAACAGATGATTTCGAAGAAATATTAAAACAATTCCTTGGCTATTTAGACAAATCAAATATTACGATTATTGATTTAAGTGGTGTACCTTTTGAGGTTTTAAGTATAACTGTAAGTTTAATATCAAGATTAGTATTTGATTTTGCCTTCCATTATTCTAAATTAAAACACAATACACAAGAACTAAATGACATTCCATTTTTAATAGTTTGTGAAGAAGCTCACAATTATATTCCAAAAAATGGTGGAGCAGAATATAAAGCTTCAAAAAAATCAATAGAAAGAATTGCAAAGGAAGGAAGGAAATATGGATTGAGTTTAATGGTTGTCAGTCAACGACCTTCTGAGGTTTCAGATACTATTTTTTCTCAATGCAATAATTTTGTTGCTTTAAGACTAACAAATATTAGTGACCAAAATTATATCAAAGGTTTACTTCCAAATAATGCAAATTCTATAACAGACATATTACCGACACTATCTGCTGGCGAATGTTTAATTGTTGGAGACTCAACACCTATGCCAGCAATTGTAAAAATGGAAATGCCTGACCCAGAACCAAAATCTGAAAGTGTAAAGTTTCATAGTCAATGGGAGAATAATTGGAAAGAAGTTACATTTAGTGAAGTAATTTCAAGATGGCGAAAAGAATAACTGGCTCTAACACCGTGTATAATTAATGGCTGGTTCTCGCCTACTTACGAAAATCCTCGCGGATTTTCTATCTGGTGTTTATTTGCTAAATTAGGTGCTTAAACACGCCACTAATTATACACAAACACGTTGTAAATAATAGTGGGAAACACTCAGAAACATGAAAATTTAACTTTCCAAAATGTCTGAATTTAGTTGTTCGTGGTAATTTTTTAATCGCTTAAAAATGGAATTTAACAATTGCTGAATTATCTTTCACTCGTGAAAAAATTATTGTGGGAATTTTATCTTGTTTGTGGG
>NZ_JBTLRD010000045.1:0-3507 GCF_054584775.1 Polaribacter litoreus | reverse complement strand
TCTAAACGGCTAAAAAAATAATTTGAACGGTATAAATTAAACCTAAAAAAAGGTCAACCTATATCAGGATAATACAAGCGGTCAAAAAAAAAATGAAAAAAATAAAATGATTTATTATAAGAGGGAAAAAGATTTTATAAAATTTCCAATTGGAATAATTTTAATATTTATAATAGCTATAAGTCCATTTATAATTGGATATATTGGAGCTACTATAACTAATTTGATTACAAATGAATCTTGTAATGAATCTAATTGTTTTTGGGGAGTTATACCTTGGTTTTTATTTATCACAATTCCATTAGGAATATTATTATTCATATTTTTTATAATTATAACAACAATTGACTTTATAAAACTGAAAAAAATAATCTAAATACTTAGATTCTAAAATTATTAAATATTTTAGAGTTAAAGTCTAGTCTATGAAAGTAAAAGTATATTGGAAAAGTTTAAGATTTTTAAGAGATAAAATTTTTATTTAACGAAAAAATACTGAGTGAAATAAAAATCCTATTTAATTATTTAGGAAGATTGAGTTATTGATTATAAATTACAGAGTGAAAAAACTGAATTAATTTCTAAATAAAATGAGAAATTAAGAGAATTTTGAAAATAGAAGTGAATTTTAATTGGAATAAAGCACTAAAAGCTAACACTGTATAAACTTTATTGCTGCTAAATTTTTCCTTCGGAAAAATACGCAGGCACAAAGTTGTTTAAATAATTGTTTACTTTTAGCATAAATAAAACGCAACAAAGCTTATACCAAAACGTTAGCCCTTATTAAAAAAAAAAAAAATGAGTAAACCAACCATTTTCATATCTCATATTACGGAAGAAAAAGAAATAGCTAATTCAATTAAAGAATTTTTAGAAAAACGATTCTTAAAAACTATAAATGTTTTTGCCTCATCTCACGAAGAAAGTTTAAAGCTTGGAGACGATTGGATGGGTACTATTAAGAAGTCTATGAATGACTGTAAATTGATTGTTGTTTTGTGTAGTCCACTATCGATAACAAGACCTTGGATAAATTTTGAAGCAGGTGCAGGTTGGATTAGAAATATTCCTGTAATCCCACTATGCCATTCGGGTCTAACACCAGGTAAACTACCTGTACCAATAAATTCATTTCAAGGTGGCATCCTGAATAATGAAACCGACATATCCAAAGTATTTAAGCGTATTGCAGACATATTAGAAATAGATGTTCCTGACTCTACGGACAAAGAATTTTTTTCAGCGATAGAATCGTTTGAGACAGATATTAAAAATACTGCGTTATCAAAAGATACTGTTTTTATACACAATCTACTCTTTAGACAGATTGAATTATTAAAATACTCAATTTTTGCTTCAACACTCGACTACAAAGAACTTGAATCTGTTGACCTTCGTGGAAACGGACTGAAAAATCATAAATTTACTTTTAACGATACATTTAATTTGTTTAATGCTTCGTTACTTATGATATTCTCGCAAAAGAAAGTTTTTGATGTTTATCACCAAACTGTTCACGAGCTATCTGAAAATATAAAATTTGTGTTAACATATAGTCGTATTGAAATAGCACCAAAGTTGAGAGAGTTATTGAATGTATTTCTATTTTCTACAATCAAAGTTGATGATTGGTACGATGGAGTTTCAATGCAGGACAAACAAACAAATAATGGATTGCGTGAAATGGCGATAAAGATGATTAAAGAAGAACCTCTGCCAGCAACAAGAAAATTTAGCAATCTTATAAATCATTTTATTGATTATCACGAAAGTCTTGAATATTTTCAAAGTTGGGTGATTGAATATGAAACAGAAATAAACAACCTATTGGAAAATAAAAACAAGGGCTAACACCGTATATAATTTATTGCTTGGTTATCGCCTACTTACGAAAATCCTCGCGGATTTTCTATTCGGTTTGTATTTGCTAAATTAGGTGCTTAAAACACGTAACAAACCATATACAAACACGTTACCTGCAAGCTGAAAAAAATCGAGATTGAATGAATATTAAACACTACGAAATTGAAATTGAAAAAGAAAATCCTTTTGCAAACTGCAAATTAGATAGACAAAAATATTCGAGTGTTTTAACGAATATTATCAACTCATATCCATATGGTTTTGTTCTTGCTTTGAACAACAAATGGGGAACTGGAAAAACTACATTTGTCAAGATGTGGGAACAAGAATTAATAAACAATGGTTTCCAAACTCTTTACTTTAATGCTTGGGAAAATGATTTTGAAAATAATCCTCTCACAGCATTAATGGGAGAATTAAAAACTCTCACAACTGAAGATACAAAACCGGAATTTAAAAAGACTTTAAAGAGGGCTTCTACATTAACCAAACATATCGCACCAATAATAGCGAAAGCAATTGCAGATAGATATATAGACACAGAAGGCATTAAAGAAGCTATTGTCGGTGTAACAGAAGGTCTATCAGACGTTTTTGAAAATGAAGTTCACGAATATGAGAAAAAGAAAAAAAATATTTCAGAATTTCGTGAAAGTTTAGGAGAATTTATAGCAAATACCAATCAAGGAAAACCATTAATCTTCATTATCGACGAACTCGACAGGTGTCGTCCAAATTATGCAGTCTCAATATTAGAACAAATCAAACATTTCTTCTCTGTTCCAAATATTGTCTTTATATTATCTATTGACAAAGAACAACTTGGAAATGCAATTAAAGGTGTTTATGGTAGTGATGATATTGACGCTGATGAATATTTGAGAAGATTTATTGATTTAGAATATTCCATTCCAGAACCTGAAGTAGATGTTTTTTATAAATATTTATACGATTATTTCGAATTTGATGCATTTTTTCAATTACCAGAAAGAATAAAAAGTTACGAGTTAAAATCTGACAAATCAAATTTTCTTGAGACTTGTAAGTTACTTTTCACAAATGCGAATGTACCTTTAAGACAACAAGAAAAAATATTCGCTCATTCAAGATTAGCTTTAAGAAGCTTTACAACTAATATGTACGTTACACCTCATATTTTTTTAATGCTTTCCTTTATTAAAGTTAGACACAACAAATTTTATGAACAATTAAAAAGCAAGCAATTAAGTATTAAAGAATTACAAGAATATTTTTTATCAATAATTAAAATAGACATAAATAGAGATACAGAAAGACAACTTATGTGGCTAGAAATAGCTTTAATTAATGTTTACAATAATTATTCAACAGATAGATACCATAGAAAAAGTCTATTTGAAAGAGATAAGGAAACTGGAGAAAATAGAGCATTAATCAGTTCAATAATTAAGGAAGATTCGGAAAACGATGTTATGGCTATTTTGGAAAGTATAAATAGAGGTCATAGAGAAGGAGATTTGGATTTAATGCACTACACTAAACGAATTGACTTATTAGAAGATATGAAAACATAGAAAAGCCAGCAGGTAACACCGTATATAATTTATTGCTAGTTCTAGCCTACTTACGAAAATCCTCGCGGATTTTCTATTCGGTTTTTAT
>NZ_JBTLRD010000044.1:0-3782 GCF_054584775.1 Polaribacter litoreus | reverse complement strand
GGAAACGCTAAAGTTTTAGTCTAAATAGCTTTTTTTTCGCTAAATTTACGCAACAAATAATACACCAAAACGTTGGCCACAATATGAAAATTGCAATTCTGAAAATAACATTACTATTGAATTTACTAACCTTTGGTCAAGAAAAGTCAGAAAAAAGTGAATTTGAAATTATTGCAGAAAAGATTGGAGATTTAGATAAAGATGGAATAGATGAAAAAGTAATCGTTTATGAAACTAATGAGAAAACAAATTTTGGAAACACTAGAGAAATTCAAATTTTGAAAAATAAATCTGGAGAATGGATTGAGTGGAGAAAGTCAAGAAATGCAGTTTTAAAAAGTGAAGAAGGTGGATTTTGGGGAGACCCTTTTGAAGGAATTGAAATAAAAAACGGAATTTTAAAAATTCATTTTTTCGGAGGCAGTAATTGGAAATGGTCTTATACTGACAAATATAGATTTCAGAATAATAAATTTGAATTAGTAGGTTACTCAGAAGTATCTTTTAGGAATTGTTATGTATGGGAAACAAATGATTTTAATTTGTCCACTGGAAAGCTAATTTCTAAAAAAGAATATGAAAAATGTGGAGAAAATGACAAAGAAGTATACAAGAGAGAAAATGAAACATTTTATAAAAAAGGAATTAAATTAACATTGCAAAATCGTTTAAAAAAGGAAATTAAGATAGTAACACCAAAATATGGAAGAGAAATTTATATAGCGAATGGAATAGAATAAATACTGTGGCTAACACCGTATAAAAAAAATTGCTGGTAAAAGCCAGTTTACGAAAGTCCTCGCGGACTTTCTATCTGTGATTTATTTGCTAACTTTAGTGTTTAAAACACGCAACTTTTCTTATACAACAACGTTGTAAATAATGCGTGAATCCACTCAAATTCGTGAAAGTTGGAGTTTTAAAAATGGTGGAATTTAAGCATAACGTGTGAATTTTGAAAAGCTCTAAAAATGGAATTTAAAAATTGCTGAACAGACTCTCGCTAACGTTGAATTTTGAATAAAATGAAAAAGAAAAATGTTGGAATCTACTCAAACTCGGAATCACAAAAAGTGGGAATCATAGCAAAACGTGTGAATGAAAAACTGGAATTTAGCTACTTGTGGAATTGAAAATCTTTGCGGAATTTACTCTTGAAAACAAAATTTGAATGAAATGAAAAAAAAACTGAATTATTAATTAAAAAAAGCACTATTTACAACACCGTATAAAAATAATTGCTAATTTAGTACTTAACCAAAGGCAGTTGCAATTTTGTCAACTTCTGAAATTCATTCTGAATTTCCTCGCTGACAAAATCGCAACTATTATTATACAAACACGTTGCCAAAAACTCGCTGAAAGTCAATTCCGCAGACTTATGTCCTTTAAATTTTATGCTTCACTCCTACTTTTTCTATAAAATAATCGAAAAAAAAACTGGAACATTCTCTCGCTAAAAAATTTCTGAAAGAAATTTTTATCTAACAAAATCGGAGTTTAAAAAATGTGGAATTTTCTAAAATCTGAAAAATATCAAACGTGGGAATATCAGCAAAACGTGTGAATGTAAAACTGTTTTTAAAAAAATGGGAATCTAAACAAAACGTGAAAATTATAGCGGAGTTAAAATCTTGTAAAAAAAGTTGACTCAAAACTTATTCGGAATTTACTTTGCAGAATCTCACTCTTGAAAACGGAATTTTTGTTGGACTGAAAATTCCTTGGAATCTTAAATCTAAAAAATCGCATTTGGCAACAACGTGCATAATTCATTGCTTACGTATTTTTCCTTCGGAAAAATCCGCAGACCCAAAGTTGTTGTATTTCTTTGCTTACTTTTAGCTATATTTACGCAACGAAACCATGCACAAAGACGTTAGCCACAATTACAAAAAAATGCAATCGAAAAGATCAATACAATTCGCATTTGAAAAAATATCTGGAAAAGTCCTTAACGCAAACGAAATATTCGAAGAATACAAAGGTGGTTTTAAGAAACGAAAAGAATTTAATGAAAATAAATTAGAACTTTCTTGTTGTGAGTGCAAACAAGAATTAGAAATATCTTCAAGTAAAAAAGACTTTTTACACTTTAAACATAAAAAAAAATCAAACCCTTGTATTTTTAAAAATTCAAAATTCACTGACGAAGAGAATAACGAACTACAAGAACATTATTCAAATAGAGAAAGTGAAAGACATAAGAATTTAAAAAACGAAATCGGAAAAAAATTAGATTTAATTAAAACAGTCGATTCCATTTATATAGATAACAAATTCATAATAGAAAATGGAGAAAAAAGGAAACCCGATGTATATTGTGAATATAATGGAAAAAAGATTGTTTTTGAAATACAGCTCTCAAAACTATCTCTGAGATATATACTTAATAGACATAATTTTTATAAAAGGAATGGAATTTTTTTGATATGGATATTAGATAATTTTGATGTCAATGGTCAGACTCAAATGGAAAAAGATATTAAATATCTGAATAAGTTTGAAAACTTCTTTAAACTTGACGAAAAAACAGAAGTTTTTAGATTAATCTGTAAACACAAATATGCAACACTCAACAACCACAATAAAATACTAACACCTTGGACTGAAAAATCAATAAGTTTAAGCCAACTAAAATTTTCTGATTCATATCAAGTGTACTTTTATGACTTAAAATTAAAAATTAAACAAAAAGAAAAAGAACAAAAAGAAGTTGCAAAAGAGCTAAAAATATTAGCAAGAAAAAAAAAGGAAGAAAAAAGAAAAAATGAAGAAATAAAAAAACTGCATAACGCAAAACTTAAAGTTAAAGAAATCGTAGATGAACTACGAAATAATTGGATTAAAAAAACTATTGTTTATCATAATGTAGCAAAAAGTATTAAAGATTTAGAAGAATTTGAGTTAACTCTTTTAAACAATATAATTAATAAGTCTAAAATTCATCAATGGATTTTTAAAGCGAAAAATGAACATTTTTATTTCATTCATTTTATGCTCGACTGTCACTATATAGAATTTGACGTTAACGAAAAGTTTGAAAATAAAACAATCCTAGAGTATTTATTTGAGAATGTGCTATTAGAAAACAAACTATTATTGTTTAAATTAATAATTCAAAGGAATTACATTTTTGAAACAAAAGACGAAATACACATTAAAAACCTGAATCTAAAACAAAAAGAAGTCAATCAAATAATCTTACTTTCCCAACTTTCAAATAAATTATATAATAAACATAGTATTATTAATTTATTCAATAATCCAACTGTATTTTGCATATTAGAGAGTGCTAAAAAGAATAAAATTGTTGGTTTAGGTTATAAAGAAAATCAGTGGATTTCATTAACAGATATGGCAATTAATTCATATTCTCAGCATTTTGAAATAATAAATAAAGCTTTCAAAGAATATGGAATGTGGAATATTATTAATTCATTTGATAAGAATAAAACAATCGCAAAAAAGTTAGAAGACTATAAAATAAAAAAACCAAAACAAGACGGAAAATTACATTGGACAATTAAAGCAATTTACCCTGAATTAATTGAAGATGAATATTTCTAAAATAAAAACTGTGGCTAACACCGTATAAAATTAATTGCTAGTGCAAGCCTACTTACGAAAATCCTCGCGGATTTTCTATTCGGTTTTTATTTGTTAAATTAGGTGTTTAGACAACGCAACTAATCTTATACAAACACGTTATGTTTTATTGCTCAGGAAAATCTAAACGCAGGAAAAAAAAGCTGAACAGTCTCTCGCGAATTTTGAAAAAA
>NZ_JBTLRD010000043.1:0-4010 GCF_054584775.1 Polaribacter litoreus | reverse complement strand
AAATTTTACACGGTGTTATGTTTTGTTGCGATACGTTTGAGTAAGCAAGTTCAGATTCCGTTTTCAATTTTTTCACGTTTTTTTAATTCCCTTTTTTGAGCTTTTTTTATTTATTTTTAATTTCTGTTAAATTCTTTTTTCGGAGTTAATTTTCAAGTTAAGATTCCGTTTTGATTTTTAATTCGCGAGATATTTTTCCCCAATTAATTTTTCACAAAACGTCAAGAATTCCAAAGTAGAGAAAATTCCCGCGTAAAATTTTCGCGTTGATTTGATTTTTTAAAATTCGCGAGAGAGTGTTCAGCATTTTTTTCCTGCGTTTAGATTTTCCTGAGCAATAAAACATAACGTTGTTGTATAAGATTAGTTGCGTGTTTTAAGCACTAAAGTTAGCAAATAAATCACAGATAGAAAGTCCGCGAGGACTTTCGTAAACTGGCTAAAACCAGCAATTAATTTTATACGGTGTTAGCCACTGGCTTTTTTTATTTCCGTTTCTATTAATTTTCCATCTTTCCAAGTCTCAATTTTTGTTATTTCTCCTTTGGAATTAAAGAAATATTGTTTGTCTATTGGTTTGTCGTCTTTAAATATTCCCTCGTATTTTGTATTTCCATTTTCGTAAAACTCACGATAAACTCCATTTTTGTCAAGGTCAATAATTTCCGACTCTATTTTTACAAATCCGTTTTTATAATACTCTTTAAAACTCTCTTTTTCTATATCGTCTTTTAACTCTTGAATTACACGTTGAATTTTCGTTGAACCATCTTCGTAATATTCAGATTCGACAGTTTTCATTAAATCGTGTTTATCGTGCTTGCTATATTCATAAGAGAATGTTGATGTTTTTTCTAAAAGTCCACTTTCATAAAATTCTTGAGTAGCCATTAATTTGTCGGCAGTGTAAAAGTCAATCCAATATAATTTTCCGTCTTTCTGATAATTGAAAAAATTCCCTTGCCTTAAACCACAATAGTAGTTGTATTTGGATTCAAGAACTCCATTTTCATAATAATCTTTCCATTCTCCGTGTTTTTTTCCTTTCCGAATTGTTGAATTATTACCAACTCCACAACCAGCAACATAGATTTTTGTGTGATTAGTTTCATATTCACAATTCTTGAATTCTCCAATTGTTTTAATCTGTCCGTTTTTATAATATTCCGTGTATTTTCCGATTAAAACACTATCGATTAAAAATCCTTGAATTTTGGCTTGTCCATTATCATATTTCTCAACATATTCTGTTTGCGAGTTAATAATACTCGAAACTAAAATAGTAAGAAATAATGACAATTCGTATTTCATAAAGTTGGTTTCAGCTTGTGGCTAACGTGTTTGTACAAGGTTAGTTGCGTGGTTTAAGCACTAAATTTACTAAATAATTACCGGCCAAGAAAATCCGCGAGGATTTTCGTAATTAAGCAAAAACAAGCAATTAATTTTGTACGGTGTTGTGCATAGTAATTTTTAATTCCAACTGTATTTTTCAACATATTTTTTGTTCATTCCTTTTTCGATTAAATTTCCTTTATTGTCATAAGTTTTAATAATAGTTTTTCTTTTTTTTGTTATTATAAACTTCATATTCAATCAATTCTTCTTTCAAATCAAAATAGTTTATTCGACTAATATTTAAAGTGAAATTTTCGTAAAAAGTTTGAGTTAAAAGTGTCCCATTTTCTCTATATTCTTATATTTCAATTGGCTTTCCTTCTTTAAAATTTCCAACTATTCTTTTTTTTCCATTTTCATAAAAATCAGTTTCTAAACCTTCGCAAGTTTTTTCACAGTTTAGATATTTCCAACGTTTTGAATGTAGTTCGTTTCCAAAAGAAAAGAGAATTTTCGGTATTATAATTGTGTCTATTGAATTTTCCTTAATTCTATTTGAGTAAAAACCTTGAGAAATTAAATTCCCTCGTTTGATAAAATAGGTTAGAGAAATACTATTTTCTAATCCTGGAATGGTGTCAATTTCAAATTCAGCTTCTACAAATTTATTCGTGCATTTATCTAAAAACTTAAAGTCAAACATTCCTTTTTCGTTTTTCTGACTGAAACACGAAAAGCTAATTAAAAGCAAAAATATTATGTTTTGTAAGACTTTCATTTTATTATGCACAACGTTCTAGGCTATGGTTAGTTGCGTTTTCGTAGCTAAAAGTAAGTAAATAAACACAAACAAGAAAATCCGCAAGGATTTTCGCAAATAGTAAATAAAAAGCAATTAAATATAGCCATTGTTGGTAATAGTATTTTTAAGCTAAAAGTTCATTGACATTACTGAAACCTTTATTTTTTTAAAAGCTTGGAGAAATAACTTACATATAAAGTCAAATATTGCGATAAATGTATAAAAATTGTAAAATAATTTAATATTGTATAAAAATGTACGTTATTGTACATAATTTAACAAGGTTATATTAGTAAAGTAATTTCTTTTTTATTAATTTGTAGGCTCAAAAAAACGCCAGTAAATTAATACTGACGTTAATTAAGTTCTAAATAAAATACTATTATTCAATTATTTAGTTTACTAATAATCCGTTTTAACTTCGGATTGTTGTAACAGTAGTTTTAACTTTCATTGGAACATATTGTATTCCTCTTGAAGTTCTAACTTTAACTCTTACAGTTTTAGTTGATGTTCTGGTGGAACGTGTCATAACTAAAATTTGTATTTGTTAGAGAGATAATAATAAACACGTCTCTCTATCGTGTTGAAATAATGTTAGTTTGGCGTAGATCTGTAATGTTCTTTTACAGTCTTACCATTTCTCTTGTGCTTGGGAACGTGAACTTTTTTCTTCCCAGTTTTGGTCTTAGCCATTGCAATAGAATTTAAATTAATATTATTTTCTTAACTTAAAGCCGTAAGAAATTCGGCTCAAAATAAAGGACACTCTGCAAAGTGTCCTTTATTATTTTTCACATATTATAACCTGGTGTTTTCATTAATATCGTCTCAACCATATTTGTAAATGTCCTATTTTCCTCTTTCGCCATTTCCTCAACTTTCTCAATTACTTCATTTTTTAATCTTATAGATTTCAATGATGATGTACTTTTTTCATTTTTACTCATAGTGTCATAGATTTAAGTTAATATTCAAATATACAATTATGTCTTATATATTTTGTAATACAAAATATATAAGTTTTAAACAGATTGTTAACAATTCAGAGAAGATTCCCACATGACAGATTGGAAAAAAAGCGTTGGTAAAAAAATAAAATTATCAGTAAATTAGTTTAATGAACAGACCTAATTCATATTATTACCAACGTGTTTGTGTTATGGAAAGTTGCGATTTTGTGCCATCGTTATTTTCCGAAGGAAAATATAAGATAGCAAAAAAGCAACCAACCTTGATTAAGCGAAATATAGCAATTTTTTATACACGGTGTTAGCAACTGTTTTTTTATTTTTTTTTCAGCCATTTCAGACTTAGTTTAATTCCTATTATAAGTGCAATTCCATAAACAAGTTTAATAATACTTTCTCTTTCAATATTCTGATAAAAAATTCCAACAAATAGAATATTAATAATTCCAGAAATAATAAACCAATATCCTATAAACTGAAAGAAATTCAGGCTTTTTGAAAAGTTTAGTGAAATAGGGTTTTCGTTCCAATTCGGCTTTTGGAATTCAATTCCGAATAAACTCCAAATCTTTGTCACTAAAGTCAAGAATATAATAATGAATGTAAAAATAACAAAGCTAATTCCTAAATAATATTCATCTACTAACTCTGAATTCTCATTAAAATTGAAAAGAAATAATGGAACTAAACTAAAGATTAAAACTAAAATACTTTTAATCTTTCCTATTTTATTCCAACTTTCGGTTTTTTTCTTATAAGATTCTAATAAGAAATATTTTTTAATTTCAATTTCCAATTTTTCAGAGTTTGATTGGTAATAGTTGCTAACGTTTTGGTGTATTATTTGTTGCGTAAATTTAGCGAAAAATAACTAATAATTACAGACTTTTGCGTTTCCG
>NZ_JBTLRD010000042.1:0-4019 GCF_054584775.1 Polaribacter litoreus | reverse complement strand
ACAGAAAGAGTAAATGGAGAAATTTTAGCTACAATAGCATTGGCAAATACTCCTGCAGGTGGTTCACATCCAGCGCATATTCATGCAAATACTGCAGCAGAAGGTGGTGGAATTTTATTATCTTTTAATCCTGTTGATGGCGATTCTGGTATGAGTGTTACAAATTTAACAGCTTTAGATGATGGTACAACGTTTACATTCGCAGACATTTCCACTTGGGATGCTTACGTTAATGTACATTTAAGTATGGATAATTTAGCAACTATTGTGGCGCAAGGAGACATAGGTCAAAACGATTTAACAGAAAACACGATTACCTACGATTTAGGAGAGAAAGCAGTACCTGGAATTTCTGGTGATGTTACCTTTACAGAAAGAGTAAATGGAGAAATTTTAGCAACAATAGCATTGGCAAATACTCCTGCAGGTGGTTCACATCCAGCGCACATTCATGCAAATACTGCAGCAGAAGGTGGTGGAATTTTATTGTCTTTTAATCCTGTTGATGGCGATTCTGGTATGAGTGCTACAAATTTAACAGCTTTAGATGATGGTACAACATTTACATTCGCAGACATTTCCACTTGGGATGCTTACGTTAATGTACATTTAAGTATGGATAATCTAGCAACTATTGTGGCGCAAGGAGACATAGGTCAAAACGATTTAACAGAAAATACCATTACCTACGATTTAGGTGAGAAAGCAGTACCTGGAATTTCTGGTGATGTTACCTTTACAGAAAGAGTAAATGGAGAAATTTTAGCTACAATAGCATTGGCAAATACTCCTGCAGGTGGTTCACATCCAGCGCACATTCATGCAAATACTGCAGCAGAAGGTGGTGGAATTTTATTGTCTTTTAATCCTGTTGATGGCGATTCTGGTATGAGTGTTTCAAACTTATCAGCCTTAGATGATGGTACAGCGTTTACATTCGCAGACATTTCCACTTGGGATGCTTACGTTAATGTACATTTAAGTATGGATAATCTAGCAACTATTGTGGCACAAGGAGATATAGGTAAAAATGATTTAACTGGAGACAGTAAAGTATATACACTTAACGAAAAAGATGTACCAGGTATTTCTGGAACGGCTACATTTTATAAAAGAGTAGATGGTTCTGCTTTGGCAACTTTAAATATTATGAATACTCCTGCTGGAGGTTCGCATCCAGCACACATACACAATAATGATATTGCCACTGGTGGTGGAATCGCTTTTTCTTTTAATGCTGTAAATGGTGATACAGGTATGAGCATGACTCAAGTTGAGCAATTAGATGATGATACAGCAATTACTTATGATGAAATTTTAACTTATAATGGTTATATCAATGTGCATTTAAGTACAGATAATTTAGCAACCATAGTTGCCCAAGGTAACATTGGTTCTAATGAATAATATCATATAATTTCATTACAAAATCCCATCAATTTTTTGATGGGATTTTTTTATTTGATAAAAAATATTCAATGAATTTAAAATATCCTTAAAAGATAAAAACACTTTTATTGTATATTTGAATTGATGAAAAAAGTCAAAATTATAGAATGTCCTAGAGACGCAATGCAAGGGATAAAATCTCATTTTATATCCACAGAAAAAAAAGCATTGTACATCAATTCTTTGTTAAACGTGGGTTTTGATACTATAGATTTTGGAAGTTTTGTATCACCCAAAGCAATTCCGCAAATGCGAGATACTGCTGCTGTTTTATCAAAATTAGATTTATCAAAAACTCAAAGTAAACTATTAGCCATAATTGCAAATGTTAGAGGGGCAAAAGATGCAGTTCAATTTGATGAAATCAATTACTTAGGATATCCATTTTCGATATCAGAAAATTTTCAAATGCGTAATACTCACAAAACAGTAAAGGAATCTATCATCACTTTAAACGAAATTTTAAATCTTGCCGATAAAAATAATAAGCAAGTTGTTGCCTATTTATCTATGGGATTTGGTAACCCTTATGGAGATCCTTGGAATGTGGAAATTGTAGGGGAGTGGACAGAAAAATTATCGAAAATGGGGGTTAAAATTTTATCGCTTTCAGATACCATTGGTAGCTCAACACCAGAGGTAATTAATTATCTTTTTACAAATTTAATACCTAAATATCCCAAAATTGAATTTGGTGCACATTTACACACAACGCCAGATAAATGGCACGAAAAAGTAAATGCGGCCTATAAAGCTGGTTGTTTACGTTTTGATGGAGCTATTAAAGGTTATGGAGGCTGCCCAATGGCTAAAGATGAATTAACAGGTAATATGCCAACAGAAAAATTATTAAGTTATTTTACCACAGAAAAAGCAGATACAGGCACAAAACCAATGAGTTTTGAGAGCGCCTACAATAAAGCTCTAGAAACCTTTGCTCGTTAATCATCAGATCTATAAAAAAAACCGTTATATTTTTAAATAAAGTTAATGAAAATTTTACAAAAACTATTTTACCTTTTTTCAATTATACTATTTTTATCTTGTAAAAAAGACGATGGTAAAATTGATTTTACCTTTCTACAAATTAACGATGTCTACGAAATTGCTCCTATACAAGGAGGTGAATTTGGAGGTATGGCTAGAGTAGAAACCTTACATAAAGAGCTTTTAAAAGAAAACCCAAATACAATGTTATTTTTGGCTGGCGATTTTTTAAATCCGTCTTTATTAGGAACGATAAAAGTTGATGGTGAACGTGTTAGAGGCAAGCAAATGATAGAAGTAATGAATGCTATGAATTTTGACTTAGTGGCATTTGGAAATCATGAATTTGATCTTTCTCCAAAAGATTTACAGAAAAGGTTAAACGAAAGTAATTTTCCTTGGATTTCTGCCAACGTAAAACTAAAAACCAAAGAAAAAGCAATTCCTTTTTATAAAGAAAAAGGTAAAAATCAGATTCCTGTAAATGAAACATTTATAAAAGAGTTTTCTGATACAGATGGCACAGCAATAAAAGTTGGTTTTATAAGTGTTTGTATACCATCAAATCCTAAAGATTATGTAGAATATGGCAATATGTTTGTAAAAGCAAGAGCCTCTTTTGCAAAAATTAAAGATTCTGTAGATGTGGTTTTTGGTTTAACGCATGTAAAATTGGCAAACGATAAAAGAATTGCAAAATTAATACCAGATTTACCATTAATAATGGGGGGCCATGAACATACTAACAGTTATGATAAAATTGGGAATACAATTATTGCTAAAGCAGATGCCAATGCTAAAACAGCTTATATTCATCGAATTTCTTATGATAAAAATACGAAGAAAGCCATTGTGAAATCTGAATTAAAAGAGATTAATAAAACCATTAAAAGTGATGTAGAAGTTGGCCAAATTGTAAATAAATGGCAGAAGATTTTAACATCAGAAATTCAAGAAATTATTCTTAAACCAGATGAAGAGATTTACACAACACAAATTCCTTTAGATGGTAGAGATACTCCAATTCGAAGTGTGCAAACCAATTTGGGTGCTATTGTTACAAAATCGATGTCTTATTCTTTTGATGATAAAGTAGATTGTGCTCTTGTAAATGGTGGCTCAATTAGAATTGATGATCAACTTACAGGTAATATTACACCCATAGATATTTTTAGAGTATTGCCTTATGGTGGTGCCGTTTTAAAAGTACAACTAAAAGGGCGTTTATTAAAGCGTGTTTTAGATTATGGTGTGTTAGCTGCAGGTACAGGTGCTTATTTGCAAAGGTTCAATGCCAATAAAGTAGGAGAGATATGGATGATTAAAAACCAACCTTTAAACATCAAAAAAACGTATACGGTTGCTTTTTCTGATTACTTATTAAAAGGATTTGACATTCCCTTTTTAAATGCTGAGAATAAAGAGGTAATTTCTATTTACAAACCTAATGAAAATGAATTGGCTTTTGATATTAGAAAAGGCGTAATTGCTTATTTGAAAAATCAAGGTACTAAACCAAAAAGTGTGTAAGTAAAGTTATTCTGAAATTTTTCTAGAGCAATCTTTGAATTGCTCCATGAGGA
>NZ_JBTLRD010000041.1:0-4030 GCF_054584775.1 Polaribacter litoreus | reverse complement strand
ATAAGTGACTATCATTAATTGCTTAATTTTTAGTCAACCTATTTCAGGAAAGTACATTTCCACTATTATTTACAACGTGTTTATATATGGTTTGTTGCGTGGTTTAAGCACCTAATTTAGTGAATAATTACTGACAAAGAAAATCCGAGAGGATTTTCGTAAGTAGGCAAAAAGCTAGCAATAAATTATATATGGTGTTGGCAACTGGCTTTGCTTATTTCGTTCGTTTCATTTTTAATGGATATTGTCGAGTATCAAATACATCTGCAACTTTAATAAATCCATTTTTAGTATCAACGGAATAGATTATCTTATAGTTTGTATAAATTATATATCTATATTTAGTTTTTCGTTCTTTAAGTAATTCCTCTTCTTGACCAATGAAAGATAAATTCATTAACTTTTTTGGTTCGTTAATTATTCCTTTTGTGATTTTTTTCGCTACTCTTCTATTAACTTCTTTTTCATAATATTCATAAATTTCATCAAGTTGATTTTCAGCAAATTCAGACCAAATAATTTCAAATTTCATTATTCATATTTAGCTAAAAGTTCAGAACTCCTTTTAAATCGATTATTTTGGAAGTCAGACTCTGATTTGTCAATTCGTTCATTAAATTCAGCTATAGTCATTGGTTCAAATATTTTCTCAGAATTACTTTTTTCTTTCCTTAATATTTTTTCAAGACGAGAAACTATATCTTCATTTTGAAGATTCAAAAATTCTTGTATAAATTCTATTTTTCGAGTTTCTAAATTCATTTTAATTACTTTTTATCAAAGATACTAAAATTTCAATTCATTATCTATTTTTCCTTAAATGACAAATTTTGATTTGCTTGTTGCCAACGTGTTGGTATATGAAAAGTAGCAGAGTAAAAATGTTGTTATTTTCAGTTTGTAAATAAAAATAGCAGTTAAGTACAAACTTTGTAGCTTGCACTTAACTGCTGTTTTTTATATACTGTGTTAGCAAAAGTGTTTACTCACAATTTCTATTACAGTCAATTGCATTTTCATAATCCTGAACAGTAAAAATAAATGATTCAGTTTTATTTCTATTACTATTATATAGACATTCATTGAGTAGATTTCTCTTGGAATCATCATTATTGTTTTCACAGATAATTACCTTCTTGTAAAATATTTTTTTATTTGTGCTAAAAATTATTTTTATTGAGTCTGATTCAAAAAAATTATTAAAACTATAATAAGGAATTTCACCTGGAGGACAATTTTCGTAAGACTTAGTTAAACCTTCATTGTTTTTTAATTCAACAAAAAAGGACTGTAATTTATTATTAGCCGTATTATACCCTGTTATTTTTATGTCAGTACCACTTTCATTTCTTACGGTATAATTATATATTTCACATGAGGCTTCGGGGCCACAAGATATTAATATGAAAAATGAGTAAATGACAATGTGTTTTAGTATTTTCATTTTACCAATTATTAAATAATTCGTCAATATATATGTTAGTTGGATTAGACGTATTTTGCTGTTTAATATGCTCTTTCCATTCTCCCTAACTATTAGTGTTCTTTAAGCTGTTTTCAATTTGTTTTATTGTATAACCAAACACTCTATCTTGTGCATATGTTCCAATAAAACTATGAGTTATATCTGTTCTCTGATTAACATTATCTATTAGGTCATATCCTAAAGATGTATAGTAAGGTTGGGATTCTAAAGGGAAATTTTGCCTATTATTTGTAGATGTACTATTCCATAGACCATACTCAAAATCATAATCTCTTAAATAACTCTTATACCTCAAATTAGTCAGTACAATTTCTACGGTAGTTGCCCAAGTTTCCATTACCCGTCTTGCACTTGCTCCCACTGAATAAGGTTCGTCACAAGTATTCGAAATACCTAATGAACCATACTGTTCAACACAAGGACCTGTATAACCTTTCCAAACCAAACTATTATAGGCTCTACTATCAACATTTCTATGAGCGGCGTGTGCTAATTCGTGAATTGTAGTTCCATACACTAAATCGGAAGGATCTCCCCAAGCTTTTAATGAAATATCTGAACCATTCCATATTCTACGTGCTTTTACATAAGAAGAACGCCCATTTTTTAACCTTGCTCTTATTCTCATTCTCCAAAAACCGCCTGAATTTGAAGGATTTTTTAATCCGTAATTGTAACGATAATAGTAATCGTGTGCCGCTTGAAAAACAGTAGCATAATATTGTTGTGTACCTCCTTTAATATTTAAATTCCAAGCAGATTTTTGTTTTGGACCATTGTATTTAGCTGTTCCAGACCAAAATAACCACCAAGACCATTTTACTGAAAAATGATGACGTTCCCAATTAATAGAATAATTGGCAGCTCTTCTAAAAGAACCGGTTTCAAATTTACCATCACTATCTGTAATTCCTGTTTTTGTGGTAAACCACCTTCTTGCTCTAACCTTTACTCCTTGCATTGGGTAGTAATTACTTAATCTATCATCCCATAGTTTTATAGTTCCTGAAGGATTCCAAGAATCAGGAACATTCCAACAAACAAACCAAACACAAATACGTTTTGCTTGAAGGTTATTATTTTTTTCTTCTTCAATAGCCGTTTTTTCTTGTTCGGATAAATTATTGGTAAGATATAAAGAAACGGTTTCTAAACTGCTAAGGCTGTTTGTTTTTGAATAGGCGGTCTTTCCTTGAACATTTTCATCTTCCTCACGATACCCTTCACTATTTTCAGGGATAAATAAATCAGATAAAACTTCGTATTGAATTTTTGGAAATTCATAGTCAGGTTTTACAACAGTATATCTCCATGAAATTTGGTCATCAGGTAATTCAGGGTCATGATAATACTCCCCTTGTTCCTCTATTTCATAATCAAGAGGGTGGTCGTATAGCACTAAAGTAGTATCTTTTTCAATGATATTTAGTTCTAATGAATCTTTTGGTAAAAATCGAACATACAAATCTGTCTTCTTAATTTCTATTTGTTCTGCCGATTTCTGAAATGATTTTGCTTGATAACTTTTTGATTTTTTAACCTCTTTTAAAATAGTATCTAAAGCTCTTTGCATATTTGCAACCGAAAAAGGATTCTCAAGTTTCTTTCCGAGTTTTGTAACATTTTCGGATCTTGGTTCTTGAATAGAAGAAATATCTTCTTTAATAAAGTCATCGTCTTTTTGACAGGAATAAATCAATATTCCAATCAGGGTTAATGTTAAAAACCGTAAGCTTTGTTTTTTCATAATTGTTTGTTTTAAATGGTTAATGTTCGTTTTACATTTTTGCTAACGGTTGGTTATATGAAAAGTAGCAGAGTAAAAATGCAATTACTTACAGTTTAAAAACAAAAATAGTAGAAAAGCACAAACTTTGTAGTTTGCACTTAACTGCTATTTTTTATATAACCAACCGTTAGCAAAAGTGTTTTTTATTCTAAATCTTCTTCTGTAATTTCATAAGTATATTCAAAATGATTTTTAGAAGTTTCTCTTACTGTCCAATATTCGTTCACATTATATATATTTTTTCCTGAAGTGTTTTCTTTAAATATTTTTAATATTTTATTTGAGGAGTTTTTAATATATATAGAATCGAAATCCATAAATGTTAATAAATAAGAGGATGTTCCTTTAAACCCGTTACTTGAATATGTTTTTTTCTCATTTGAGCCTAATGATAAACTTTCATTAAGTTGTGGGAATTGAGAAGAAACAAAAGTAATTGACAAATCTTCAAAAGTGTTATTTATTATATTAGTTTCCGCAGATTCACCTGGGTCGCAACTTGAAATTACAATTAATATTGATAAATAGATAAAAAGTGTTTTTTTCATGTCTTTTAATTTAAAAATTAATCCCAAAAATAAGCTTCAAATAAATTTCGGACATCTGTCTCATCTCTATTGCTGTTTTCTCTTAAAAGTCTATCTCTAAATTCTTGAGGAGATTCTACACCTGAATCTATGTATTATCCTGATATAGGTTGACCTTTTTTTAGGTTTAATTTATACCGTTCAAATTATTTTTTTAGCCGTTTAGAA
>NZ_JBTLRD010000040.1:0-4781 GCF_054584775.1 Polaribacter litoreus | reverse complement strand
ATATTTGAAAACAGGATTAAACTATGAAAAATCTAATCCTGTAATTTTGAACTTACACACTTGATGGGAAAGTGTCATAAAAAATAACGCTTTTAAAAAAATGTATTATAATTTAGGCTATTTTCTAGATTCAAAATAATCAATCAAATCTCCACCATCTACAAGATCAATATTTTCTAAAAAATTGCTGCATATAATATTGAAGCCTTGTTTAGTTAATATTTCTGATGTTTCATTCCAAGTTTTATATTCTGTTTTATCAGGATATGCAATAATTTTAAAGCCTTTAACGGATTGTAATAATTCTTGTTTAAAACCAGTTTTACTCCCGGTGGCTAACCAAATATAATTGGGTATTAGAATACTCATTATAATGGCTGTTTTTTCAGATTCAACAATACAAATTGTATCACCTTTTTTAAGGTTTTTTATAAGATGTAAACCAAACAAACATTGTTGTAAAACAAAACTAGGTAATTTTAATTGTTTATGAATCCAGCTCACGTGATTGAATGGTTGTTTTTCTCTTTTTCCTGTATTACAATTGTATAACATAATTTTACCACCACGTATTACATTTTTTATATCTATTTGCCAGAAAACAGTGGCACTTTTCCAGTAATTTGTAGTGCCAATGTGATACATATTTATTGCTTGTGAGACCTTTTGCTCTTCAAAATAGCTTAATAAATAGGTTATAAAGTTACTTTGTTGTTTTGTATTACAAAATTGTTGCAATACGTTTGGATTGTGGTACGTTGGTTGTATTACTTTAATATCTAAATTCGTATTATTTGTAATACAATTTTTAGAAGGTTTTTTAAAATAACCACATTTACTTTCTCTATCGCATCTACCATCAATATGATTCAAGTATTGTTGGGTTTCATTATCAATAAATTTTACAAATGTTTTTTTATTGCAATTTGGGCAGACAAACTTTTTACTTGACGTATCTAAACTGTATTTATAATTTTTTTTCATAATATAAGATTCGCACTTTTCGCACTTTTCGTACTATTTATTTAGTGCGATTTGTGCGATTTTTTTTAATATGGTTTTCCAATAAATAGCGTAAGGCATCTTCTTTCGTAAATTCAGGTAACTTGTTCTTTACTTTTATGTTGTTTTTGTTAACATCATTTCTGAGCATATTGTATAGCTTAGTAAACTCTTCTTGAGGAAGAGCTTTAGCTATATTATATACGTCAGAGGCAACCATATTAAATATTGAGTTTTTTTCTTTTACTTCTAATTCCTGATTCTGAATACCCTAATCTACTTCCTATTTTCTCATTTGTCAGACCTTCAGCAACAAGCATTCTTATCTGATCATTTATTTCATCAGAGTTTTTTTTGTTAGTAGTTTGTAGGTGATTTTTTTCAGAATCAAATTCTTCAAAACGAAACTTTAAAAAATTGGTTTCTTTAGTTATACTACACAGTAAAATATTCTCAGAATCATAAATGTGTTCTGTATTACGTTGCTTTATTTGCTTTATGTACCTTAAAGAAGTGTCTTGAGAGCTTTTACCAATAGTAAAACAACTATCACAAAAATTCATTAACATTTTACTACCTGCTAAATCATTTTTTGTAATGGGTTTACTATCATCTCTTTTTGGGGTATGTGCTAAAACCAAAATTGACACGTTATTTGTTCTTGAGATTTGTTTTAGCGTTTTCATGAGTATCAAAGCATCTTTTGCTTTTTCATTTTCACCACTCAAATAGGTAAGATTATCAACAATTAAAATAGATGCTTGATGTTTAGAGATGCTATCTGGTAAAGTATTACAAAGGTATTCTTCAAAATTCTTATATTGATTTGGTAATCCTGAATCAGTATTCAATTCAGCTCTCAAAAAATTATCATTAAATTGATAATGATTTGTAAAATTATCAGAATATCGATTTTCAAACTGTTTATCAGATAACTCAAAATCTAAATACAATACCTTTCTGGTAGAACCTTCTAACTTGAAGCCATATATAGATCTACCTTTGCTTAAACTATCCGCTATTTGAACAGCAAGAATTGATTTCCCTAAATTAGTATCAGAAAATAAAATACAGACTTCATTTTCATACCAAAGTTCACTAAACAACATATTAGGTATAGGTCTATTCTTAGCTTCATCAACCCAAGTATTCGCTTCTTTTACAATTAAACAACCTGCTTCTGTAGTATTGGAGTTCAATTTTTGTTGGTGGATATCAATATCCTTAATAATTAAATCGACTTTTTCTGATAACATAGTAAATCGATTTATTGATTAAAATGATCATTATTGGAGTCATCTAGAAAAACTTCGATAGGTGTTTGACTATACATAGTAATTACTTCATCAACGTCATAGTAATTAACTATAAAATCAGAAATGATCTCTCTTATTAAATGAGATACTTTAATTTCTTTTTCTTCTGCAATAAATTGTAATTCGAGCTTAGTTTCTTCTGAAATTCTAAAATTAATGGTTTTTTCCATTTTACTTTTTTTTAAAACATTAATAGTTAAATAAATGCTTGCTAAAAAGTAAGGTGATTTTACATCAATAGATAACTACCTAATTAACAAGATTTAACTAGGTGCAATATTGTGATACAAAGGGTAATAAAAAAGGGGAGGAGTTTGGGGAATTTGTGGGAAAAGTATGGGAAATTTTTAGTTTTTTGGGAAATGTTAAAAATTAGCTTCTAATTTGTGAAAATCTCCCAATCTTTTTTAAAAGTTTCGATTCTTTGTCTGTGCTTGTTGCCTTCAGATCCATTTAATCCAATTTCACTAAAATTAAAACCAAAGTGTTCGTTAATAATTTCTCCAAAAAGTTTGGCTGAAGGTGTTTTTATTTTCAAACTGCCACTAAAAAAATCAAAAAGACTAATAATAAAAGCTCTATTTACTTTTTCATTTGATTCAATTTGGTGTACAACAAATTCAATTTGCTTCAAGGAATAAAACTGGTCTGAATATTCTTCAAAAATAAGTTTTGATTTAGGTTTAGGAGTGAAAATGTCATCATCTTCAAATTTAAATTTCCTATTTAATTCTAATATAATTTTTAAATTATTCTCAAACTCAAATATTTCTCTAATCATTGAGTTATTTTCAAATAGATTTCTGTTAAAGTATTCATTGTCTCCAGCCAAATATGGAATTATTAACTCTGATTTTCTTTCAAGATTTAAAAACAAATATTCTTTGTGCCTTTTGAGTGATTCAAAGTTTGTAGCTGGTATTATATTTCTGTTTTCATCAAATTTTAATTTAAAACTAGGATTGATTTGTATATTATTATAATAAATGTTAAAATACTCTAGTGCAATTTTCTTGCTTTCTAAAAAATTCAAACCAAATTTGTCTTGATAAAATTTTAAATTAAAAGTAATATGTTTTCCAAGTCCAGCTTTATAGTGAGTTAAAAGAAAAGTATACAGTTCTCTTGTAACTTTGTTTGAGTATACTAAAATTTCATCAGTTTGACTTAATTGACCTTTAGAGCTCCATTCTCCTAATCTATCTGTCTTTTCGAATTTACCTGAGATACTTTTTGATATAAATCTTTCGCATATATTTTTTTCAATAAGATAATCTGCTATCAGGTCTAAATTATTTGTTCCATATAGTTGGTTGGGTAAAATATTGTAATATTTTTTCTTTATCATTTTAATAAATTTGAGTAATCCTCTGGTAATACTGCATCTATGTCTCTCAAGTATAATTCTAAAGCATCCATTGTTGCGTGTCCAGTAATTAGTTTTAATCTGCTTTTTACCTCAAAAGGTGTCCCAGTTTTAGCCATTTCTTTATACAATTTGGTAATAAAGGTATGTCTGAAACTATATAAACCGTAATCTTTTCCCAAGCCAAAATGATCTTTTACTTTTTTAAATTGTTTTGAAAAATAATCACGTTTGTTATTTTCTTTAGTATCCCATTCCCCTCCAATTTTAGTAGGAGTGAACAAATAATGGTTTTTATCCATTTTGGAAATATCAGGCAGTTGCTCTATTAAAATATTTGGTATAATTTTCGTTTTAACAGCCTTGTTTTTGGCTCTAACATAGATTTTTTTGTCAACTAAATCGATATCACCAATTTTTAGTCGGCAAACTTCTACAGGTCGTAAGTAATTGTAAGACACAAATTGAACAAACAAATGTAATACAGGCTCTTTTTCTTTTAGATATTTGAAAATTTCTTTTTGTTCAGTAGAGGTATATGTTTTGTTTCGTTCAGGATTTGATTTTAATACATTAATTTTCTTGACAAAATTATCTTGTATCACTTCATTGTCCTCTAAAGTTTGAAATAAAGAACTTATATCTGTTCTTGTGTTATTTCTATTTCTAGCACTTGAATTTTGTAATACAGTATTCAAATATTGTATTACAACTTTTTTAGTGATGATAGAAATGTCTCCTTTTGGATCTATTTTTTGTTGATTTAACCATTTACTAAACCTATTTATTCTTCCTTTAAAATTTTGATAGGAGGTTGCACTTAAAACATTTGATTTGGTTTGAAGAACCAATTCGAAAGATGATTTAATAGAGTAGGTAGGTAGTTCAGGTTTCTTTTCGGTAACTATTTGGCTTTCATTCTGAACAGTATTATTCTTTTTTGTTTCCTTTTGTTCAGATTGTTCAGTAGAAAGTAGGTTTTCAATAAATTCCTCCAATGAAGTATTATCTTCATACGGATTGTAACCATTTTTTAAAATAAACTCTAAGCTTTCTTTAAGTTGAATTAAAATGTGATATCTACTTTTTTTGTCTTT
>NZ_JBTLRD010000004.1:0-303283 GCF_054584775.1 Polaribacter litoreus | reverse complement strand
CATACGAAAATGCAATTGCGGAAAGAATTAATAGAACTTTAAAATATGAATATGGGCTAAGAAATCTGATGAAAAATACATCTATTGCTCAAGAAATTGCAAAACAAGCCGTTTTTATTTACAATAATTTAAGAACACATTTTAGCCTAGACTTAAGAAAACCGGCTGAAGTACATTTAAATCCGAATATCAAATACAAATCATACAGAAAAAATAATGTAAATTTGACTGAACTTAAAATTTAAGAACAAAACTAGTTCAAATTATTTTTTGCCTTCTAAACGGCTAAAAAAATAATTTGAACGGTATAAATTAAACCTAAAAAAAGGTCAACCTATATCAGGATAATACAACAGATAGAAAAAGCGGAATTGGGAAAATTGAATAAAGAGGAATGAGAAACCTATACTTAAAATCACTTGAAATTGGATTTGAGAAAAACGATGAAGGGATTTCTCTAAATGAAATAAAGAATATTCTGAAAATGTTAGAATACATTTTCGATGAAGATATTTATAGAGATTGGTTTTATAGGAATTTTGAACATAAAAATAGGATTACTTTTATAAACCAACCAATAGCAGGAGTATCAAGAGAGGAAGATGATAAAAAGTTAAGATTATCTTCTGAATCTTTATTTCAGTACTTGGAATATGTTGAATTAAAAGAAGCAAGAGTAAATTCTATCTCTGCCAAAAAACAATCTTTTTTAGCCATTGGAATAGCTTTTTGAGTTTATTGGTTTCTGTAGGAATTTCGGTAATAAATAATTACACTCCTCAAAAAGTAATAGAACAAAAATTACAAATCCAATTAAAGGAATTGTTGAAAGTAAATAACGGTAATCAAAAAGTATTGGATTCTTCTCTTTACGAGTTAAGAAAACTTGTACTATTAAATGACTAATCTAGTATGAAACTGCAAAAAATTCAAATTGGAATTCCCCAAATGAAGTAAAAGAAACTTATATAAATGCTAGTATTTTAAAAAATAGTAGAGTCGTTTTTAATATTAAAGGAAATTCATATAGACTTATCGTAAAATTTAACTATGTCAGACAATGGGCGTTTATGCGCTTTATTGGAACTCACGCTGAATACGATAAAATTGATGCTAACACGATATAAAATAATGAATTATGGAAATTAAACCTATTAAAACAGAAAAAGATTATAACAAAGCTCTAGATAGGCTTGAGTTAATCTTTGACGCTTCACCTAATTCAAAAGAAGGAGATGAAGCAGAAATTTTATCATTATTAATTGAGAATTTTGAAAACAAATATTACCCAATTGAATCTCCTGATCCAATTGAGGCTATTAAAATCAGAATGGAAGAAATGAATCTTAAGCAAAAAGATTTAGTTGGAATAATTGGAGGAAAAAGTAGAGTATCTGAAATATTGAATAAAAAAAAGAAATTGACCGTTGAAATGATACGAGAATTAGAACGAATTTTACATATTTCTGCTTCTGTACTTGTGAATAATTATCAACTTACGAAATAAAAACAAAGAGTAACAATGGCTATAATTTATTGCTGCTGTATTTTTCCGTTGGAAAATACGCTGGCACAAAGTTGTTTTCTTTTTTTGATTACCTTTAGATTTCTAAACGCAACAAATAATAGCCTAAAACGTTGTAAATAATAGTGGAAATGTACTTGGAACCTCTAAAACCAGTTCTCAATGTATTTTATTCTTTAGCATAGTACGCTGCTCAGTACACATAGAGAGGGCTCTAGTCATTTGTAAGCATTTTAATTGATGTTTAGAATTGCCTTGCCAAAGTTTCAATTCTACCTGCTCAGCATTTTCACAAATCAATCGTGAATCACTCTTATCTGTCTTTATCTTAGAGAGTTTCATTTGAATAAAACGTTTTACAGATAACGGGTTTTCTACCGAAATTTTTACCCCTTCTTCTTGTAAATAATAGGCTAACTGATAATGATAATAACCAGTAGTTTGCATAACACAATGACTATTAAAATCTAATAGTTTTAAAAACTTGAATAAAAAAACCGATGGAAAATTCTATCGGTTTTTTGTTTTTCTCAAACACCAAAAAATAATATTTTTAAGTATATATAATTAGTTTTTTTTCACTTTCTTGAAGCTACCTTCATGCTCTAAAACAATTTGATCATCTCTATATTTACAGCAAGGATGCACAGAATTATACGCTTCTTGACTAGCCTCCAGCTTTTTATCTTCACTTAAAAAAACATCATGCCCTACATTTACAATATTTTGCTGAACAGTTAAAACATTGGTTTTACGTTCATCAAGTATTAGATTCAATTGATGTGTTTTAGGACTCCAAAGAGCAAACTTTACTCCTTTTGTTTTTAAAGAAGCTGTTTCAATTCGTTTTTTACACATTCCGCAAATACCATCAACCTTAAATGAAATTTTTGCGTTTTTATTCATTTTTATGTCTTGAGATTGCAATTGATATACTGTAAAAAGTACACTTACAATAACTATTATTTTTTTCATTTTTTAACTATTTTAAAAAGTTAGTATGTTTACAAATTTAGCAAAAAATTAAACTATTTGAAGACATTTAACAGGACTCAAAACCAACTAAACTCATAATTTACAAATAGTTACTATTACTTCAAACTTGCTAAACTACTTTTAATCGTTTCAATTTTTGCTAAAGTATCCGCTTCTTTTTTACGTTCTAAAGCAATTACTTTTTCTGGAGCATTGGCTACAAAACGTTCGTTTGATAATTTTTTAGTAATACCAAATAAGAAACCTTCTGCCCTTTTTAATTCTACTTCTAGTTTTTTAATTTCTGCTTCAACATCTATATTAGCTGCTGAAATTGGCACAAAATATTCATTCGATTTTACTCTAAAAGAGGCTCCATCTACTTTTTCTGATACATAATTTACTGCGGATGTATTTGTTAATTTCTGAATAACTACATCAAACTCTTTAGAATTTTGTTCTGCATCAACCACAAATAATTCCACTTCATCTTTAAAAGAAATATTTTTTTCTTTTCTGATGGTTCTAATACCAGAAACTACACCTGTTGCAAACTCAAAATCAGCAATAATTGTAGTATTAAATTCTTTTTGCTCAGGATATTTTGCAATAATTAAAGCTTCTTCTGATGTTCTTTCTGTAATAAATTGCCAAATTTCTTCGGTTAAGAAAGGCATAAAAGGATGTAAAACTTTTAAATTATTTTCTAGAACTTCTATAATTGCATCAAAAGTAACTTTGTCAATTGGTTTTTGATAGGCAGGTTTTACAATCTCTAATAACCAAGACGAAAAATCGTCCATAATTAATTTATAAATTGCCATTAAAGCATCAGACAAACGATATTTAGAGAAATGATCTTCTATTTCTGCTAACGTTTTTTGAAACTTAGCTTCGTACCAAGTCAAACCAATTTTTGCGGTTTCTGGTTGTGCTAAACTGTCATCAACTTCCCAACCTTTTATCAAACGAAAAGCATTCCAAATTTTGTTGGCAAAACCTTTTCCTTGCTGACATAAATCTTCATCGAACATTAAATCGTTACCAGCTGCAGAACTTAATAAAAGGCCTACTCTTACTCCATCTGCTCCATAAGTTTCAATTAACTTTAAAGCATCTGGCGAATTCCCTAAAGATTTAGACATTTTACGTCTTTGCTTATCTCTAACTAAACCAGTTAAATACACATTTTCAAAAGGTTTTTCGCCTTTATATTCGTAACCAGCAACAATCATTCTAGCTACCCAGAAAAATAAAATATCTGGCCCAGTAACTAAATCGTTTGTTGGGTAATAGTATTTAATTTCTTCGTTTTCAGGATTACGAATTCCATCAAAAACAGACATTGGCCACAACCAAGAAGAAAACCAAGTGTCTAAAGCATCTTCATCTTGCGTTAAATCTTCTAATGTTAATTCATAATCATTAGATTTTTTCCAAGCCAATTTTAACGCTTCTTCTTTACTTTCTGCAACTACAAATTCTTTCTGACCATTAGAATTTGCAGAAATATAATAGTATGCAGGTATTTGCTGACCCCACCAAAGTTGACGAGAAATGTTCCAATCTCGCACATTTTCCATCCAATGACGATAGGTGTTTTCGAATTTCTTCGGATATAAATTGATATCAGTATCATCACCTAAAACAGCATCAATAGCAGGTTTTGCTAAATCTGTCATTTTTAAAAACCATTGATCTGATAATCTTGGTTCTATAACCGCTTTTGTTCTTTCTGATGTACCCACTTTATTGGTGTGTACTTCTGTTTTTACTAAAATTCCTTTTTCTTCTAATTCTTTGGCTATTGCTGCACGAACTACAAAACGATCTTTTCCTTGATAATGTAATCCGAAGGAATTTAAAGAAGCATCATCATTAAAAATATCGATTACTTCTAAATTGTGTTTATCCCCTAAATTCTTATCATTTTCATCGTGAGCAGGCGTAACTTTTAAACAACCTGTACCAAATTCTAAATCAACATATTCATCTTCAATAATAGGAATAACTCTTCCACAAAGTGGAACAATTGCCTTTTTACCTTTTAAATGCGTAAAACGTTCA
This sequence comes from Polaribacter litoreus, assembly GCF_054584775.1. Classification (NCBI taxonomy): domain Bacteria; kingdom Pseudomonadati; phylum Bacteroidota; class Flavobacteriia; order Flavobacteriales; family Flavobacteriaceae; genus Polaribacter; species Polaribacter litoreus. The sequence continues at coordinate 298,716 of NZ_JBTLRD010000004.1, read as the reverse complement.
TCATTTGGGTTGATACAAATGGCTGTATCACCAAAAATGGTTTCAGGACGTGTTGTTGCAATGGTTAACGTATCTTCAGAATCTTCTATTTTATATTCTAAATAATATAAATTTCCTTGTCTTTCTTCGTGAATTACCTCTTCATCAGACAGTGTGGTTTTTGCTTCAGGATCCCAGTTTACCATTCTGTAACCTCTGTAAATTAATCCTTTGTTGTATAAATCAACAAAAACTTTAATTACAGATTCAGACATTTCTGGATCCATTGTAAACGCTGTTCTTTCCCAATCGCAAGAAGCACCTAGTTTTTTTAATTGTTCTAAAATGATTCCTCCATATTCGTTTTTCCAATCGAAAGCATGTTGTAAAAATTCTTCACGCGTTAAATCGCTTTTAGAAATGCCTTGTTCTTTTAATTTGGCAACCACTTTTGCTTCTGTTGCAATAGATGCATGGTCTGTTCCAGGAACCCAACATGCATTTTTACCCAACAAACGTGCACGTCTTATTAAGACATCTTGTATGGTATTATTTAGCATATGCCCCATGTGTAAAACCCCTGTTACGTTTGGTGGTGGAATTACAATAGTGTAAGGCTCTCTTTCATCTGGTGTTGAATGAAAATAGTTGTTTTTCATCCAGTAATCATACCATTTATCTTCTACTTTACTAGCATCATATTTAGATGGAATTGTCATACTTTGGTATCCTTTTTGATATATAGTTGGCAAAAATACAATTCTCTTTTTTGTAGAGAAAATTAGTGATTGATTATTTTATCTTTTTAAAAATTGTAAATTTGTAATATGGTTAAGGGTTTATTATTAGTTTTTGGTTTATTTATTTCTATTGGTGTTTCTGCTCAAGAATTTGAGTTTAAAAAAGAAATTATCAATTATGGAAAAATTAAAAAAGGTGATAATGGTAAACGTATTTTTGAATTTACCAATATTGGTGATGCACCATTGATTATTAAAGATATTAAAACTTCTTGCGATTGTGCTGTACCTAAAAAACCAGAAAAACCAATAATGCCAAATGAAAAAGCAACGATAACTGTAGCATATGACACCTCTAAAACTGGTGGTTTTTCTAAAGAAATTATTATTTTTTCGAATGCTAAAAAATCAGTTAAAAAAATTAAAATAAAAGGTTACATCAGTAAATAAAAAATTATGAGAACATTTTTCACATTATTATGTATAGTATTCCTTAGTTTATCTATCAATGCTCAAGAGTTTAAATTTGAAGAAGAAGTGATTGATTATGGTAAAATTTATAAAGGTGCTAACGGCGAAAGAACTTTTGTGTTTACCAATATTGGTGATCAGCCTTTAGTAATTAAAAATGTAAGGTCTTCTTGTGGTTGTACAATTCCTAAAAAACCAGAAAAACCTATTTTACCTGGTAAGAAAGGAAAGATTAAAGTTTCTTACGACACAAAAAGAATTGGTGGTTTTTCTAAAAGCATAACCATTTATTCTAATGCTAAAAACCCTACGAAAGTAATTAAAATTAAAGGTTATGTAAACAAAGAAATTTCTTTAGAAAAAGAGAAAAGTTTACTTTCTGATAGTTAAACTTTTTTGGCTAAACGGAATTCGAACTTCATTTTAACTCCTGCTCTTTCTATAAGCATTTTTATTTTTTTTCCATCTTTTTCGCGCATTTTCATTAAAATATCCGTTAATGTAAACTCGTGAACAGGTTTATTATTTATTCTTAAAATAACATCATCTTTTTGCAAACCAGCGCTATCTGCTGGAGAATTTTCTAAAACACCTTTTATTTTATAGGATGATTTAAATTTATAAGAGTAACTACTAATGAAACTAATAGAATTTTTTGTATTTACCTGTTGATTATATGCATTTGTAATTTTTTTAACGTCTTTTTCTTTTACCAATTGTTTACCATTGTATACAATATCTAGTCCACTCATATTGTAATTAAATCCTCGTTTAAACGATCCTTTTTTCTTTAAAGTAAGCTGTTGATTTGAATAATTAAACCAAACAACAAAACGTTTTAAAATACCAGCACCAATACTACCATTTCGATCTTTAAAAGCCCTAGCATTAATTGTAGCGCTTGAATCTAAAAAAGAAGCTGTGGGAGATTCAATTTCAAAAGATTTTAATTTAATTTTAGGTATTCTACTTCTATTTCCATAAATAGTACCACTTAATCCCTCTCCTAATACATCTCTAAAAAAACGCTTAGGAGTTTTAATTTGCTTTTTAGTACCTTCAAAAAACCAAAGCGCATCACTCCCCCCAGAATCTATAAGAAGTTTAACTTTAGTCAGTTCGTTATCAATGGTATCTAATTGCACTTGAGCATCAATAAAAGGTTTTTTTCGATAAAACTGAATAGGAAAAGTTTCGCACCTTTTGCATTTTTTAGGTTGATATGTTTTTGGATTAAAAAAATCTATTTTTTTATTTTTATAATTAATTTTAACGATAAAATTTCTTAACAAGCTATATCCTAAAATACCATGTATTGTTATTCCCATTTTGGCAGATAAATCAAAATTATCTTTTAAAACAACATAAATAGTTTCGTTTGAACTGGTAATATTTTTTAGCGAAATCGTATTATTTTTTGATAGTAAAGCTTCTACAGGCTTACCTTTACCCAAACCCTGCAAAGAAACTTTTTCTACATCATTTAAACCCAAACTATCGTTTTTAGTGATGTTAAATAATATGGTTTTACTAGCCCCAGAATCTAAAATAAAAGACAATTTTTTTCCATTGATTTTTAAAGGAATTACAACCAAATTATTAATTAACTGAAAACTAATACGCTGCTTATCCTTTGACGGATTCTTAAAATGATACCCACCTTGAGAATACACCATTAATGAAAATAAGTAGCATATTACAAAAAATAAAACTGTTTTTTTCAAAAATTATATTTTTACAAAGTATTCAAGATACTAATTAAGTTTTGCTTTCTTAAGGTTTTAGTATATTTTTAACCTTTTAAAGATTTGTAAATTAAAGAGGAGATATAAAATATATTTCGCAAATTTGCAGTCAAATTTAAGCAAAAAATTATGCCATCAATTTCACAAAAAGGGATTCAAATGCCAGAATCTCCAATTAGAAAACTAGTTCCTTACGCTGAAAATGCAAAAAAAAGGGGGATAAAAGTTTTTCATTTAAATATTGGGCAACCAGATATTAAAACACCACAAATTGCCTTAGATGCTGTAAAAAATAATGATATTGAAACGTTATCTTATGCACGTTCTGAAGGTTCTGAAGTGTATAGAAGTAAACTTGCAAATTACTATGCCAATCATAACATAAATGTAACTGAAAATAACATTGTAGTAACTACTGGTGGTTCTGAAGCCTTATTATTTACAATGGGAAGTATTACAGATCCTGGTGATGAAATAATAATTCCTGAGCCTTTTTATGCCAATTATAATGGTTTTTCTAGAGCTTCTGGAGTAACAGTTGTACCTGTAATTTCTAAAATTGAAGATAATTTTGCTTTGCCAAAAATTGAAGATTTTGAGAAATTAATCACCAAAAACACCAAGGCAATACTAATCTGTAACCCAGGGAATCCTACAGGTTATTTATACTCTAAAGAAGAAATTGAAAAACTAAAACAAATTGTTTTAAAACACGATTTATTTTTAATTGCAGACGAAGTTTATAGAGAGTTTGCTTATGATGGTTTGCAACATACATCCGTTTTATCTTTAGATGGCTTAGCGCAAAACGCAATTGTAATAGACTCTGTTTCGAAACGTTACAGCATGTGTGGTGCAAGAATTGGTTGTATTGTATCTAAAAACAAAGAATTTATAAAAACTGCCATTAAATTTGCACAAGCAAGATTGAGTCCGCCAACGTATGCATTAATTGCAAGTGAAGCTGCTTTAGATACACCTCAGCAATATTTTGATGATGTAAAAGCAGAATATGTAGAAAGAAGAAATACTTTAGTTACAGAACTTAAAAAAATTGAAGGTGTAAAAGTTGCCAATCCTAAAGGTGCTTTTTATTGTGTTGCTGAATTGCCTGTAAATGATACTGAAGACTTTGCACAATGGTTGTTAGAAAAATTTAATTTGAATAACGAAACTGTTATGGTTGCACCTGCAAGCGGATTTTATTCTACAGAAGGTGAAGGAAAAAATCAAATTAGAATGGCGTACGTTTTAAAGAATGAAGATTTAATTAGGTCTGTAAAAATTTTAGCAGAGGCTCTACAACAGTATAATTCATAAATATTTATGTTGAGTGTAGTTGCTGTTTTTTAGCTACACTCAATTTTATATGCTGTATTATTTATGAAAATTCAACAAGATATATCTTTAAAAAACTACAATACTTTTGGTATTGATGTAATTGCAAAACGTTTTGTTTCTGTTGATTCTGTTTATCAATTAAAACAATTATTGAAAACAGAACAAAACATTTTTTTAATTTCTGGAGGTTCTAATATGTTGCTGACCAAAAATATTGAAAAATTGGTTGTACATATAGATATTAAAGGGATTTCTATAGATAATGAAGATGAAAACAATGCTTATATTACTGTAAATGCTGGTGAAAATTGGCACGAATTTGTTTTGTGGTCTGTATCACAAAATTATGGTGGAATTGAGAATTTATCTTTAATTCCTGGTAATGTAGGTACTTGCCCAATTCAAAATATTGGTGCTTATGGTGTTGAAGTTAAAGATACAATCACCAAAGTTGAAGCCTTAGAAATAACAACTCAAAAACTGATTACTTTTTCTAACCAAGATTGTAATTTTGGGTATAGAAACTCCATTTTTAAAAACGAAGCAAAAGGAAAATACATCATAACTGCAGTCAGTTTTAAATTAACCAAAAAAGAACATCAACTAAATACTTCTTATGGTGCAATTGAAGCTGAATTAGCATCAAAAAAAATAGAAAAACCTACTTTAAAAAATATTTCTGATGCTGTAATTGCCATTAGAAAATCGAAATTACCAGATCCAAAAGTGATTGGTAATAGTGGTAGCTTTTTTAAAAATCCTGTAATTTCTAAAACGCATTTTTTAGAACTTCAAAAAGAATATCCAACAATACCAAGTTATACCATTTCTGAGGATGAAATAAAAGTACCTGCTGGCTGGTTGATAGAAAGAGCTGGTTTTAAAGGCAATCGTTTTGGCAATTTTGGTGTGCATGAAAAACAAGCTTTGGTTTTGGTGAATTATGGTAATGCTTCTGGGAAAGATATTTATCAGCTTGCTGAAAAAATTCAAAAAACAATTTTAGAAATATTTAGTATTAGATTAGAAATCGAAGTGAATATTATTCACTAAAAACTATCAAATTAATGTCAGATTCTTAACTAAAATAGGCTTCTAATAACGCTAAATTTCTCTTTTTAAGGTTTTAATATCAGCAATTAATTGTTTTACTGAATTTTTATTTAAACCATTATAAATACCTCTAATGTGTTTATTTTTATCAATTAAAATAAAATTTTCTGTGTGTAAAAAATCGTCTATTCCTTTTGGCTCTCCTAAATCATTTTCTACAAAATAAGATTTTCTACCTAAATTGTAAATCTCTTTTTTATCTCCAGTTACCAAATGCCAATTCTTGCCTATATTTGTATTGATGGCATATTTTTTTAATTGTGGTACTGGATCCTTTGTTGGTGTAACTGAATGCGATAATAACAAAACCTCATCATCATTTTTAAATGCTTCTTGCACAAGATTCATGTTTTTTGTCATCATTGGGCAAATACCAGGACAAGTTGTAAAGAAAAAATCGGTTACATAAATCTTATTTTCAAACGTTTTTTGAGTGATGATTTCACCATTTTGATTGATAAGTTTAAAATCTGGAATTTTATGAAATACCTCTAATTCTCTTGAGTTAGATGCAATCCATTTAGGTGTAAAAGAAGCTTCATTATAATAAGGCAACTTGTTTACTCTGCTGGTAAAATTATCTTTTTTAGTTTTTTTACAACTAAAGGCACCTACTACAGCAAGAAGTAATATAAAATTAATTTGTCTGATTTTGTACAACTTTCTCATTTTTTAATTGATAACATAAATTAGCACGTTTCATACCAAAAATTCTTCCGTTTTTAGCCTCATAGTTTACGTAAATGGTACCATTTTCTAACCAAGCTTTTTGTAAACCTTCTTCTTTTCCTTTTACTAAATTTCTTTGATTAGCCAGTTGTCCACTTGAATACCACACTTTTTGAACTCCATGACGTTCTCCATTAACATAATTTGATTCAGACATTAGTTGTCCATTTTGTAAATAATTTGTCTTTTTGCCATGAAGCTTGTTGTTTACATAAAAAGCTTTTCTTTTAATGCTACCATCACTAAAATACATTACATCTTCTCCTTCTCTCTTACCATTGCAATAACCTGTTTTTTCTAATAAAGTATCGTTCTTATAAATTTTAAAACCATAACCACTAAAAGGCTTATCATTATAAAACCATTGACCTTTTAATGGATTTAGTTTTAAATATTTTTTATCGATTAAAATATTTTTTATGTTATTTTTAGTGAATACATTTCTATTTTCAGCTTCTCGGTTTTTACAAGAAACTAGAACAAAAAATAACAATATGTAGTAATTAATTGATTGCATTTGGTGTTCCTTGATAAGACCCCGCAAAAATTACATATCTACCTGTTGTAGAATATAACTCATTAATAATATGGTAATGGTATTCTTCTCCATCAGGATTATGTACTGTTGGCCCCACATGCCCTCCTGAAGTATCTAAATCTGTGGGATACTCATTGCTTGGATAATCTCTTCTTCCGTAGATTAAAAAACCATCTGCCATAATTCCTATTAATTTATCATCATCATCTGTAAACGCCAAAGGCTCTAAATGATAATGATATTGAGACGGGCCAATATGCGCTCCTGTATAATCTAAACTTCCTGCAGCACCGTCTAAAGGACCATTACCTTCTTGGTCATTATAAATATAAGCACCGCTAACAGATATACCAATTGCACCTAAAGAAGTTGCTGTGCTTGAGCTGGCTTTTTTTGGAACGGCAGATACTGTTAATGTACCAGATAAATCTCTTCCTGAAGTATCAATTCTAGTGGGTGTCATATTTCCTTGGCTTGTTACAGTTGGCGCTACGTATAAGGGATGACTTTCACTCCAATATGGTGTAGTATGGTTTGGTAAACCTGTTGTTTCTATGGTGATTGTTGTTCCATTATCTGAAATATAAATATCTGTTTCATCTGTATCGAAAGCTGCAAAAGCTAAAGGTAACTCAGTTATAACATCTTCTATAGCATCTGTAATGGTGTCCTCTTCTATATTTACATCATCATTAGAACTACAGCTTACAATTAAGCCAATCATGGCAACTATAAATAAATAGTTTTTCATTTTTTTTAATTTCATTTTTTTTAAATTTTAGTTAATTTATATTTCTTTGGATGCTATAGCTAAATAAAACTTGCGCTAAATATTAATTTTTACCATTTCTTTCTGGTCTTTTCGGTTTTGGTGCTTTTGCTAATTCTTCTTTTGATAGAAAACCATCTTCATTTAAATCTATCTTTTTAAAATCTTTTTTTAGTGGGCCTTTTACTTCTTTTAACGATAGTTTTCCATCTTCATTGGTATCTAAATCCTTTAGTAATTGTTTAATCGTAGGTGGTCCTTTTCTTCTTTGTTTTTCATTTGTATTTTCTTGAGCTGTTAACGATGACAGCGATAAAACTAAAATTCCGATGCTTAAAATTGATGTTTTCATTTTTGTGTTTGTTTATATTTATTGTAAGTAATTATTTGCAGCAGCTACTCTGCTTGCTGCATGAGATTTAAGCTGATTTATTGCTGAATAAAATTGTGAACTAGAATACAAAAATGTGTATCCTGATATTTCTGATGTTGCATAAGATTCTATTAATGCTTGGTATTTGTTGTATAAAGCATTCATTGTTGTAGTGTTAAAAACGTTATTTATGGTTTCTTGCACATAAGTATCGTATTTGGCTTTATAAACCTCATCTTGATACATATACCCTATAATTGGCCATTGAGATGTAGTTAAATCAGAAAAATTTAAAGCAAGAGCACCTTCTCTTTTTCCTTCTTGAAGCGCTTCATTATTATCCCAAGGAATCCAAACTAGTTTATTAGATTCAGGGTTATTATACAACAAATAATTATGTGTCATTCTACCATAAGTATCCCAATTTTGAATTACAGTATTTACCGCTAAATATTTTAAAAAAACATCTGTATCAAATACAGTTTCTAAATTGGCTCTCCAAGTTATAGCATCTGTAGTTCTTGAAGCATCATTAATAGTATTAAGTAAACTTTGTACATCAGAATAATCGGCCTCGTTTTCATTTGTTTTCTTTTCATATTCACTTTCATCATAGGTAGTAACAGCAAAGCTGGCTGCATCTCCATCTGGTTTGTATAAATTACCACTACCATCATTAAATTGATTATCAATAACTGTATCATCTACCTCTTCAACTAAAGTATACAACCCAAAATATACAGGACCATTTCCATGATCTACATAAACAATATAAAATGCAGTGTGAGAGACTGCTAAACCTGCATTTGCAAAAACATCTGCGGCTACTTTTTCTCTAACTAAAGCAGGGTCGTCGAAATTATTTTTAAGACTTAACTTTTTGAATCCATAAAAACGTTGATTTTTTATCTGCGGATAATCATCTTCAAACTCATCAAAATCTAACTTAAATGATAATTTTAAATTACCATCACTCCAAGTAGTTTGTAAACTTGAATTTCCTTTAAAACGTACACCAACTCTATACCATTCTTTACCTTTATAAAATACTTCTGCAGGAACAAATACTGGGTTTTCGTTACTAGTCTGTAAACCTCCTCTACCTCCACCACCAAAGGTTCCATAATTAGATGTCATATCATTTAAAATAATTTGCCAACGCTCTGAAGTGATAACAATATCTAAGCGTTTTACTTCATCATCTGGAAAAACTTCTTCAAAATTTGGTGTAGCCTCTTTACTATGTGTAGCTTCTGCCCAATCTGTAGTTTCAAAATCTGTATCTGTTAAATATTCTGATGTAATTTCACTTATTGTACTTGTTTCTGAATCTGTAACATCTTCAGTACAGCCAGCTGAAAAGAAAAGTGATATTACTATAAAATAAATCGGCGTCAATGGTTTTAAGTTTTGTTTTAACATTACTCTATATTTTTGATTGCTGTTTATTTAGATGCTACCTTTTGTAAAAACTTGTGTTGTTAACGTACTTTTAACAAAAACAATGAACTTAATTTTACAGCACATATAATCAAAAACTTAAAAACTGCTTTTGACAAAACGATTCTTGTTGACTTAAAGAAGTAAAAAACTGTAGAAAATACGCATGAAAAAGTCTAACTCTATTTTACTTTTTATTGAGTATAATTAGAGTGTTTAAAGGTCAAATCGTCAGAATACTTAAAAGAAGTGCAGATAATTTCGGTATTTTTTTTAGAAAGTTAGGGCTTTATTACAAATATTTCTGCATCTCTAATAACTGTTATCCATTGGTTATGGTACAGTATATTTTTTGATAAGTAGAAAGAATTCAATTTTTAAATTAAAGCATTATTTATTTTTAAAAGGATATGCTTACCTTGGTGGTGGAGGCATTTCTCCATCTCTTGGAGGGCGATTACCTTGTCTTTCTAAAGGTGCAGATTTTCCTCTTGTTAATGCTTTTCTAATAATTTTGGTAAATTTTTTTTGCTGTTCTTTGTCACAGATTTCTTTTACTGAATTAAAAAACCGGTAAACTTCAACATCTTTTTGCGCCTCAAGTTGACCAGTAATATTAGCAAGAGAATCAATATTTATATTTTTATCATCAAAAGCATTAAACAGAATATTTTTTTGTGTGATGATTTGACGATCTATTTCTATCATTTTATGCTTATGAATTTCATCTAGCTCAATAAATTTTTGCTGTTGTGTATCAGAAAATTGCAATTGTTCTGTTAAAAAGTTTCTTGGCACTTTTAAATTTCTATTTTGATGCGGTTTTGTAACTAACATAAAAATTAAGACACCATTTAATAAAACAAGAAGTAATAAAATAGCAGGAAGTAATTTTGATTTCATTGGTTTATTAATTTAGGATATAGCTTGTATCGGATTGTAAATCATACTCTTGAGCAAAAGTTTCTAAACTTGTATTAGACTGTGAGTTGCCACTAGAATAGGCATAAAAAAGAGCACTTATATTAAGTACTAAAATTATACTTAAGGTAACTAGCTGTAATTGAGGAGTAAACCAATGCAACACAGAAGGCTTTTCTTCTCTTTTCTTATTTTCTAATTGCTGCAAAACTTTATGTTTAAAAAAGTGGTTTACTTTTACATCATCAATAGTTTCTAATACTTTTAAAGTATCTTTTACTTTTTTATTTATTTGTTCTTGCGATTTCATCTTATAATTTTGATAAAATATTTTATTTATTTAGATGCTTTATTTTTTAAAAACTTGCGTTAAAATTTTAAAAAGCTAAATTTGATCATTTATATTGTTTTTACGACGTGTTATTTTTATAAAAATCGGCTAACTTCTTTTTTAAAGTTTTCTTAGCTCTAAATAGTACAGATTCTACAGACGACAAACTTTTACCTGTAATTTCTACAATTTCTTGATAACTTTTTCCATCAATCTTTGCCAAGGTAAAAATTACGCGTTGAGTTTCTGGCAAGGTGTTAATCGCCTTAAAAATAATAGCCGATTTTTCTTTGTTTTCTAAAACTACACCTGGATGATTAAATTCTGTAAAATAACTCGTTTTATCTATAGGAATTTCAGTACCCATAATAGCTTGCATAAATGCAAATCTTTTTTTGGTGTTTTTTTTTCTGATAAATTCTAAACATTTATTGGTAGCTATCCTGTAAATCCATGTAGAGAGTTTAGAGTTTCCTTTAAATTTAGCAATAGATTTAAACACCTCTAAAAACACATCTTGTGCAATATCTTCGGCATCTTCTTTATTAGGCACAAAAGAAATGCATGTACTAAAAACGCGCTGCTGATAATCATCTAATAGTTTGCTAAACGCAGCTTGTTTACCCTGTTGTAATTGATGTATGAATTCTTTATCGGTCAAATTAATTTTTCAAAAACAGTAAACATACAAAAACTTAGAAAGAAGCTTATATAATAATAGAGAGATTTTACTATTTCTACTATAATTTGTACATTTGTATTATGAAATTACTTTTTATTACTTTAGGGTTGCTAGCGCTTGGTTTTGCTGGAATTGCCATAAAAATTTGGGCAAAAAAAGATGGTGAATTTGCAGGTACTTGTGCAAGTCAGAATCCGGCATTAAATAAAACAGGAGAAGCATGTGGTTTTTGTGGCAAAACACCAGATCAGTTTGACTCTTGTGCAGAACCAGAACATAAATAAAATTGATGATTTTACCTGTAGTTTTCTACATTTTTGTAGCCCTTACAGCCATACAAATCATTTATTACATTAGTTTTTCGTTACCACTGTTCAATAAAAAAAATAAAAAGCAAACTTCAGAGCAGCATCCTATATCCGTAATTATTTTTGCAAAAAATTGTGCAACTGCTTTAGAGAAAAACTTGCCTTTTATTTTAGCTCAAAATTACCCTAATTTTGAAATTGTTCTTATTAACAATGCCTCTACAGATCATACTCTGGAGGTTATCGAAAAATTTAGAGCCAATAACAATAATATTAAAATTTTAGACGTTGAAAATAATGAAGCCTTTTGGGGTAACAAAAAATACCCACTAACTTTAGGTATTAAAGCTGCAAAACACGAACGCTTGTTATTTACCTCTGCTGATACTGAACCTGTTTCGGAATTTTGGATTGCTGAAATGAGCAAACAATTTAGAGGAAAAAGAACAATTACTTTAGGGTACACAAAGTTTAAAAGTAAAAACACTCTAGCAAATTTTTTTATTCGTTTTCATAATTTAGTAACTGCTTTACAATGCTTTTCTTTTGCAAAATTAGGCAGTCCGTTTATGGCTTTCGGAGACAATTTTGGTTATCAAAAAAAAACATTTTTTAAAGTAAAAGGCTTTATTAACCATATAAAGTTAAAGTATGGCGAAAATGACTTATTCTTAAAAGATGCTGCCACTAAAAAAAACACTTCTTTTACCATTAGTAAAGAAAGTTTTATAGAAAAAAACCCACCTTCATCTTTTAGAAATTGGTTTCAGCAACAACGTAAAAAACGTATTTTAAAAAAACAATATAAATTAAAACATCGTTTTTTGCTATCATTTTTCACAGTCTCGAAGTTATTATTTTATGTGTGTGCATCTCTTTTAGCATTCTTTTATCCTTGGCAAATGATCTTACCAATTGTACTAACTTACTTTTTAGTGCAATATATAATTGTAGGCATAGCTGCAAATAAATTAAAAGAACCTTATCTTATTTTTGTATTACCTTTTTTAGAAATTGGATTATTATTGATTCAAATTAGTATATTTAGTGCTAATTTGATTTCAAAACCTAACGATTGGAAATAAAGGATAAAATTCAATTTAATATCGCAAAAGCAAAAAAAGGCAACCAAACTGCTTTTCGATTTTTATTGGACACTTTTTGGGGAGACGTATTTAACTATCAACTTAAACGCACAAAAAGCGAAAATGATGCAGAAGATATTGCTATGCAAACATTTGCTAAGGCTTTTGATAAAATTCATACTTTTGATGATACTTATGTTTTTAAAACTTGGTTAATTGCCATTTCTAAAAATGTTCATATCGATTTACTCCGTAAAAAGAAAATATCGATTACAACAACTACTACCAAAGAACAACAAGAAAAAGTATATTTGGTAGTTGATGAAAACCCAACGCCAGAAGATAAAATAATCCGAGAGCAAAATTTAGCTAAATTATTAAGAGATATTAAACAATTAAAACCTAAATATCAAGAGGTAATTCAATTGCGTTATTTTCAAGAATTAAGTTACAAAGAAATTGCTTTGCAAATTAACGAACCCATAAACAATGTAAAAGTTAAATTATTGCGTGCAAAAAAGTTATTGGCAGCGATTATTAAAAAGCATTAAAATGAATAAAAAATCATTCTTACAATCTTTAGGACCTGGTTTACTATTTGCAGGTGCAGCTATTGGGGTTTCGCATTTAGTACAATCTACAAAAGCAGGTGCCGAGTTTGGTTTTGGATTACTTTGGGCATTATTGTTAGTACATGTTTTTAAATATCCTTTTTTTCAATTTGGCCCAAGGTATGCGGCTGCTACTGGAGAAACTTTATTAGATGGTTACCAAAAATTAGGAAAAAGTGTTTTAGCCATTTATTTTATCATCAATTTTGCAACAATGTTTACCATTCAAGCTGCAGTAACAATTGTTACAGCTGGTTTGGCTGCTCAGCTGTTTGGTTTTACTAGCAACTTGGTTACTTGGAGTACCATTTTAATGTGTATTAGTTTAATTTTTTTAATAATAGGCAAATACAAGTTACTAGATAACTTAATGAAATACATTATCATTATTTTATCAGTTAGCACTATTATTGCTGTTGCTGTGGCCTTATTTAGTTCTACAGAAGCTTTTGATGTTTCACAAATTTTACCTTCTGGAACCATAGAAATTACCTTTTTAATTGCTTTTTTAGGTTGGATGCCTGCTCCTTTAGATGTTTCTATTTGGCATTCTATTTGGTCTGTAGAAAAAAGCAAAAGCACTTTTATAAAAATAGAACCTAAAGATGCCATTTTCGATTTTAATGTTGGTTATATTGGCACGTTAATTCTGGGTATTTGCTTTGTGCTTTTAGGGGCATTGGTAATGTATAAATCTGGCGAAACCTTTTCAAATAAAGGTGGTGTTTTTGCAAGTCAGCTGATAAATTTATACACCAAAAACTTAGGCAATTTCTCTTATATTTTTATTGCAATTGCTGCATTTACAACCATGTTTAGCACTACACTTACAACTCTAGATGCCTCACCTAGAGCAATGAATAAAACCTCTAAATTGTTATTCAACAAAGCCTTTAAGCTTGGGTATTGGTTTTGGATTATATTTTTGTTTGCGGGTACGTTTATTATCTTACAATTTTATTTAGACAATATGGGTAGTTTGGTTAAGATAGCCACAATCTTATCATTTTTAACAGCACCTTTTTATGCTATTCTTAACTTTGTTTTGGTTACGGGTAAACACATGCCAAAAGAACATCAACCAAATTTATTTACCAGAGTTTTAAGTATTGTAGGAATCGTTTTTTTAATTGGTTTTAGTTTTTGGTTTTTATTCAATATTTAAAAACTACTATTGTTTTTATTAGAATTTATTTTACCGATATTTTATATGATGATTTCTTAAAGTTGATAAAATATGTAGTAATTTTAAATCATTTTACAGCTAGTGTATTTAAATTTTAAATTCCTTAACTTTAGAATAATTTAAAAATCGAACAAAAAATGTAACAAAACTTATAAATTAGTCGTCTAAAATAAAGAATCATTTTAGCCAAAAACCATGAAAAAACTGTTATCTCTTACCGTACTTTTACTAGTTTTAGTGAGTTGCACATCACAAAAAAATTCTGAAGAATTTATAAAAGCCACTTCTGGGCGCTACTTATTTAATGCTAATGAAATTTTAGAAATTTATTTTGAAGACGCAGAAATGCATGCAAAATGGCGTGGAAATGATAATATTGAACTGCTAAAAATAAATGACAGTTCTTTTTACATGAAAGAGTTAAACGAAAAAATGTTATTTGTTAGCAAACCAAAAATGCATATAGAACTTGCACCTAAAACCGAACATAAAGGTATAGTGTACCACTTTAAAAAATTAAAAGTTGATGAAAAAACGGCTGGTGAATATTTTAAGGCAAAAGAATATGACAAAGCTTTAGCCGCTTTTAAAGACATTCAAGCAAAAGATTCTACAAACATCAACATTCGTCAACGAAATTTAAACAGACAAGGTTATGATTTTATCAGAAATAAAGATTATGACTCTGCTTTAGAAATATTTAAAATAAACACGCATTTATATCCAAAAAGTTCTAATGTTTTTAATAGTTTGGGAGAAGCTTATTTTTTAAAAAAAGATACTACAAATGCTACTTTAAACTTTAAAAAATCTTTAAACATCAACCCTGAAAATAGAAATTCTAAGCGATTTCTAAAACGATTAACAAAAAAGTAAAATGACTTTAGAAGAATTAAAATATCCTATAGGTTTAGCCAATATTCCTGAAAACATCACCAAAAAAAATATTGAAATTTGGATTTCTGACATCGAAAGGTTTCCTCACGAATTAGAATTTTTGGTTAGAGATTTATCAGAAAATCAATTAGAAACTAAATACAGAGAAGGTGGCTGGACAATTAGGCAAGTAATACATCATTGTTATGACAGTCATCACAATTCTTACATCCGTTTTAAATGGGCTTTAACTGAAAATCAACCCATTATAAAAGCCTACAATGAAAAAAGTTGGGCAGAATTATTAGATGCTAAATCTAGCCCAATACTATTAACTATTGATGCTTTAAAAGGGTTACACGCAAAATGGGTGTATTTATTAAGAATGTTAACAGATAAAGATTTAGAGAAGTCTTTTATTCATCCTGATGGAAATAAAAATGTTAGTTTGAAAAAAAATATTGGCATGTATGCCTGGCATTGTCAACACCATTATGCGCATATAGAGCAGTTAATGATTCGTAAAGGTTGGAAATAGTAGTATAAATGCTATTGGTATTTTTTTATTTAAAAATATGTTATCTTTAAAGGTCTAATATATAGGATAATGAAAACTGCACAAGAATATTTTGATGAGTATGCTTTAAGCCATCAGCATAAAACCAACCAAACCATACACTATATTTGTGTACCCATAATATTTTTTAGCGTTATTGGTTTGTTGATGAGCATACCAACATCATTTTTAGAAAATACTTTAGGTTTGTACAATCCGCTTATAGAAAATTGGGCCATTGTAGTTACCCTTTTGGTTTCTCTTTTTTATTTAAAACTTGGCTTTTGGCATTTTATAAATATGCTTTTTGTAATTCTACTATGTGTGATTGGTAATTTTTGGATTGGCAACAACTTCCACCTACTTTACGCTTCTATAATTATTTTTGTTTTGGGTTGGATGGGTCAGTTTTACGGTCATAAAATAGAAGGCGCAAAACCATCTTTTTTAAAAGATTTAGAATTCTTATTGATTGGCCCTCTTTGGGTGATTGAAAAATTAGGGAAGAAAAAAAACAGTAAATAGCTTTTTTATAGTGGAAATGAAATACTGCAAGCTTTATTCAAAAGATGATGTTATACTCTAAAAATAGCTTAAAATAAAATATGAAAGCAGAAATTACCTTCGATGATTTTTTAAAAGTTGATATTAGAGTAGGCACTATTATTGAGGTTAACGATTTTCCAAAAGCAAGAAAACCTGCGTACCAATTAAAAGTTGATTTTGGTAATTTAGGCATTAAAAAATCGAGTGCGCAAATCAAAGATTTATACACAAAAGAAGCGCTTTTACAAAAGCAAGTTACTGCAATTGTAAATTTTAAACCCAGACAAATTGCTAATTTTTTAAGTGAAATCTTAGTTTTAGGTATTTACAATGCTGATGGAAATGTGGTTTTACTTCAACCTTCTCAGCCCATTAAAAACGGAGCACAGATAAGTTAACTTTTAGGATTATTTAAAATTACTAAAGCTCCTATAATACCCGGAATCCAGCCACAAAGCGTTAATAAAAAAATGATAATAAAAGAGCCACAACCTTTGTCTATCACAGCAAGTGGAGGAAAGATTATGGCAAATAATACTCTAAAAAAACTCATTTATATGTTCAATTGGTTACATAAATAAGACGTTTATCTGTTGATTTTGTTACAGATTCTTTAAAAACAGCTGTTTTTAATGCTATAGAATTTTAAATCGTAACCCAGCATAAATTGATCTTCCAAAAATAGGTGCATACACAATAGTACTATCAAAATTAGGTCCAAAAGGGGCGTCGTTGCCCAAAATAGGATTATTCTGTTGTACATTGGTTAGGTTTTCACCTCCAAAATACACTTCTAAAGTATCAGAAAAAACTTTAGTTACTTGTGCATTTAATAACTGAAATGGGTTAGAAAACTCAGGCAATTGATATTGAGCAGGATTAGCACTTGTATTTGGTAAACGCTGTTTTCCTATATGATTAAATGTCAAATCAAACTTCCATTGTGCTAATTTTTCTGACGCTGTTGTTTCGTAAGAAATATTGGCAAAAAATCGATCTTTAGGTTGAATAGGTTTTTGCAAATTTCCACTTTTGTAATCTGTAGCAATGTCAAAATACTTATAGGCTGTTCTTACATTTAAATTTTTAGCTAAACTGTAATTCAGCTCTACTTGAAAACTATTGGCAATACTTTTACCTTCTAAATCGTAAAAAGAAATGGCTCTTGGATTTTCCCAATCTACCACTACTTGATTTTGAAAATTGGTTTGATAAAAATCAATAGTAACATCACCTTTTTTATCAAATACATTAAATTTTTGCAAGTAAGAAACGCCATAGTTCCATGCAATTTCAGGGTTTAAATCATAAATATTTCCTCCATTATTATCAACTTGAATTTGTCTTGAGCTGGCAAATACTTGCTGATTTTCTGCAAAGATATTCGCACTTCGTTTTCCTCTACCAATTGATGCTCTAAACACTCCTTTTTCCCAAGCTGCATAGCGTAAATGCAATCTTGGTGTTATAAAGGTTCCTAATAAATTATGGGTATCAATTCGCAATCCTGCTGTTAAACTAAAATCATTTAAATTATCAAAAGCGTACTCAAAAAAACCGCCAAAAGAGTTTTCGTTTCTATTGTAATTTAAGGTATTTACCAATTCATTGTATTTGTCATAGGTAAAACTTATGCCTGTTTTAAATTTGTTTCTAGTATCTCCTATAATGGAATTGAATATCAAATTAGAATAGACGCTTTCATGTTGAATATCATAACTATTTACACCAAAGTAAGAATCTTGTTGATGATTGCTATACGCCATTTGAAAACCAATACTTTGATAAGGCAACTCAGGAAAAACATAGCCTAACTTTGCAGATGTATCAAAACGTTTGGTAGCTATTTCACTTCCCCATAACTCATTTCCAACTAAAGTAGTTTCTGGATAAACTCTATCTGTAGAGGGGTTAAAATTAATTTCGCCAGTTTGTTTTTCATCATTTAAAAAACGAACATTTATAAAACTTACCCAGCCTTTTTCGGCATCTGTAAATTGCCATCTATTCATAACATTAATTTGATTCGATAAAGGCATATCTAAAAAACCATCCTCATTTCTATCAAATTTTTGCCCTCTATAATTTCCATGGATGTACAACCCTGTTTGCCATTTTTCAGAAATTTTTTTATTGAAATGTGTATTGGCTTCAAAACGCCCCATTTGAGAACCAAAAAGGTTTACAAATAGTTTATTATCTGTTAAAGGCTTCACCAATTCTGCATTAATTTGCCCAGAAATGCTTTCAAAACCATTAACCACAGAACCTGCTCCTTTGGTAATTTGTATGCTTTCTACCCAAGTTCCTGGTGTAAATGTGAGTCCGAAAACCTGGCTTGCACCCCTAACTGAGGGTATATTTTCTTGTGTAATTAGCAAGTAAGGACTTGTTAAGCCCAGCATTTCTATTTGTTTTGTACCTGTTAAAGCATCTGAAAAACTGATGTCTATTGATGGATTTGTTTCAAAACTTTCTGCCAAATTGCAACATGCTGCTTTTAGCAATTCTTCTTGATTTACGGTAAACACATTTACCGTTGATAAAAATGATCTTTGAATTGGTTTTCGTTCGCTGGTAATGGTTACCTCTTCCAAATTATTTTGAGGAGTAATAAAATGATGAAAAGTTTGTGCACTTGTTATGGTTAACGTATCTGTTTTATACCCTAAATAACTTACCACTAATTTTTTATATGCTGGCTTATACGCAATGGTAAACCAACCTTTTTTGTTGGTTACAGAACTTACATTTGTGTTTAACCAATGTACAGTAACATCAGCAACACCCAAATTATCTTTTGGATTGTCTTTATCCATAATCATCCCTTTTAAACTAGTTTGAGAGAAAATTACAAATGGCATCAATAGCATTATGCTATTTAAAAAATATTTTTTCATGATGATTTTGATTTTATAAATTGAAGTATCTAGTTTCTTTTTTAGAAACCTTGTTTGATTGTCAATTATAAAATCAAATTAAAAAGGATTGATATACTACTTGATAATCAAGTGGAATATCAGGTGGAGAAAAATCTTTATAAAACTTAGTATTTGCTTCTGGTAAAACAAATAAATCTTGATAAGAAATTACAAATGCTGTTAAAAATTGTTGTTTTTGAAAAGTGATACTCTCAACATCTTGCAATTGCAATTCGTCTTGCCCTTCAATTTGGTGCACTTCGTCTTTACAGCAGTTTTTCTTTTGGATTGTTGCGGTTTTGTTCATTACCATTCCACAACCTTCTGTGTTACCTGTAAAAGAAACATCTACTAAAAAATCGCCACAATAATGTTTTTCTACCGTAAACGAAAGGGTAGAAAATAGCATTAAAAACGCCAATAAACTAGATGATATTTTTAAGAAAAGATTATTCATTTACAGCTACAAATTTACATAAATTTGTTTTCACAAAATCTTATAGTCTATAATGTTTAGGTATTTATTAACTTTCTTTTTATTTACACCTTTTTTTTTAAAAGCTCAAACAGAAACATTTTCTGAAAAAAATATTGGAGGTACAGGTGATTTTACTTCACAGCCAGTTAGTTTACAGTCAGAACTTTCACATTCTCAAACCATTTATTATCAAAAAGATTTAGAATTTAAAGGCGAAATAAATGAGATTCGTTTTACATCTGCTTTTTATCAATCTAAATCTGAAAATTCTGGAAATTGGGTGGTAAGAATTGGCCATACCACTAAAGAAGAATTTGCAATTGGTGATCCTTTTATTGACATTAACAACTTAACAGAGGTGTTTAATGCTGGTGTAGATATTGATGGTTATGATGTTATTGTACGTTTTGCTACTCCTTTTTTATATGATGGAATTCAGAATATAATTTTAGATGTAGAAGATATTGATAGTGGATTTACAACAAGCGCAACTGCGGGTTTTAAAGGTGAAGAAAATTTTAACAACCCACCTACTCGATCTAAAATGACTTTTACGCATAAAGGAAGTACAACTGGTGTTTATGAAAATTCTTTTGCAAACACTCGTTTTATTGGAAATTTAGAAAGATGCCCTATTCAATTTTCTATTGATGGAGATGTAATTGGCGAAACGACTGCTTCCTTTATTATAGATAACCCCAATAATACTAATGCATTCGATTATAAAATAGGGCTTTTAAATGCTGATGAACCTTCAGATTACGAAACGACATCAAGTAATTTTTCCATCAACAATTTAATTCCTGGTAAAGATTATATATTGTATTACAAATCTAATTGCGCTATTGTGCCTACATCCTATAAAAAATTATACTTCCATACGCAACCATTAGCATTACAAATTCCGTCAACCATAGATTTTGAAACAGAAAACAACAACTATTACATAGAAAATAATAGTGCTGGTTTTATAACGATTTCTGAGGATGCAGGTTTAAACACATCAAACAAGGGCTTACTTTTAAACGGATCTGACGATTTTTCTGTGTACAATTGGTGGGATAACACCAATGCTCTTTGGAAAGATAATGTTGATTTTATAAGTCGACTTCATTTTGTAGTTGATTTAACTGAAATCCCAAAACAACCCGTTTTTGAATTTGGTTTACAACAAACCATTTATCAATCTAAACTACGATTAAAAATTGATGGGCAAATACAAGAATTTGAATACGATAATACTGATGTTACCTATGATACAAGCAGAACAATTTCGGTTGATTTATCAGATTTTACAGGAAAAAAAGTTGCACTAATCATTGAACATTTAGGAAAAAGTTATTTACATAAATCTTATATTGATAATATTAAATTAAAAGAGGCAAGTTGTAATATTCCTAGTAATATTAATTTTTCTACAACAGAAAATGGCATGACTTTAAATTGGGATGCTACTGCCAATAGTTGGGAGATTGCTATAAGCGAAGATGATAAAGGTTTTAAAAACAGCGGAGAAACTACAACTGCTGCATCCTATACATTTTCAGGTTTAGAGAAAGCAAAACCCTACACGATTTTTTTACGCTCTACATGCGAAGATTCAAATTCACCTTGGCTAAAACTTTACAAATCTACCAAATCCGAAATTTTACAAGTACCTTATGAAAATGATTTTAAAAGATCTGATGCTTTAAACAATTCAAATTTTGTAATCAACCATAGTAGGTATTCAAAAGTTTATCAAGATTTTAATAAATTGCTGTATTTAGATCAAAAATCATCAAGAGAAACTTATGGTTGGAAAGGTAAATTTGAAACTACCGAAAACCAAGCATGGAATGATAATAGAAACTTTATTAGCAGTGTTTCTTTTTATATTGATGCTACGAACCTCAAAGATTTAATAGCGGATATTATTTTTAAACAGCATTACTATTACAATTCCAATACATCTTGGTTTAGAGTTAAAGTTGATGGAGAACAGATAGGTAAGAGTTACAATCCGAATTCTGTTCGATTTGATTCTTATACAGAATTATCTCTAGATTTAACTGAACATGTTGGAAATATAATTGAAGTTACCTTAGAACAAGTTGGATTAAATGGCCCCACTAACAAAAATTCTATTACAAATGCTGGAGATTTTACTATTCTAAGATCAATAGCATTTAAAAGCGCTACATTAGGTGTTAACGAATCTAATCTAGAAGAAAACATTATTTCTCCAAATCCTGTATCTAAAACTTTATATATAAACACGAATCAAAAAGCACAGAAAATATCCATATACGATATAAGTGGAAAGTTACTTATTTCTAAAAAAACCAATACAAACCTTATCGATGTTTCTTATTTAAAAAATGGCATTTATTTTTTGCAGATTTTATTTGAGAATAACTCCATTTTACATCAAAAAATTATCAAAAGATAACGTACTTTTGCAAATCAAAATTTAGATATTTAAATAGCCTTTATCAAATACACAAAAAAGATGAACTTCACATATTTAAAGCAAGAAATTGACAATATAATAGCATCTTCAACTACCATTGAAAAAAAATTACAAACAATTTGTGATTTCTTAGAAAGTGAAATTTCTTACTATGATTGGGTAGGTTTTTATTTTAAAAATGGTGATAAAGAAGAACTAAAGTTAGCCCAATTTACTGGTGAACCGACAGAACACACTATTATTCCGTTTGGAAAAGGAATTTGTGGTCAAGTTGCAGTAAGTAATAAAAACTTTGTGGTACAAGACGTCACCGAACAAGACAATTATATTTCTTGTGGTTGGAAAGTAAAGTCAGAGATTGTAATTCCTATTTTTGTAAATGGCGAAAATATTGGTCAAATTGACATCGATTCGCACACTGCAAATACATTTTCTTCAAAAGATGAGGAGCTTTTAGAGTATATCTGTGAAAAATTATCAGTAATTCTTTAATTTTATTGATTTTTATTTGTTTTTTACTTAAATTTGATGAGATAAACTCAACTACCTAATTATCAAACTTATAAAAATGAGAAAACAAGAGTCTTCAACGGTCATAACAAGTACAAACAGACACCAAAATTACGGCACAAAAAAAGAGTCTATTATTAATCAATTTGTAACTTGGTTTAGAGATTTTTTAGAAAACGCAGAATAAAAGATATTTTTACTAAAATAAATTCAATTCGTTTTTTTTGTTAATTACTCCCTAATTTTGTTACTATCTTTTTATTGTAAATTCTTTTGTGATTGTGTAGTTTTGCACGCTTAACAATACAACACAAAATGAGCACTTCAAAAACAATTAAATCTGCATTAATTTCTGTATTTCACAAAGATGGCTTAGCACCAATTGTTCAGAAATTAAACGAATTAGGCGTAACTATTTATTCAACTGGAGGAACAGAAAAATTTATAAAGGAATTAGGCATAAATGTAGTTCCTGTAGAAGATGTTACCTCTTATCCTTCTATTTTAGGAGGAAGAGTAAAAACTTTACATCCAAAAGTTTTTGGAGGAATCTTAAATAGACAAGATCATGAAGGTGATGTTTCAGAAATGCAAGAATATGAAATTCCTCAAATCGACTTAGTTATTGTAGATTTATATCCGTTTGAAAAAACTGTAGCTTCTGGAGCTGCAGAACAAGACATTGTAGAAAAAATTGATATTGGAGGTATTTCTCTAATAAGGGCATCAGCCAAAAATTTTAAAGATACATTTACAGTTTCTTCTATGGATCAATATGAAGAATTCTTATCGATTTTATCAGAAAATAACGGAGAAACATCAATAGAACAAAGAAAGAAATTTGCTGCAAAATCTTTTAATATTTCTTCACATTATGATACTGCAATTTTTAACTATTTTAATGAAGATGAAGTAGTTTATAAAGCCAGTGAACAAACCTCTAAAGTTTTACGTTATGGAGAAAATCCTCATCAAAAAGGATATTTCTTTGGAGATTTAGACGCAATGTTCGACAAATTGCATGGTAAAGAATTAAGCTACAACAATTTGTTAGACGTTGATGCTGCCGTAAATTTAATGAATGAATTTATTGGCGAAGACCCAACTTTTGCCGTTTTAAAACACAACAATGCTTGTGGTTTTGCACAACGAAGTACAATTAAACAAGCGTATGTTGATGCTTTAGCTGGAGATCCTGTTTCTGCTTTTGGTGGTGTACTAATTGCAAATACCAAGATTGATGCTGAAACTGCAGAAGAAATTCATAAATTATTTTGTGAAGTGGTTATTGCACCAAGTTATTCTGATGAAGCTTTATCAATCTTAAAAGGAAAGAAAAATAGAGTAATTTTAATTCAAAAAATAACGGAATTGCCAATTCAAAATGTGAGAACTGCTTTAAATGGTGTATTGGTTCAAGATAAAGATGCTAAAACAGATACCGTAGAAGATTTAACTTATGTTACCAATTCAAAACCAACTGAAAGTGAGATAAAAGATTTATTATTCGCTTCTAAAATTTGCAAGCATACAAAATCGAATACGATTGTTTTTACAAAAAACAATCAGTTATTGGCAAGTGGAACAGGACAAACATCTAGAGTTGATGCACTAAGACAAGCAATTGAAAAAGCAACAAGTTTTGGTTTCGACTTAAATGGAGCAGTAATGGCAAGTGATGCATTTTTCCCTTTTCCTGACTGTGTAGAAATTGCTGGTAAATCAGGAATTACAAGTGTAATTCAACCTGGTGGTTCTATAAAAGATCAACTTAGTATCGATTATTGTAATGCTAATAATATTGCAATGGTAATGACTGGAACAAGACATTTTAAACATTAATAAAATTAACATTTTTACAGATTAATTTCACTAAATTTGTAGAAGTACACACTTTAAATAATAAAGTAATTTATGGGTTTTTTTGATTTTATGACGGAAGATATTGCGATTGATCTTGGAACCGCAAATACGTTGATAATTCACAATGGAAAAGTGGTTATTGACAGTCCTTCTATAGTTGCTAGAAATAGAATTTCTGGTAAAATAATTGCAATTGGTCAAGAAGCCAATTTAATGCAAGGAAAAACACATGAAAACATTAAAACCATTCGTCCTTTAAAAGACGGTGTTATTGCAGATTTCCAAGCATCCGAAGAAATGATTAAGGAATTTGTAAAGAAAATTCCATCTATTAAAAAGAAATTGTTTCCACCAGCATTGCGTATGGTGATTTGCATACCATCTGGAATTACAGAAGTTGAAAAAAGAGCGGTTCGTGATTCTGCAAAGCACATGAATGCCAAAGAAATTTATTTAATTTACGAACCAATGGCAGCCGCCATTGGTGTTGGCATTGATATTATGGAACCGAAAGGAAATATGATTATAGATATAGGTGGTGGTACTACTGAAATTGCTGTAATAGCTTTAGGTGGTATTGTTTGCGACCAATCTGTAAAAGTGGCTGGAGATTTATTTACGAGTGATATTATGTACTACATGAGAACTCAGCACAACTTACATGTAGGTGAAACTACAGCCGAAAAAATAAAAATTACTATTGGGGCTGCTACTGAAGATTTAGATACGCCTCCAGAAGAAATGTTGGTTCAAGGTAGAGATTTATTAAGTGGTAAACCAAAACAAGTACAGGTTTCTTTTAGAGAAATAGCCAAAGCATTAGACAAATCTATTTTAAGAATTGAAGATGCAGTTATGGAAACTTTATCTAAAACACCACCAGAATTGGCTGCAGATATTTATAATACAGGAATATATTTAGCAGGTGGTGGCTCTATGCTTAGAGGTTTAGACAAACGTTTGTCTCGTAAAACAGATTTACCTGTTTATGTTACTGAAGACCCTTTAAGAGCTGTAGTTCGTGGAACAGGAATTGCTTTAAAAGAATTAAATAAATACAAAAATGTATTAATGAATTAGCATTTTTAAGTTTTAACAATGCAACAACTTATCTACTTTTTTCAGAGGTTTAAAAATTTTCTGTTTTTTCTTTTGTTAGCATTTGTTTCACTTGTATTAACATTTAATAACCTAAATTTTCATAAAAGCAAGTTTGTAAATTCTGCAAACTATATTACAGGAGGATTATATTCTCAAATATCTAACATTTCTGAATACTGGAATTTAAAATCAGAAAACAAACGACTATCTGAAGAAAACACATATTTAAAAAACCTGATAGAAAAAAATAATTCTTTTGTTTTAAATATAGATTCTATACGTATTGACTCTACAAAATACCATCAAAAATATACCTTTACATCTGCCAAAATCATCAACAATAGTTACAGTAAAGATTTTAATTTTTTAACTATAAATAAAGGAGAAAATCAAGGTATTGGTAAAGAAATGGCAGTTATAAATAGTAAAGGTATTATAGGTTTTACTGAGCAAACTTCTAATGAATATGCTAGAGTACAGTCTATCTTAAATAGAAATAGTAAAATTAATGCACGTTTAAAAAACAGCAACTATTTTGGAACGTTAGTTTGGAATGGTAAAGATTATAATACAGTTCAACTTTCTGACATTGCAAGACAAGCACCTCTAAAAGTTGGAGATACTATTGAAACAGGTGGAATGTCAACTATTTTTCCTGAAGGCATTTTAATAGGCACCATTACTAAAATTAACAAAGGCAATACTGCAGATAACACTGTAAATGTTACTTTATTTAACGACATGAGCAACTTGGGTTATGTGAAAGTAATAAAGAATTTAGACAAACTTGAAATAAAATCTCTAGAACTATTAGAAGATGAATAAGCCTTTAAACATACTAACTTCATTTTTTAGTTTGCTTTTACTACAAGTTTTTGTGCTAAACAATGTTCTTTTTCTAGGCTTTATAAATCCATATTTATATATCGTTTTTGTTTTTATATATCCATTAAAAGAAAATAGAATTCCCTTTTTATTTTACTGCTTTCTATTAGGTATTTCTATTGATTTTTTCTCTGATTCTGGAGGTATTCATGCATTTTCTATTCTCTGTATAGCCTATTTGAGATTATTTTTTGTGAAGCTGTACTTTAGAAAAGTAGCTGCTGATTATCCTTTTTTTAAATTAAAATCAGAATCTTTTGGTAAAGTTTTTAACTATACAGCAACTTTAACAGTTATACATCACTTTATTTATTTTTCATTTGCTAATTTTAGTTTTAATAATTTTTCTAATGTATTGCTAAATACACTTTATTCAAGTATTTTTACACTACTACTCTATTTTTTAGGAACAACTATTTTTACTACAAAAGAATAATGCAAAGAAGTTTTTTATTATATTTTTTGATAAGTGCCATTGGAATTATTTTTATTGGGCGTTTGTTTCAATTACAAATAATTAAGCACGAAAGCTATGATCCTATTCATAATGCCGCCGTAAAAATTGTTTACGACTACCCCGAACGTGGTTATGTTTATGATAGAAACGGAAAACTATTAGTTGCAAATCAACTCTCTTATGATGTTATGGTACAACCAAATCAAGTTAAACCATTAGATACCTTAGAGTTTTGTAAACTATTAAAAATAGACAAACAAGATTTTATAAAAAGATTCAAAAAAGCACAGAGATATGCATCTTATCTACCATCCGTTTTTTTAAAACAATTGGCCAAAGAAGACTTTGCATTTTTACAAGAAAAATTATACAAATACAGCGGCTTCTTTATTCAAAAAAGAATCATTAGAGATTACCCAATAAAAGCTGCAGCTAATGTTTTGGGATATATTGGTGAAGTAAATGAAGAAAAGGCACGTAAAAGCTCTTATTACGAACAAGGAGAACTCGAAGGAAAAGACGGTATAGAAAGGCAATATGAAAATGTTTTAAGAGGCCGAAAAGGAAAAAAATACCTGCACAGAAATCGGTTTAATAAAGTTACTGGCTCTTATAAAAATGGTAAATATGACACTTTAGCACAAAACGGAAAAGATTTAATGCTAACTTTAGATATAGATTTACAAGTTTATGCACAAAAGCTAATGAATGGAAAACGAGGTGGTATCGTAGCTATTGAACCTGCTACAGGTGAAATTTTAGCCTTGGTTACAGCACCTTCTTACGATCCTAACATGCTAGTGGGTAGAAAGCGCTCTAAAAATTCAGTTTTATTATTTAATGATACTATAAGCAAACCAAGTTACGATAGAGGTTTATTGGCTGCTTATGCTCCTGGTTCTCCTTTTAAAATGATGAATGCCTTAGTTGCTTTACAAGAAAACGTTATCAATCAACAAACTTCATTTCGTTGTTATGGTGGTTATAGATATGGAAATAGAGCCAATGAATTTATGAAATGTCATTGCGATATTTATGGTGTTCCCATTAAATTAAAAACTGCAATTGCAAAATCTTGCAATAGCTATTTTTCTAATACCTATAAATTAATTGTTGAAAAAAATAATATGCCAACTCAAGGAATGAATGAATGGAACAGGCACGTTACCAGCTTTGGCCTTGGCAATTATTTAGGCTACGACTTACCTGCTGGGCAAAAAGGATTAATACCTGATGGAAACTATTATGATAAAAGATTAAATTATCGTTGGAATGGCTCCTCAATTATCTCTAATGCAATTGGACAAGGAGAAATATTAACAACACCAATTCAATTGGCAAATTTTACAGCTGCAATTGCAAATAGAGGCCATTTTTACACCCCACATATTGTTAAAAAAATCGACTCAAGTTTTATTGATAATCCAAAATACACACAACCTAAAAAAACAACTATAGATAAAAAACACTTTGAACCTGTTGTAGAAGCAATGCACGAGGTATTTAAAACAGGTACAGGAAAATATAGCCAGGTAAAAGGTATCGAAATCTGCGGAAAAACAGGAACCGCAGAAAACTTTGTTATTATTGAAGGTATTAAAAAACAATTAGAAGATCATTCTATTTTAGTTGCTTTTGCACCCAAGGATAATCCTAAAATAGCTTTAGCTGTTTTTGTTGAAAATGGTGGATATGGATCTACAATTGCTGCACCAATAACCAGTTTACTTATAGAAAAGTACATCAATGGAGAAATATCACCAAGAAATAAATACAGAGAATTAAATATGTTAAACAAAAGTCTGCAAGACATTTATGATATTCAATTACAAAAACCGATAGAAATTGCGTCAAGAACGAAATAATATTTTTGCAGGTATAGATTGGCTTTTGGTTTTTCTGTACATTATTTTAGTTGGTTTTGGTTGGGTAAATATTTTTGCTGCTTCTAAAACTGATGAAGATGTTCAGTTATTAAGTTTTTCTACAAAATATGGTAAACAACTTATTTTTATATGCTGTACCATTCCTTTAATCATTAGTATTCTATTTTTCAATTCAAAGTTTTATGAAAAGTATGCTAGTATATTTTACCTACTTTCAATTTTTTCTTTATTATTATTATTCCCTTTTGGAAAACAAATAAATGGTGCTAGGTCTTGGTTTAATTTTGGCGCTTTAGGTTTGCAACCTTCTGAATTTGTAAAAGCTTGTACAGCCTTAGCTGTAGCTAAATTACTAAGTGATAGGCAGTATAACTTTAAACTAATAAAGAATCAAATAAAAGCTTTTATTATTGTATTCTTTCCTGCCTTTTTAATCTTTTTACAACCAGATGCTGGTTCTGCAGTCATCTACTTATCTTTCTTTTTTGTATTAAACAGAGAAGGTTTAACGTTAAATTACATTCTTTTAGGTTCTGGTTTTATTATCCTTTTTATTTTAACTATTTTCTTCGGATTTAAATGGGTATTACTAACTACATTTTTACTAATAACTATTTTAGTTATTTATTTTTTGTATCGAGGAGGAAAACGTTTCTTACGTTTTAACTGGCATAAAGTAATTAGTATCTACCTAGTATTAGGCCTTTTTATATCTGGTACAGGCTATATTTATAAAAATTTATTACCATCTCATCAAAAAGATCGATTTGATATATTATTGGGTAAAAAAGTTGATAATAAAGGTATTGGTTACAATTCTTATCAATCTGAATTAACAATTAGTTCTGGTGGTTTAAAAGGCAAAGGGTTTTTAAAAGGAGATCTTACCCAAGGAGATTTTGTACCTGAACAACATACAGATTATATTTTTAGCACAGTTGGAGAAGAGTGGGGTTTTTTAGGGTCTAGTTTTGTTGTTATTATTTTTATGATTTTACTTTATAGAATAATCTATCTAGCAGAAACTCACACTAACAAATTCGGACGAATTTATGGCTATGGATTAGCTTCCATCCTATTTTTTCATGTAATTGTAAACATTGGTATGGTTATAGGCCTGTTACCAACAGTAGGTATACCTCTACCCTTTTTTAGCTATGGAGGTTCCTCTCTTTGGGGTTTTACCATTTTGCTTTTTATCTTTATAAGACTAGATGCTCATAAAAACTACGATTTTTAATAAAAAACTTAAAAATTGAGCACAAAAAAAACTCTGAAATAAATTATTTCAGAGCCTTTAAATGTTTTAATTTAAAATCTTATATAGCAGCTACGTGCTTCGTTAATTTAGATTTTAAGTTAGAAGCCTTATTCTTATGAATAATATTATTCTTCGCTAATTTATCGATCATAGAAATTACATTTCCTAATTTCCCTTCTGCTTCAGTTTTATCTTCAATAGCACGTAAATCTCTCACAGCATTTCTTGTTGTTTTATGCTGATATTTGTTACGTAATCTCTTAGCTTCGTTACTTCTAATTCTTTTTAATGCTGACTTATGATTTGCCATAATTTTATTTTTCGTTTTTTATTAAAACTTTTGTAGTCCGTACGGGAATCGAACCCGTGTTACCAGGATGAAAACCTGGCGTCCTAACCCCTAGACGAACGGACCATAACAATCAAATATCTCTCAATTGCGGATGCAAATATACAACGTTTTTTAAATTCTGCAACCTTTTTTTATTTTTTTTTCAAAAAATTAATATGCCTTTGCAAAAAGCACTCTTTTTGTTGATGGTTTACCCGTTAAAACACAAGCTCCAATTTCTTCTTTTGCGTCATTTGGTATACATCTAATGGTTGCTTTTGTGTATTCTTTTATTCTGTCTTCTGTTTCTTCTGTTCCATCCCAGTGTGCAGAAACAAAACCTCCTTTTTTAATTGCTTTTTTAAATTCTTTGAAATCGTCTACAACTGTAGTATATTCTTTTCTATACTCAATAGCTTTATTAAACAAGTTTTCTTGAATTTCTTCTAAAAGATTTTCTACGTAAGCAATAACATCATTTTGAGAAACAGTTTTCTTTTCAAATGTATCTCTTCTGGCAATTTCTAATGTTCCATTTTCTAAATCACGGTTACCAATTGCAATTCTAATTGGAACTCCTTTTAATTCATATTCTGCAAATTTAGCTCCTGGTCTAAAAGTATCTCTATCATCAAACTTAACAGAAATCCCTTTTTTTCTTAAATCTTTTACAATTGTCTTTACTTTTTCAGAAATTGCTTCTAACTGCTCATCATTCTTATAAATAGGAACAATTACTACTTGAATTGGAGCTAATTTAGGAGGCAAAACCAAACCATTATCATCTGAATGCGTCATTATTAAACCACCTATTAAACGTGTAGAAACTCCCCAAGAAGTAGCCCAAACATATTCTTGTTTTCCTTCTTTAGATGTATATTTTACATCAAAAGCTTTGGCAAAATTTTGCCCTAAAAAGTGCGATGTTCCTGCTTGTAACGCTTTTCCATCTTGCATTAATGCTTCTATGGTATACGTATCTTCTGCACCTGCAAAACGTTCACTATCCGATTTTACACCTTTTACAACTGGCATAGCCATAAAATTTTCTACAAACTCAGCATAAACATCTTGCATTTGTTTTGCTTCTGTAATTGCTTCAGTTCTTGTTGCGTGTGCTGTATGCCCTTCTTGCCATAAAAACTCTGCTGTTCTTAAAAACAATCGGGTTCTCATTTCCCAACGTACAACATTTGCCCACTGATTTATTAATAAAGGTAAATCTCTGTAAGATTGAATCCATCCTTTATAGGTATTCCAAATAATTGCTTCAGAAGTTGGCCTTACTACTAATTCTTCTTCTAATTTAGCTTCAGGATCTACTCTTAATTTACCTTCATTATCAGGATCATTTTGCAAACGATAATGTGTTACAACTGCACATTCTTTAGCAAAACCTTCTGCATTTTTTTCTTCTGCCTCGAACAAACTTTTAGGAACAAATAATGGAAAATAGGCATTTTCGTGCCCAGTTTCTTTAAACATTCTATCTAATTCAGCCTGCATTTTTTCCCAAATCGCAAAACCATAAGGTTTAATCACCATACAACCTCGTACTGCAGAGTTTTCTGCTAGATTTGCCTTTACTACTAATTCATTATACCATTTAGAATAATCGTCAGTTCGTTTTGTTAAATGTTTACCCATAATCTATACTTTGGCACAAATATTGTTATCTTTAAAGTGAAATTTGTGTTAAATGATTTATTTTATAAAAACAGATACAAAACTACTATAATTTAACGTTTATAAAGCAAAATTTCATCAATAAAAAGAACCGCAAAAACATAAGATTATGAAACTACAATATAAAAACACAAACTTTACACAATTGATTTTATTTGTAATGGCTAATGTTCTATTAGTTTCTTGCGGAACATATCAAAGTGTATATAATAATGATGGAATTTATGGTGATACACTTCCTCCAAGACAAGAAGAAAAAGTAGTAATTGTAAACGATAGTGAATACAATGATTATGAAGATAATTATTTTTCTAAAAGATTAGACGAGCTTCAAAATATAGAAAGTGATGAAATTTTTACGGATATTGATTCTTACAACCCAAATGAAGTTGCTATTGATGATGAAAACGTAACCTATGATGAAAACCAACCTTGGGGATACGAAGATAATGATGTTGTTGTAAATCTTAATTTGTATAACGATCCTTTTTGGGGTGGTGGTTTTAATAATTGGGGTTGGG
Organism: Polaribacter litoreus; assembly: GCF_054584775.1. NCBI lineage: Bacteria > Pseudomonadati > Bacteroidota > Flavobacteriia > Flavobacteriales > Flavobacteriaceae > Polaribacter > Polaribacter litoreus. Next base: position 266,024 of record NZ_JBTLRD010000004.1, on the reverse strand, counting down.
GCTTTAACAATGGTTGGGCTTTTGGCGGCTGGAATGCGTGGGGAGATCCTTTTTGGGGTAGTCCTTTTTGGGGAAATGGATGGGGACCTAATCGTTTTTGGAGAGGCAATCCTTTATGGTGGCATCCTTACCATAATAACTGGGCTTGGAATGTTGGTTTTTTTGGAAATCGTTGGAACAATAGATTTTGGAATAACAACAGATTTTACAGAAACAACAGAGGCCTTGTTTATAATAGCAGAGGAACTGGTTTAAGCACAAGAAGAAGCTTTAATACAAGTAGACGAAATAGCAGTATAAGCAGAAGATCTTCGTCTATAGCAAGAAGAAGCAGCTCTACTATTAATAGAAGAGTATCAACAACAAATAGAAGAAGTAGCGTTACAACTAACCCATCAAGAAGAAGTGCTACTTCAACTCGAAATTCATCTACTGTAAGAAGAAGTACACCAACCTCAAGGAGAAGTTCTTCAACCAGAAGTAGTAGTACTAGGTCTAGAAATAGTAGCTCTAATGCCAGAAGGTCATCATCTTCATCTGCAAGAAGAAGTAGTTCATCAACAAGAAGAAGTGCCATACCTTCAAGAAGCTCTTCAAGTTCTAGTAGAAGTTCTAAATCTTCATCAACAAGAAGAAGTAGTACATCTAGAAGTTCTGGTTCTACAAACAGAAGAGGAAACTAAAAATATATTCTTCAGAAAAATTTTAACAATATGAAAAAATTATTTATCACAGCGATTCTATTCGCAGTAACGTTTACATCTTTTTCTCAAAATTTAAGATACCAAGATTTGGGAATTTTATTTTCTCAAGACGATAACAATGGAACAGCGCGTTTTACTGCAATGAGCGGAGCATTTGGAGCTTTAGGAGGCGATATTTCTTCAATGAACATAAATCCTGCTGGTTTATCTGTTTTTAATTACAGTATGCTTACAGGTACTATTAATTCAAGAAGTCAAGATATTGCAACTTCTTTTGGTGATGCCGCTTTTAATGATAGAAGAACTTTAATAACAAATAATGAAAATTTAAACCTATCTCAAGCTGGTGCTGTATTGATTTTTGACAGTGCGTTTAGTAAAGAGTGGAGCAAATTTGCAATAGGTTTTAACTATAGAATAACAAAAGATTTTTCTAGAAGCTTTTCTGCTGGTGGAAACGAAGCTGTAACTAGATTTGACAGTAATCCAAGAGATGAAAATGTTTATAATTTTACCGAAGGTCAATTTTTTGATAACACCTATGATGGAGAAATTTCAGAATTAAACTTTGCGTTTTCTGCTGTGCATCAAAAAAAATTACATGTAGGGCTAGGTTTAAATTTTTATGAATTAAATTTTTCTCAACAATCTGTATTAACCGAATTAAATAGTGATATTGATTTTAATATTTTAGATGTTGAATTATTTCAAGATAATATTACAACAGGTACTGGTTTTTCTGCAAATTTAGGTTTTATCTATAAATTGCATCCGGCATTTAGATTCGGTGTATCTTACCAAACACCAACTTGGTTTACAGAAATTCTTCAAGATTCAAACTATAATCAAGATAGTAATGTAGATATTGGAGAAACCACTTTTTTTCCTGGAAATGGTGGTACTTTCTCTGAGTTTAATGATTTTCAATTGATATCTTACAGATTAAGAACACCAAGTAAGCTAACAGGTAGTGCTGCATTTGTGTTTGGCAAAAACGGATTATTAAGTATAGATTACATCAATAGAAATTACAGTGGTATTAGATTATCAGATGGTGTATTTACCAACGAAAACCAATTCTATCAGCAAAACTTAAGGAACACACATAGCTACAACATAGGTACTGAATGGCGTTTTGATAATATTAGCATAAGAGGTGGTTACAGCTTTGAACAATCTCCGTTTATAAACAACAACTTAAATACTACTACAATCTCTAACTTTTCAGATGTTGAAGGGTATTCATTGGGTGCTGGTTATAATTTTGGGAACTTTAAAGTAGATTTTGCTTTTACCGATAATAATAGAACCGCAGGTTATAACTTTTACCCAGGTCTTAATGTAAACCCAGCAAACTTAAACATCGATAATCGAGTTTTTACAGCAACTGTTTCGTTAAGTTTGTAATCGAAAATATTTATAGTAAGGGCCTTGTATTTGCAAAACATACAAGGTCTTTTTTGTTGCAATTCAGTTTTTTGCCGTAATTTTGCATCTCATTTTAAGAATATGCAAGAGACAATAATTACCATTCAAGAAACAACTAATAATACCATATTAAAATTCAATAGCACAAAAATTTTAATTAATGGTGGAAGTTATGAATTTTCAAATATAGACGAAGCTAAAAACTCACCTTTAGCGCAACAATTGTTTTATTTACCATTTGTAAAAAAGATATTTATTACAGCTAACTTTATTGCCATTCAACGTTTTGACATTGTAGAATGGTCAGACGTTCAAGATGAAGTTGCCGAACAAATTCAGGCCTATATTACTGACGGTAACGTGGTTGTAAACGAGCAGGTTTCATCAACAAAAAAAGAAGCTATAGAAGTTTATGCAGAAGTTACACCAAACCCAGCTGTTATGAAATTTGGCACTAACAAAGCATTAACTCAAACTGATGTTGAGTATAAAAACATAGAGGAAGCCAGCAAATCATCGCCTTTAGCACAAGCTATTTTTAATTTTCCTTTTGTAAAAGAAGTTTTTATTTCTGATAATTATATTTCTGTAACAAAATATGATATGGTAGATTGGAATGAGGTTTTCTCTGAAGTTCGATCTTTTATTCGTGAATATTTAGTTGATGGAAAAACAATTATTGCAGCATTACCGAATCAAACATCAACAGAAACAAAAACAGAAAATACAGCTCCAAAAGTAGCGTTAGAAGGCGTACCTGCACAAATTGCAGATATTTTAGATGAATATATAAAACCTGCTGTTGCTGGTGATGGAGGTAATATTGCATTTCGTTCTTATGATGAGCAAAACAAAGTTGTAAGTGTTGTTTTACAAGGCGCTTGTAGTGGTTGCCCTTCTTCTACTGCCACTTTAAAAAACGGAATAGAAACTTTATTAAAAGAAATGTTACCCAATCAAATTAACGAAGTTGTAGCAATTAACGGATAAGAATGTCAGCAGAAAAAATAAATCCATATAAAGATTCTAAACTCGGTAAAAAAGAACAAGTTGCCCAAATGTTCGATACTATTTCTGGAAATTACGATGGTTTAAATCGTGTAATTTCTTTAGGAATTGATGTGAAATGGCGTAAAAAGGTTGTTGAAATTGTTGGTAAAAACAACCCGAAACAAATTTTAGATATTGCAACTGGAACTGGTGATTTGGCTTTAATGATGGCCGACTTAAATCCTGATAGAATTGTGGGTTTAGATATTTCTGCAGGAATGTTAGAAGTTGGTAAGCAAAAAATTGCAAAAGCCAATTTGTCTGATAAAATAGAAATGATAGTAGGCGACTCTGAAGCCATGCCTTTTGATGACGCTACTTTCGATGCTATTACAGTTTCTTTTGGGGTACGTAATTTTGCAAATTTAAATAAGGGATTAAAAGAAATTGCAAGAGTTTTAAAACCTACAGGAGTTTTGGTGATTTTAGAAACCTCTAATCCTGTAAAATTTCCTTTTAAACAGGGCTATAAATTATACACTAACTTATTCTTACCAACAGTTGGTAAACTTTTTTCTAAAGACAAAGCTGCCTATTCTTATTTATCAGAATCTGCAAATTCTTTTCCTTTTGGAGAAGCTTTCAACAATATTTTACAAAATAATGGGTTTACATATACAAAAGCCAATCCTGTAACTTTTGGAGTGGCTACAATTTATACTGCAAGAAAATAAAAATGATAAAAAAAACACTTCTTTTTGGTTTTTTGTTGATGATTTCTGCAACGTTTTTTGCACAGAGAGAACGTGTTGAAAATCTACCCACTTTTGATGATAGAAAAATTCATTATGGTTTTTATTTAGGTTTGAATCAAAATGATTTTAAATTAAATATCAGAAATAGCAACGTTTTTGATGCTGGTTACACTGTAGAACCAACCTACGGTTTTAATGTTGGTTTAATTGCTGAACTGCGTTTACATAAAAATTTAAGTTTTCGTTTTGAGCCTGGTTTAATGACCAATTCTAAGAACATCATTTTTAATCATCTTACAAACGCAAGTAACCCTAGAGATAGTATTCGTGAGGTTGGCTCTACATACTTGCATGTTCCTGTAGTCTTAAAATTTAGTACAGATCGTTATAAAAATATTCGTCCTTATGTGTTGGCTGGTATTTCTTACGATCATAACTTTTCGAGTAATGAAGCCAATCAAGATGACAATTCTGCAGGGCAGTTTCGTATGAAAACTAGCAATTTTATGTACGAAGTTGGTATGGGAATCGATATTTATTTATCATTTTTTAAATTCTCGCCTTCAATTCGTGGTGTTTTTGCAATTAATAATGAAATAAAATACGATGACGACCCTAATAGTCAATGGACTTCTCCTGTAAATTTTATGGGAACTCGTGGTTTATTCCTAAACTTAGCTTTTGAGTAAAAATTAGTCGCAAAGTTATTTGTTAACTGAGAAAACTAATACTACCCACTAAAAACTTCGTTTAAATTCACTCAATAAAACTGCAGTAGCTGTAGCAACATTTAGGCTTTCTGTTTCTTGAATTTCACCAAATCTTGGAATGCAAATCTTATTTTTTATCATACTTTTCACTTTATCAGAAACACCATTTGCCTCATTGCCCATAATTAAAATGGCTTCTTTTGGTAATTCAGATTTGTAAACATTTTTACCATCCATATCAGCAATAAAGGTTGGCAAAGTAGTTTCATTTAAATACGTTTCTAAATCTAAATATTTTATAGAAACTCTGGTTAAAGAACCCATACTTGCTTGCACAACTTTTTGGTTATAACAATCTACAGTGTTTTTAGAGCAAATTAATTGCGATACTCCAAACCAATCGCACAAACGAATAATTGTACCTAAATTTCCAGGATCGTTAATGGCATCTAAAGCAATGGTTAATCCATTATTTTGAAGCGGTTTTTCATCCGGAATTTTAAATAATCCTAAAACTTTATTGGGCGATTTTAACTTGCTTATTTTTTGTAATTCAGTATCGGAAATTCGGATAATTGTATCATTATAAATCGAAGTTTCAAAATCATCAGTAGCAAATAAAACATCAACCTTAAAAGAAGAGTTTAGCAATTCGTTTACCACTTTTACACCTTCAGCTACAAATAATTGCTGCTTTTGTCTATACTTTTTTTGCGATAAACTTGTTATAACTTTTAGTTGATTTTTTGAGATGCTCATTAATTGCTGCTAAATGAAAATAAACCGTTGAAAAATACTATTTTTGATTTCCTTTGGAGTGCTAAAATAATGAAAAAATTTTCTTACTTATTTTTATTCATTGTATTTTTGGCTGCATGTAATTCTACAAAACATGTAGCCGAAGGCGAACATCTGCTGACCAAAAATTACATTTTTATTGATAGTACAAAAACCAATAGCCCCGATTTACAAAAATATATTCTTCAAAAACCAAACCCTCGTTTTATAGGAATGCCTTTAGGGTTATATTTTCATAATTTAGGAAATCACAACAAACCCAAAACCCCTAGTGAGTGGGCAGAAAAAAACCCAAATTCTTACAACACAGTAAAAAAAATATTTTCAGAAAAACAAAGCATTGCTTTTGCAAATTCTTTTATAAACTTAAATAAATGGTTTTTAAATTTTCAAACTCCAGAGATTGTTAAAGAGCTTAAAGTTAAAAGAACTGCTAATAATTTATCTGCGTTTTACAAAACGCAAGGTTTTTTTAAATCTTCTGTTACATCAAAAATAAAAAGAGACTCAACACATAAAAAAGCTACAGTAACCTATTACATCAACAAAGGAAAGCCAACCATTTTAGACACCATAAATATAAAAATAGAATCTAAAGTTTTAGACTCTATTTATAAAAATTCAGACTTACAAAGTGTATTAAAAACAGGTAAACAATACAAAGAACAGGTTTTTAGAAATGAAGCTGCAAATGTGGTTAAACTTTTTAGAAATAGCGGAATTGATAATTTTACAGAATCTGCTTTAGGCTTTTATGTTGATTCTACTCGTGCAGATTACAAGGCAAATATAGATTTTATAATCTCTGGAAATAGATTGATTGAAGATAATGGCCAATACAAAGAAAAGCCCTATAAAATTAGAAAAATTAAAGAAGTAAATGTATATACAGATTACTCTTTTACCAAAAAAGGTGAGGCTATTAAAGACACCTTAACCTATGGTGGTATTAACTTTTTGGCACACGACAAAGTAAAATACAGTACCAAGTATTTATCACAATCTTTATTTTTAAAGCCTAATGATATTTATAGAGACACCTTAATAAGTTTAACTAGAAAACATTTAAAATCTTTACAGAATTTTAAATCTACCAATATCAATTTTTCTTTGATTAATGGTTCTGATGATGCGTTAAAAATGGATATATTACTATCTCCTTTAGAAAAATACACATTAGGCTTTGAAACAGAGTTAACACACTCTAATATTAGAAATATTGGAACTTCTGCAAAATTTTCTCTTACAAATCGAAATACTTTTAAAGGAACTGAGCTTTTAAAACTATCGTTTTTAGGTTCTTGGTTTAATTCTAACACTGGCCCAGGTTGGGAAATTGGGGCAGATGCTTCTGTAGAAATTCCAAGGTTTGTGGCTCCTTTTGGCTTAAGTAAACTTGTTCCTAAAGAAATGTCTCCAAGAACCTATTTTTCTTTAGGTTCGAGTTTTCAAAAAAATATTGGTTTAGATAGGCAAACCTTTACTTTTTTAACAGATTACAAATGGCAATACAACCCACAAAAAACCATTCAATTAGAAGTACTAAACACGCAATACGTACAAAATCTTAATGTAAGTAGTTACTTTAACATATACAACTCAGAATATCAAAGTCTGAATGAAGTGGCTCAAATTTTTGATAATTTCAATTACAACAACTCTAACAGAGAGTTAGATGTGCCAAATGAAGCATTGCGTTTTATGAATGCTGTTGCAAACGATACTAACTTTAGAACCTCTAATCCAGAAGAATTTAATAATACTTTAAACATTTTAGACAGGTATAATATCATTACATCAGATTTCTTAATCCCTACAATTGCTTATACATACACTTATAATGGGCAAACAGATTTTAGAGATAACGACTTTTCTTTTTTTAGAGTAAGACTAGCCAATTCTGGAAATATTTTAGGATTGCTCTCAAACAAAATAAACAATAAAAACAAAAAAACTTTTCTAAAAATACCTTTAGCTCAGTATTTTAAAACTGATATTGAATACAAGAAATTTTGGACTCTTGGCTCAGGAAATTCTGTTTTTGGATTTCGATCTTCTATAGGTGCAATTTTTACGTATGATAATTCCGATATTCCTTTTACCAAAAGTTATTTTGCAGGTGGTTCTAATGATATTAGAGCTTGGCAGACTTACGAATTAGGCCCAGGAAGCAGAAATACTGGCCTAGAATTTAATATTGGTAGTTTTAAGTTTTTAACAAGTGCAGAGTATCGCTTTGATGTAGTAAGCATGCTTAAAGGCGCTTTGTTTATCGATGCTGGAAATATTTGGGACATCTCTAGCTCTAGTTTTATAGAAGATGATGCAAAATTTACAGGTTTTTCATCCTTAAAAAACATCGCTGTAGGCTCTGGTATTGGTGCAAGACTCGACTTTAATTTTCTAATTGTTCGTTTAGATATTGGCTTTAAAACCTACGAACCCTATTTAAATGGCAATAAATGGTTTAAAAACTATAATTTTAATAGTGCTGTTTACAATATAGGTATTAACTATCCTTTTTAAAATAGACAACGTTTTCGTTATTTTTAATTTCTATTTACCGTTAAAACTACATTTTTTATTATTTTTACATCATATAAATAATTATTAAATACAACATAATGGGTCATAATATTAAACCTGGTGTAGCAACTGGAAAAGAAGTTCAAGAAATTTTTAATTACGCAAAAGAAAAAGGATTTGCTTTACCAGCAGTTAATGTAATTGGTTCTAATACAATTAATAGTGTTTTAGAAACAGCTAAAGAATTAAATTCGCCTGTAATTATTCAATTTTCTAATGGTGGGGCGCAGTTTAATGCTGGAAAAGGTTTATCTAACGAAAATCAAAAAGCTGCTATTGCTGGCGGTGTTGCTGGTGCAAAACACGTTAATGAATTAGCAGTAGCTTACGGAGTTCCTGTAATTTTACATACAGATCACTGTGCTAAGAAATTATTACCTTGGATTGATGGATTATTAGATGCATCAGAAAAACACTTCGAAGAAACAGGAAAACCTCTATACAGTTCTCATATGATTGATTTATCTGAAGAACCTATAGAAGAAAATATGGAAATTTGTAAAACATACTTAGCTAGAATGAGCAAAATGGGTATGACTTTAGAAATTGAATTAGGTATTACTGGTGGTGAAGAAGATGGAGTAGATAATTCTGATGTAGATGCTTCTAAATTATATACACAACCAGAAGAAGTAGCTTATGCTTACGAAGAGTTAATGAAAGTATCTCCACAATTTACTATTGCAGCTGCATTTGGTAACGTGCATGGAGTTTACAAACCAGGTAATGTAAAATTAACACCAAAAATCTTAAAGAATTCTCAAGAATTTATTACTAAAAAATACGGTGTAGAAGAAAATCATATCGATTTTGTTTTTCATGGTGGTTCTGGTTCTACTTTAGAAGAAATTAGAGAAGCTATTGGTTATGGTGTAATTAAAATGAATATAGATACTGATTTACAATTCGCTTTTACAGAAGGTATTAGAGATTATATGCAAGGTAAAGCAGATTATTTAGCAACTCAAATTGGTAATCCAGAAGGTGCAGACCAACCAAACAAAAAATATTACGACCCAAGAAAATGGTTACGTTTAGGTGAAGAAACTTTTAAAGCTCGTTTAAAGCAAGCTTTTGCAGACTTAAATAACGTAGATACACTATAATATTTTATAAATAAAATTATTAAAAAAGCATTTTGATTAAATCAAAATGCTTTTTTTTTATTTGCTATAAATACTTCATAAAAAATCTTTTACATTTGTAATCCGTTTCTTTTAAAAAAGAAACCATTAAACAAATATAATTTTAAACAAACAAATCTATGAGCGCTTGGTTTAAAAGAACTGATAAAGGAATACAAACTGCTACAGAAGATAAAAAAGACACACCCAAAGGTCTTTGGTACAAAACACCTAGTGGTAAAATTATAGATACAGAAGAATTAAAAAAGAACTTATATGTTAGTCCAGAAGATGGTTACCATGTAAGAATTGGCAGTAAAGAATATTTCGAATTATTTTTTGATGATAATAAGTTTGAAGAATTAAACGAAAAATTGACTTCTAAAGACCCTTTAAAATTCGAAGACACTCAAAAATATCCAGACAGATTAAAAGCGGCACAAGAAAAAACAAAATTAAAAGACGCTGTAAGAACTGCAGTTGGTAAATCTTTAGGAAAAGATATTGTTATTGCTGCTATGGATTTTGCTTTTATTGGTGGTTCTATGGGTTCTGTTGTTGGAGAAAAAATTGCACGTGCAATTAATTACTCTATAGAAAATAGAATTCCTTTTTTAATGATATCTAAATCTGGTGGAGCAAGAATGATGGAAGCATCGCTTTCTCTAATGCAGTTGGTAAAAACATCAGCAAAACTAGCACAATTAGCAGAAGTAAAAATACCTTATATTTCTTTATGTACAGACCCAACAACAGGTGGTACAACTGCTTCTTATGCAATGTTAGGCGATATTAATATAGCAGAACCAAATGCATTAATTGCATTTGCTGGGCCAAGAGTGGTAAAAGATACAACAGGTAAAGAATTACCAGAAGGTTTCCAAAAATCTGAATTTGTTTTAGAACATGGTTTTTTAGATGCAATTTACGAACGCAAACACCTAAAGAAACAAGTAAATCTATATATCGATTTAATACAAAATTTACCAATAAGAAAAGAAGTAGAAGCTTAAAAACATAGAATTTAGAACACACCAAAACCAATAAAAGAATATTCTTTTATTGGTTTTTTCTTGAAAAATAATTCTATATTTGCACCTTCAATGAAAAATATCATTGATATACATAAAAATCATTTAAATAATATTGGCATGTACTTAACAAAAGAAATTAAAGAAGGTATCTTCGAAAAACACGGTAAAGGAAAAAATGATACTGGTTCTTCAGAAGGTCAAATTGCATTATTCACTCACAGAATCAACCATTTAACTGAACATTTAAAGAGAAATCGTAAAGATTTTAACACAGAGCGTTCGTTAGTAATGATGGTAGGTAAACGTAGAAGTTTATTGGATTATTTAAAGAAAACAGATATTGCAAGATATCGTGCAATTATTAAAGAACTAGGAATTAGAAAATAATTTCTTAAAAAGAGGCACTATAAACGTGCCTCTTTTTTATTTGTTTTTGTATGAATTTGCAAAGCAAACATTTTTATTTCGAGCGAAATGTAATGAAGTCGAGAAATCTTAAGATCTCTCCACAAGGTAGAGATGACATCAAGTAGAATTATTTTTGCACAAACAGAAATCTACAAATTAAATGAGTTACGCTTCACAAACGTAATTCAAAAAAAATCAAAAGAACTAACAACCCTTTTGAATTTCCATTGGAAAAAACACACAACAGCTATTTTTACTGAACTTGTTTCAGAACAACACAACAACAAACAAATTAAACATTAAGAATTTTAAAAATTTATGATTCCAAAAGTATTTAGAGAGGTCATTGACCTTGGAGATGGAAGAACCATCTCATTAGAAACCGGTAAATTAGCAAAACAAGCGCACGGTTCAGTTGTTGTTCAATCAGGTAAATGTATGTTGTTATGTACAGTAGTATCAAATTATCATCAAGCAGATGTAGATTTTTTACCCTTAACTGTAGACTATAGAGAAAAATTTGCTGCTGCAGGTCGTTACCCTGGAGGTTTCTTTAAAAGAGAAGCAAGACCAAGTGATGGTGAAGTATTAACCATGCGTTTAGTAGACCGTGTTTTACGTCCATTGTTCCCAAAAGATTACCATTCAGAAACACAAGTTATGATTCAGATGATGTCTCATGATGATGATGTTATGCCAGACGCAATGGCTGGTTTAGCTGCATCTGCTGCTATTCAATTATCAGATTTACCATTTGAATGCCCAATCTCTGAAGTGAGAGTTGCAAGAGTAAATGGTGAATTTGTAATCAATCCAACAAGAGCTCAATTAGAAGAAGCTGATATTGACATGATGGTTGGTGCTTCTGCAGATTCAGTGATGATGGTAGAAGGTGAAATGGATGAATGTTCTGAAGAAGAAATGGCAGAAGCTATTAAAGTGGCACACGAAGCAATTAAAGTACAATGTGCTGCTCAAGTTGCTTTAGCTGAAGCTTTCGGGAAGAAAGAAGTTCGTGAATACGAACCAGCTGTTGAAAATGAAGAATTAGAAGCTAAAATTAAAGAATTAGTATACGATAAAACGTATGCTATTGCTAAAGCGGGTTCTGCAAAACACGAAAGAAGTGCTGCATTTAGCGAAATTAAAGAAGAAGTCGTAAACTCTTTTTCTGAAGAAGAGCAAGAGGAATTCGGAAAGTTAATTTCTAAATATGTTGCTAAGGCACAAAAAACAGCCATTCGCGATTTAACCTTGAAAGAAGGTTTACGTTTAGATGGCCGTAAAACTACAGATATTAGACCAATTTGGTGTGAGGTAGACTATTTACCATCAACACATGGTTCATCAATTTTTACAAGAGGAGAAACACAAGCATTGGCAACTGTAACTTTAGGTACTTCTAGAGAAGCAAACCAAATAGATATGCCTTCTTTTGAAGGTGAAGAAACTTTCTATTTACACTATAACTTCCCTCCTTTTTCAACTGGAGAAGCACGTCCAATTAGAGGAACGTCTAGAAGAGAAGTTGGTCATGGTAATTTAGCGCAAAGAGCATTAAAAGGAATGATTCCTGCTGATTGCCCTTATACAGTAAGAGTTGTAAGTGAAGTTTTAGAATCTAATGGTTCTTCTTCTATGGCAACTGTTTGTTCTGGAACAATGGCATTAATGGATGCTGGTGTACAATTAAAGAAACCTGTTTCTGGTATTGCTATGGGATTAATTTCTGATGGTGAAAACTACGCAGTTTTATCTGATATTTTAGGTGATGAAGATCACTTAGGTGATATGGACTTTAAAGTTACAGGTACTGCAGATGGTATTACAGCTTGCCAAATGGATATTAAAATCAAAGGATTAAGTTATGAGATTTTAGTAAACGCGTTAAAACAAGCTAGAGAGGGTCGTTTACATATCTTAGAAAAACTAACAGATACTATAGAAAAACCAAATAGCGATGTTAAAGCTCACGCTCCAAAAATGATTACCAGAAGAATCCCTAACGATTTAATTGGTGCATTTATTGGTCCTGGAGGAAAAAATATTCAAGAATTACAAAAAGAAACAGAAACAACCATCGTAATTAACGAAGATCCTGTAACTGAAGAAGGTATTGTTGAAATTTTAGGCACTAATCCAGCAGGAATGGATGCTGTAATTGCTAAAATAGAATCAATGTTATTTAAACCAGAAAAAGGTTCTGTTTACGAGGTTAAAGTAATTAAAATGTTAGATTTTGGTGCAGTTGTAGAATATACAGAAGCTCCAGGAAACGAAGTTTTATTACACGTAAGCGAATTAGCTTGGGAACGTACAGATAATGTAAGCGATGTTGTTAATTTAGGTGATGTTTTAGATGTAAAATATTTTGGAATAGACCCAAGAACACGTAAAGAAAAAGTTTCTAGAAAAGCAATTTTACCAAAACCAGAAGGTTTTAAAGAAAGACCACCTAGAGATAACAATCGTGGAAGAGATAACAACAGAGGTAGAGATAATCGCGGGCGTGATAACAGAAGACCTAGACAAGAGAAAAAAGAAGATTAAGTAAATACTGAAATTGTTTCAGTACCTAAATCAAAATGTTTATAAATCGCCAATTAATTTTGGCGATTTTTTTATGCTTTTTTGTTTCTTTGTAAAACATACAGACCTCACAGAATTTTAAACCTGTGAGGTCTTTTAAACTCATTTTTGAAGAATCAAACCACAACATATCTCTCATTAGGTACAAATCAAGGTAATAAACTTGATAATCTGCAAAATGCAATTCATAAAATAGCTGATGAAATTGGTACTATTTTAAAAATTTCATCAGTTTACAAAACAGCTTCTTGGGGTTTTGATAGCAATGATTTTTTTAATATTTGCATAGAACTTACCACAAATCTTTCTGCCGAAAAATTAATTACAACGCTACTAAATATTGAGTATAAGTTAGGAAGAGAGAGAAAAGACACCCAAAGTTATACTGATAGAAATATAGATATTGACATTTTATTATATGACAATGACATTATTGTTTCTAAAACTTTAACTGTTCCACACCCAAAAATGTTAGAACGTAAATTTGTGCTAGTTCCTTTAGCCGAGATTGCAAGCACCGCTATTCATCCTATAACAAAAACAGCTATTGCAATTTGCTTACAAAATTGTAACGATAATTCTGCAATTGCTGCGATACATGAACAATTAAAACTACCAATTCCTATTTCAGAGAAATACAATTATATTGCTATTGAAGGTAATATTGGTGCTGGTAAAACATCTTTAGCCAAAATGATGTCTGAAGATTTTAATACAAAACTGGTCTTAGAACGTTTTGCAGACAATCCTTTTTTACCAAAATTTTATACAGATAAAGAACGTTATGCGTTTCCTTTAGAAATGAGTTTTTTGGCTGATAGATATCAACAATTATCTGATGATTTAGCACAATTAGATTTGTTTAAAAACTTTGTTATATCAGATTATTACATTTTCAAATCTTTGATTTTTGCACAAATTACTTTACAGCAAGATGAATATAAATTGTACAGAAAAATGTTTGATTTGATGTACAAAGAAATTACAAAACCCGATTTGTATGTGTATTTATATCAAAATACAGATCGCCTTTTAGAAAATATCAAAAAAAGAGGTAGAGTTTATGAACAAAATATTGAAGCCAATTATTTACAAAAAATTCACGACGGCTATAAAAGTTTTATAAGTACACAACAAAACTTAAATACTCTTGTTATTGATGTATCTGACATTGACTTTGTAAATCATCCAGAAGATTACCAATCAATCATTCATCAAATTAAAAAAGCTTAACAATTTATTTTTTCAATTCTAATTTATCAGCAAAATATTCGCAAAAGTCTCGCATTGTAGCACTCATTTTTGTATCATCGGTTGCTCTTTCAAATGTATCTGCCATAGATACTAGGGTTTGATGAAAAAATTGTTTCATCTCGTCTACAGGCATATCTTTTGTCCATAAATCCATACGTAATGTATCTTTTTGCTTATGATCCCAAACAGATATCATTACCGCTTTTGAGGGATCGTTATCAATACCACCATCTTTTGCAGACCAAGAAATTACTTCAGGAACTTTATTTTCATCTAAACCTACTTTAAATTTTATTTCAGAATTGTGTTTAACTGCCATTACTTTTTGGGTTTGTATTTCGATTTTGTGAAGATTTCACCTTCATCCGTTTTTAATAATTCTTGCAAAGATACATCATTATGTTGCATATAGGCTTTAACAATTTGCCAACCCAACCAAACTCCAATTCGGCCAGGAGATAAATTATCCTCTGCCATATAAAACTTAGAGAAAGGTGCATTTTCTAAAAATCGTTTATTTAATTTTGTATCAGTACTAAACAGTATTTTTTTATCAATAAAATACATCCAAACTTGTTCTTCATTTGCAATTGCCCAGTTGTATTTTTCTGATGTATAGCCTATCTTTTCTTGATCTGACAAAGCTGGTAAATACCTATCTAATAAGTACATTTTTTTACCTTCGTAAATCATCTTATCAATAAATCTTCTTTTATGTAAAGGTGGGTTTTGTTGGTTTATTATGGCTTCTGCAACAGCTACTATTAAATGTTCTTTGGTATTATTTTCTTTGATGTACTTTGGATAATCTGCATAAAAAGGGTGATTTTTACCCAAATAAACATCTAAAGAAACAAGCAACAAACTGTCGGCATAAATTACCCTACTTTCATAATCTATATTAGTTAATATGGTTACTACATTTGGAGCCGTAAAATTTGAATTGTAATATTTTATATGTTTAAAAAGTAATTGCAACCGATTTTCTTGTTCTGTAAAGTCTTTGAAAATTTTTTGGGTTTCAGCAAACAACTCTTGCTCTTCATTGTTATTAATTTTTGACAAAGACAAGCTATCCGTAAATTGTTTGGGAAATAAGTACGGATATTTTTCTTTTACTATAGGTAAGGTTTCTTTGTTGGCTTTATAAAAATCTACATCATATCTTTTTATAGAAAAATCAACTTTTATCTCAGAAACATCTATTTGAGGTTGTTTTTTATCAATACATGAAAAAAACAGACACAAAACCGTTAAAACTGCAAAAAAAAATCTCATATTCTTCGTATCTTAGTAACTCAATTTAAGAACGTTAAAAATACTAAAATAGTTTATCAATGAATACCGAAAAAGTAGCTGAATATATTATAAATTGGTTAAAAGATTATGCCATTAAAGCTAAAGTAAATGGATTTGTTGTAGGAGTATCTGGAGGAATAGATTCTGCATTAACATCTACATTATGTGCTAAAACTGGCTTACCAACATTATGTGTAGAAATGCCAATTCATCAAGCTCCTAGTCAAGTATCTAGAGCAGAAGAGCATATTAAACAACTAAAAGAAAGGTTTGATAACGTTTCTGAAGTTAGAGTAGATTTAACCTCAACTTTCGAAGATTTTAAAAATGCTACACCCACTATTGAAGATCAAGATAAGGTAAATTTAACTTTAGGAAACACAAGAGCGCGCTTACGAATGACAACCTTATATTATTTGGCTGGTATAAATAGTGCTTTGGTGGCTGGTACAGGCAATAAAGTGGAAGATTTTGGTGTTGGTTTTTATACCAAATATGGTGATGGTGGCGTAGATATAAGTCCGATTGCAGATTTAATGAAATCTGAAGTTTATGCACTAGCAACTCATTTAGGTGTACCCAACTCTATACAAGTGGCACAACCAACTGATGGTTTGTGGGGTGATAATAGAACAGATGAAGATCAGCTAGGTGCTTCTTACGACGAATTAGAATGGGCAATGCAAATGCAAGATGCTGGTAAAACTGCCGCTGATTTTTCTGGAAGACAGCAAGATGTTTTTAAAATTTATGTTCGCTTAAATACCATTAATCAACATAAAATGCAACCAATTCCTGTTTGTAAAATTCCAGTAGCCTTAAAATAAGGTTTACATAATGAAACGTATTTTTAAAAATCATTTATTATATAAGCAAAAAAATACCTTAACTTGATTTAGTTAAGGTATTTTTTTTAGTTTTAGGTTAATGTTTTTACAACAGATTTGCAGCAATCATCATTTTCTTTATTCTTTGTTGCGCTCTTCTTTTTGATCCTTTAGAGATTTCAAATGGAAGAGAAATAAACATCATAATGATTTTTAAAATTTGTAATAATTTTTTCATAATCTACCTTTTTTGTTCTTTTTCTTGCACCAAATGTACATAAAAAGAATTTAATCTTTCAAATTAATTTACAGGAAAAACCCTTTTTATGAAATTTTAAAAAAAGACAAACAATTGAAAACCAGTTTTTTTTACTCGTTTAACCTATAAAAAAAGGGTTTTTAATGATTAAAATTTGTGGTAAACATTTTATATTTTTATGAATTTCATAAAAAAACTAAAAAAAAATTAAAATTTAATATCAGTATTTTAACCCAATCCTATTCTTATTTTATTAAACTACTCTATTTAACTTTTCAAAAAGTCTCATCTTTAAATCTGTGTAGTTTTTAATAACTTCTAAATCTATGGTTTTAGAGTTATTTTCTGAAGCTTCTCTCATTAAATCAGTAATTTTTTCACCTATTAAAATTCTTCTTAAATTAAAAATCGAATCATTTACTGCTTTTTTTAGCACCTCTACAGCTTGGGTAACAAAAATATTTTTGCTTTCCCAATTACTCAATTGATGTTTTTCTTCGTCCATTAAAATAGAGGTAACTGTTTTTGAAATTTCGTTATTACTGTGATTAATTAGTTGTTCTATTTCAACTTTTTCTGATTGATTTAACTGATGAATGATTTCTGTATATATTTCTTGAAAAATTGTATTCGAAAACTCAATTTCATCATCTTGTAAATGCAAGTAAATTTCTGCAGAAACTGTATTTTGGTATTTTCTTACCTCAATTGTTTCTTTACCATCTTCATTAACCGAAATTATTTCTTCAGAAAACTCTACCTCTTCATTACCATACAATAATAAGATTCTAATAATTTCATTTTCTAAAATAGACAACTGGTTTACTTTTTGAGACGAAACATTTGCGGCTTTTACCACCCCCATTTGTGCTTGCTCTTGCGCTATAAAGTACTCTGGTGGTGGTTGATTTGGATCTTGTTGTGGTGCGTTTTGTCTTTTATTTGTTTTACTTTTTTCTTGACTATTTTTCTTTAACAATTGCGCCAATTCACTAAACAAAACTCGTTCAGAAATTTCCATAATTCTAGAACATTCTTGCACATATACTTCTCGCTGAATAGAATCTGGAATCTTAGAGATACTGGTTACGATATCTCTTATAACACTTGCTTTTTTTACAGGATCTTTATCTGATTCTTTTAATAAAAGTGATACTTTAAAGTTGATAAAATCTTGAGCTGAATTTTCTAAATACGCTTTTAACTCAGTATCTGAATGTGATTTGGCAAAACTATCTGGGTCTTCTCCATCAGGAAATTGAACCACTTTTACGTTCATTCCTTGTTCTAAAATTAAATCTATACCTCGAATTGATGCTCTAACTCCAGCAGCATCACCATCAAATAATACCGTTATATTTTTAGTAAGTCTATTTATTAAACGAATTTGATCTGATGTTAATGCAGTACCAGAAGAAGCCACCACATTTTCAATACCAGATTGATGAAAAGAAATTACATCTGTATAGCCTTCTACCAAAAAACAATTGTCTTGCTTGGCAATTTCTTTTTTAGCTTGATAAATTCCGTAAAGGATTTTACTCTTATGATAAATTTCACTTTCTGGAGAGTTTAAATACTTCGCTGCTTTTTTATCTGCTGTTAAAATTCGACCACCAAAACCCAATACTCGTCCAGACATGGAATGAATAGGAAACATTACACGCCCTTTAAAACGATCGAATTGTTTGTTTTCTTTAACAATGGTTAACCCTGTACTTGCTAAATATTTAATATCGTAACCTTTTGTTAAAGCTGCATTTGTAAAGTTGTCCCATTCATCAATACAATATCCTAAATCAAACTTTTTAATGGTATCGTTTCTAAAACCTCGTTCTTTAAAATAACTCAACCCTATTGCCTTACCTTTATTAGTATTTAACAGAAGGTCATGGAAGTATTCTTTGGCAAAATTAGACACCAAAAACATACTTTCTCTTTCATTCATTTGTGCTTTTTCTTCTGATGTTTGCTCAGTTTCTTCAATTTCTATATTGTATTTTTTGGCCAACCATCTTAAAGCTTCTGGATAAGTATAGTGTTCATGCTCCATTAAAAAAGAGATGGCATTACCTCCTTTTCCTGTAGAAAAGTCTTTCCAGATTTGCTTTACAGGAGACACCATAAAAGAGGGTGACTTTTCATCTGCAAACGGACTTAATCCTTTAAAGTTGCTACCTGCTTTTTTTAGTTGTACAAATTCGCCAATTACCTCCTCTACTCTTGCAGCTTCAAAAACTCGGTCTATAGTACTTCTTGATATCATTATTTAAATTATTGGAAAGTGCCACAAATATAAGGAAGATGTAAACTTTATTAAAAGAAAGACCTCTTCTGTTTTTAAAAAGCTATTGGTAAATTTTTATAACATAATTACTGATTTTGCCATATGCGTTAGGGATTGGAACGGCATCCTTTTTTGCTTTTTTCTGCAAAAAAGATATAGTGGAAAGCCCGTTAAAACGCCCAAATAAAAATTATCGTGTAAATAGTAGTTCTCTATATTTTGTTAACGGCCATAAATTATCATCTACCATAGTTTCTAATTTATCGCAATGATATCTAATCTCGTCAAAAAACGGCTTTACTTTATTACAATAAACTTGTGCAGATTTTAGGCCTTGCAATGCATTTGCTTTTCTTCTTTCATCAATCATTTTATGAGATAAAGCATTAATTTCTTTAATATGATTAGAAATTACCATAATTAGTTCTATCTGTTCTTTTGCAATATCTTTATAGGCATCACCAAAAATTTCTTTTAGGTTTTTGGTGTTTTCTAACAATGTATTTTGATAATTTATAGCTGTTGGTACAATATGATTTCTAGCCATATCTCCTAGAACCCTACTTTCTATTTGTATACGCTTGGTATATTCTTGTAAGCTAATTTCATACCTTGCTTCTAGCTCTACATTATTCATAACATTCATTTCTTCGAACAAATCAATTGTTTTCTTAGAAATGTTTACTTGTAAAGCTTCTGGAGTTGTTTTATTATTGCTAAGCTTTCTTTTTTTTGCTTCTTTTTCCCAAGCTTCTCCATAACCATCGCCTTCAAAACGTATATTTTTTGAAGCTTTAATATACTCTCTAAGCACGTTAAAAATCGCTTCATCTTTTTTAAGGTTTTTTTCTTCTATCAATACGTCTACTTCTTTTTTAAATTCTTTTAATTGCTTGGCTACAATAGTATTTAAAATGGTCATTGGTTTTGCGCAATTGGCCCAAGAACCTACAGCTCTAAACTCGAATTTATTGCCTGTAAATGCAAAAGCTGATGTTCTGTTTCTATCTGTATTGTCTAATAAAATTTCTGGAATTTTACCAATAATATTCAGTTTTAAATCTGTTTTTTCTTTAGGTGATAACTTTCCTTTGGTAACATTTTCTAATTCGTCTAAAACTCTAGATAATTGACTGCCAATAAATACTGATATAATTGCAGGTGGTGCTTCATTGGCTCCTAACCTGTGATCGTTACTTGCAGATGCAATTGATGCTCTTAACAATTCTTCATTTTCATGAACTGCTTTTATAGTGTTTACAAAAAAGGTTAAAAATTGTAAGTTTTTCATTGGTGTTTTACCAGGACTTAGCAAGTTTGTGCCTTCAATTGTAGACAAAGACCAATTGTTGTGTTTGCCAGAACCATTGATACCTACAAATGGTTTTTCGTGAAATAGAACTTTGAAATGATGTCGTTTCGAGACCTTTTCCATAACATCCATTAATAAAGAATTATGATCTACTGCCAGGTTGGCTTCTTCAAAAATAGGTGCTAATTCAAATTGATTAGGAGCCACTTCATTATGTCTTGTTTTTACAGGAATACCTAATAACATACATTCTTGCTCTAAATCTTGCATAAAACTCATGGCTCTAGCAGGAATACTTCCAAAATAATGGTCGTCTAATTGCTGTCCTTTTGCAGGTATATGACCAACTAATGTTCTACCCGTCATTAAAATATCTGGTCTAGACAATGCAAGTGCATCATCAATTAAAAAATATTCTTGCTCCCAGCCCAAAGTTGCATTTACTTTTGTGGCATTTTTATCAAAATACCTACAAACCGCAGTTGCGTGTGTATCTATAGCTTGTAAAGCTCTTAATAAAGGAGTTTTATTATCTAAAGCTTCGCCAGTGTAAGACACAAAAATAGTAGGTATGCACAAAGTTGTTTCGTAAATAAAGGCTGGTGATGTAGGATCCCAAGCTGTGTAACCTCTGGCTTCAAAAGTATTTCTGATGCCTCCGTTAGGAAAACTAGATGCGTCTGGCTCTTGTTGCACAAGCTGCTCTCCATCAAATTTTTCCATTGCTAAACTACCGTTAATAGATTCAAAAAAAGCATCATGTTTTTCTGCAGTGGCTCCAGTTAATGGTTGAAACCAGTGTGTATAATGTGTTGCACCTTTAGCAATTGCCCAATCTTTCATACTTACAGCAACCTGATCTGCAATTTTTCGGTCTATTTTGGTACCTTTTTCGATAGCATTCATAACACTTTGATAAGCGGTTCTTGTAAGATATTGTTGCATAGCACGCGTGTTAAATACATTTTTACCGAATAAAACTGATCTTTTTTCATCTTCGTTTACTTTTATGGCTGTTCTATGTTGGGTTTCTTGTAAAGCAGAAAATCTAATTGTTGACATAATATGATTTTTTACGGTTTTTTTTTATTTTTTAAACAAATATACCCTATAAAAAATAGGGATAAAATTATTTTTTATTGATTTTCAATTTTTTACCCCCATTTTTTTTGATATCTATTTAAAATATTTCATTTTTGTGTAATTAACATTTCACATTATAATAACAATTATGGCAAAAATTAAATTAGAATACATTTGGTTAGATGGATATTTTCCAACTCAAAACATGAGAAGTAAAACCAAAGTTGAAGAGCATGAAGATTTTAAAGGAACTGTTGAAGAATTAGGGATGTGGTCTTTTGATGGCTCATCAACAAAACAAGCCTCAGGAGGTTCTTCTGACTGTTTATTAAAACCAGTTGCTATTTATCCAGATCCTGCAAGAATTAATGGTTACTTAGTAATGACAGAGGTTTTAAATGCAGATGGTACTCCTCACGTTTCTAATGGTAGAGCTACTATTGATGATGATGATAATGATTTCTGGTTTGGTTTTGAGCAAGAATACTTCATTATGGATAAAGCTACTCAATTACCTTTAGGTTTCCCTGTAGGTGGTTATCCTGCTCCACAAGGAATGTATTACTGTTCTGTAGGTGGTAGAAATACTCATGGTAGAGGCTTAGTAGAAGAGCATGCAGATTTATGTATTGATGCTGGTTTAAACTTTGAAGGTATTAATCAAGAAGTTGCATCTGGACAATGGGAATTCCAATTGTTTGCAAAAGGAGCTAAAAAAGCTGGAGATGAAATTTGGATTGCGCGTTATTTATTAGATAGACTAACTGAAAAATACGGTTACTACATAGATTATCATCCAAAACCATTAGGTAAAGATATGGACTGGAATGGTTCTGGTATGCACGCAAACTTCTCTAACTCTATTTTAAGAGAATGTGGTTCTGCAGAGAAGTATGCTGAAATTTGTGAAGCGTTTAGACCAGTTGTAGACGAGCATATTGCTGTTTATGGTGAGTTTAACGATCAACGTTTAACTGGTTTACACGAAACTGCTGCAATTACTGATTTCTCTTGGGGAGTTTCAGATAGAGGAGCATCTATCCGTATTCCAATTATCGCTGTAGAAAAAGGATATAAAGGTTGGTTAGAAGATAGAAGACCTGCTTCTAACGCAGATCCATATAAAATTGCTGCAAGAATTATTAAAACGGTTAAGCCAATTAAATAATCTTACGTTTTTTTTTAAAACAAAAGAGGTCGTCTAAAAAGTAATTTTTAGGCGATTTTCTTTTTTGTATATTTTAGTTTCTTGCTTTAATTTTTCTTTTGTTTTTTTTTAAAAGTTTAGTTTAAAAAAAGTAAAAGTGATTTTATATCGCTAAACTGAACTTATTCAAGTTATGTGCTATTGCAATTAACCCTATTTCTACACATAGAGCTTGTTCTATTTTACGTGAGGTGTATAAATTAAGCAAATAGGCATAGATAATTACTTTGAGTAACATTCTTAGATGATAACCTGAGGTGCCTCCTCCTTTATAACTTTGCGTTAAACTACTAATATCAACTTGGTCTATAATTGTATTTACAATTCGAAGGGGAAGATTTTTGGGGACTAAATCATCATAACTGGATGGTAAAAGATTTGGTTGTTCTTGAGTATAGGTTTTAAAAACTACTTTTCTATTGATTATTAAAAATAAGAAATATCAAAAAAACACAAAAAAAAAGACTATCTTTTCAAAAGGCCTCTTTTTTTTGTAAGAATAAATATTATTATTTTAAAACATTTGAACAATGTTTACCATAACCTAGTTCTTTTAAAATCAAATACCACTACTATTATAAAATCATAAATTCTTAAAATATTCATGTTAAATTAAATAAAACGCTTTACTTCCATTCATTTGGGACTATAGCGTTTTTTTTTAGATCAAAAACGCTAAACTTAAAATAGGTTAAAAATTAAATTTGTTTTTCTATTTTGAGCAACTCAAAAAGATAATTTTAGCGTATTTGAACATTTAACTTTAACTTACTACACCTTATGAATAAGTGCATTTGTTTCTTTAGATATTTTTTCCTGATTTTTATTTCTTTTAATGTCTTTTCTCAAGAAAACTTAAATTTTAATAAAATTCTTCATGAAAGAGGTTTGGCTCACTCAGATGTTACTTCTATCATTCAAGACAATCAAGATTTTATCTGGTTTGGTACTTTAGGAGGTTTAAATAGATTTGATGGATATGACTTAAAAACATATTCAAATCAAAACTCACCATTTGAAAGTGTATATAAAAATAGAATCCAAAAAATCATTCAATCCAAAAAACTACTTTGGTTGGTAACAGAAGGAGGTGTAGAATGTTTTAATAAAATTAAAGAAAAATACCTTAATCTCGAGTGGAGGTTTAATGATAATTCATCCTTAGAAAACACAAAATTATCGTCTGTTTATATCTCTAAAAATAATATTTTGTATGTACTTTCAGACAAATACTTCAAGGCATTTCAAATTCAAAAAAAAGAAGATGACTCATTAGTTTTAAATGAAAAATTTTTGAAAGGTGTTCAAGAAAACACCAATTATGTAGACATGCAAGAAGACTCTAATGGATTACTTTGGGTGGTATCTAACAAAGGGTTGTTTAATGTAAATGAAAATAAAGGAAATATTGATATTAAAAAAATTATCGTTCAAGGTATTGTTAAAAACTACCAGCAATTTACAGGTATTTCTACTCAAGAAACAAATTACCTACTTTTAGGTACACAAAACGGATTTATAAAAGCAAACACTTCTGTTTTTGATAAAAAAGAACAGAAATCTGTTTCGGCAACTTACTATCAAATAAATTTTCCTGTTTTAAGCGCAAATATTATTCCAGACGCACCATTTTTTGTAAGTTCTTTTCAAAAAGGATTAAATAAAAATTATTGGATTGGAAGTACTTATGGCTTAGTAAAAGCAACGTTAAAAGGTAATGAATATAATTTTACTTTTTTTAATGAAAACAATTCAAATTTGTCAACAAGTACAGTTGTAGGCTTGTTAAAGGATAAGGCTAATTGCTTGTGGGTTTCTAACTATGAAGGTGGAGTTTATTATCTAGACTTAGGAAAAAAAGGTTTTAAATCTATAGTTCATAACCAGAATTCAGAGAATTCAATTTCAGAAAATTATGTTAGGGCAATAGTAGAAGATAAAAAAGGAAATGTATGGCTAGGCACAGAAAAAACAGGTTTAAATTACTATGATTTTAAAAACAATAAAGTAACTAAATTTAAGCAATCTAGTGATGCTAAATCACTATCGAGTAATAAAGTAAGAAGTTTATTAATTGATCAAAAAGACAGATTGTGGGTGGGTACTTTTGAGGGGATTAACATCTATTCAAAACAACAAAATTCATTCTTTAAAATATCGTCAGATAAACCAGGAAACAAAGGACTTTCGCAAAAAATAATTTTTAGTATGGCCGAAGATAAATTTGGCAATATTTGGGCAGGTTCTTGGGTAAATGGTTTAAATAGAATTCGCTATAACAACCCAAATGATTACGAAGTTGAAAAAATTTACAAAAAAGAAGGCGATTCTTATGGACTATCATCAAGCGTTATTACTTTTATTTATGCAGATGATTTTTACCCAGAAGTTTTAGTTGGCACAAATAATGGGTTAAATCATATTTTTTTAAAGGAAGATGGTAGTATAAAAGAAATTTTACATTACGAAGGAAATGAGTCGTACAATAAATCCATTAGTTCTAATTGGGTTTGGCCAATTGTAAGACAAAATGATTCTATTTTTTGGGTGGGAACTTTAGGTGGTGGCTTAAACAAACTAACTGTAAATTCTAAATTAAAAAATGGTTACTCAGCAAAGCACTATTCTATAAAAGAAGGCGCATCGTCATCAGATATTGAAACCATTTTATTAGATGCAAAGAAAAACGAATTATGGCTTGGAGGTAAGGGTATTTCTAGATTTAACATAGAAAAAGAAACCTTTATCAATTACGATAAAACAGATGGTTTAGTAGGGAATAGCTTTAAAGTTGGGGCTTCTTGTAAAGGCGATAGTGGCCGATTTTATTTTGGTAGCACAGAAGGGGTAAGCTATTTTTATCCTAATGAAATACAAACCAATAATTTTGATACAAATGTAGTTTTAACCAACTTATATGTAAATAACGAATTAGTAGAAATTGGCGATACAGATTCTGATCATCAAATTTTTAATCAAACGTTTAACACATTAGATGAAATAGAATTAAATCATTTAGAAAATAATTTTCAGATACAATTTTCTTCATTGCATTATGCAAACCCAAAGAGAACACAGTTTAAATATAGATTGATAGATTATAATAAAGATTGGATTTTTACAAACTCAACAGATAGAAAAGCTAGCTATTCTAATTTACCTTATGGAGATTATTTGTTTGAAGTTAGTGCTACAAATAATGATGGTGTTTGGTCTAAAAACATTAAGCAATTAAAAATAAAAATATTAGCACCTTGGTGGTTTACAAATTTTGCTCTAGTATGTTATGCACTTTTATTCTTATTAATTTTACTACTAAGCTACTACCTAATAATCAGATGGTTTGGATTAAAGAAAGCGTATGAAGTATCCGTAATTCAAGACCAAGAAAAAGAAAAGCTATATCAATTAACAGGGCAGTTTTTTACAAATATTTCTCACGAATTTAAAACCCCATTAACATTGATTTTAAATCCTTTAGAAAAATTGATAAACGAAAGTGATATCAACAAGTATAAAAAAGAAAAGTACTACCAACTTATGTACAAAAACGCAAAACGTTTGTTACGATTAATTAACGAATTGGTAGATTACAGAAAAGTAAATTCAACTGCATTTAAGTTAAATGCAAAACCTTATCATCTAAATCCTTTCTTTGAAGATATTAGAGAATCTTTTAAATCAGCCATAGAAAAAAAAGAAATTAACTACACTTATATCAACAATTTAGAGTCAGATAAATTACAATTTGACAGAACAGTTTTAGAAAAAATAATTTTCAACATTCTTGGCAATGCTATAAAATTTAGTCCAGAAAACAGTAAAATTACTATTAAATTAAACTCAAAAGACGAAGAGAATCATCATGAGAAGTATTCAAATGTAAAACATATTAAAAATGAATTTGTGGCTAATTCTTACATTTATATGTCTATTGAAGATGAAGGAAAAGGAATTGATGAAGTATCTATAATGCATATTTTTGATCGGTTTTTTCAAGGTGATAACAATGCAGATATCCAAGGCTCTGGTATTGGTTTAACATTAGTAAAAAGTCTGGTAGACATTCATAAAATGAATCTCTCTGTTTATAGTGAAGAAGGTGTAGGAACTAAATTTGTAGTAGAAATTCCAGATATTGATTATAGAGAAATCTTTGGTTATGCTAATAATCATTCATCAGTAAAATTATCTAAAAGTGCTTTGAGTCCTTTAATTCCTAATGATGATGTAGAAATCAATAGCAAAGTAGAATTGTTCGAAAACTTCACAAAACCAAAAGTTTTATTAGTAGAAGACAATGTAGAATTAAGGGGTTTTATTAAAGACGATTTTGATGCTGATTATCATATAATAGAAGCTTCAAACGGAGCAGAAGCTTTAGAATTATTAGATCAACATCAAATTCAGGTAATAATAAGCGATATAATGATGCCTATTATGGATGGTGTTTCATTCTGTGCAGAAGTAAAACAAAGCGAAAAGTACAGAAACATCCCTTTTATTTTACTATCTGCCAAATACAATGTACAAAGTCAAATTGAAGGAGCACAATCTGGAGCAGACATATACTTATCGAAACCTTTTAGTTTAGAAGTACTAAACTTAACAGTACTAAACGTGTTAAAATCTAGAAAGCTAATAAAAGAATCTTCTTTAGAAAAAACTTTCGAAGAAGCTAGAAAAAATGTACAAGGCAATTTAGAAGATGAATTTTTAAAACAAGTAATAGATTGTATAGATGATCATATTGATAATGTAAATTTTGATGTTGTAATGCTATGTAAATTACTAGGTGTTAGTAAAACAAAACTATATGCTAAAGTAAAAGCAGTTACCTCAGAATCTGTGGGAAGCTTAATAAGAAGTATAAGACTAAAAAAAGCTGCTCAAATACTTTCTAGTACAGATTTAAATGTGATTCAAGTAATGGATAAAGTAGGTATTCAAAGTCAATCTCACTTTACCAAAAGCTTCAAAAAACAATTTGGTGTAACTCCAACTGAATTTGTAAAAAATCTTAAAACCAAAGCTTCATAACCCAATTAACTTATTACGTACAGTTTTTTGAGTTGCTCATTTGTATTTTAATTGCAGACCTCATTTTTTTAGGTGTTTTAAACAAAACCACTAAACATGTTGTCAAATGAGCAACTTAAATAGTAGGTCTAAAAGATACATTTGCTTCAGTATTTAAATGTATTAAGATGCCAAACAACTGTACTTTTAAGAGTTATTATTACTTAAACAAGTTTTTTAACATAACTCTAGTATTTCTTTCAGTATCAATCTTTCTTATAAGTTGTGTTACTAAATCTAAAAAAAATAGTGCTAATAATGATAACCTAGTTCTATATCCTGCAGTTAACGGTTTAGAAAAGGTACATGGCTTATCGGAATCAACAAAGTTTGATGTTAAGGTTAACGGCCAAGACGCTTTTGTATATCATACCAAAGAAATAAAAGACAAACACGAACATGTAAAGCAACTCAAAAGCGTTTCTTACAAAGGCGTTTCATACCTGAACTTTACATTTAAAAGAAATGTAACTATAGATATATCTGCTTTAGGAAATACTGTTTCTGATTGGGCAGTTTTACCAGATAAAACCATTCAAAAAAATATAAATAATAATCTTTTAAAAATAAACATCAATAAGCCAGAAAAATTTGTAGTTACTGCAAATATTAATGGTGAAGAACACGCTATAATAATAAGTGCAGAAGCACCAGAAAAATTCATCCCATCAAAAAATGATAATGGTGTTTTATTCTTAGAACCTGGTGTGCACAAATTTGGACAGGCTTGGGACCCTTTTGTAAACGGAATTCATACAGTATATATTGCTGGTGGTGCTGTTTTAGAAGCTACTATAAAATCAAAAAACAAAAAAAACGTAAAATTATTGGGTAGAGGTATTCTCTCTCAATCTTTTGTTACCCACGCAGAAGAATCTTCTGAAGATAAAAATTATCGTGAAGAAGAATGGGATGCAGATTGGTTAGGTGTTGTTTTTATTGATTCTGAAAATATAGAAATAGAAGGAGTTGCCATTACAAGCAGTCCTAGTTATCAATTAGAAATTGCCAACTGTAAAAATGTTTCTATAAAAAATGTAAAACTCTGTGGTTTTGGAGAACACAACAACGACGGTGTTCATACTTATAGCAAAAACGTAGTCTTAGAAGATTCATTTATTGCAAGTAATGATGATAGAATTTGCATCACAGGTTTATATGATGCAGAAAAAGGTAATGATAATATTCTTTGGGATGGTACTAATGAGTTAAAAGGTACTCCAGTGTCTAACATCACTATTAGAAATATGGTGTTCTGGGGATTAGATAATAATGGAGGTGATATTATGCTAACATGGAATGGTGCTGATTATGCTAAAGACATTTTAATAGAAAATGTAGTGAGTTTAGTACCAACCAATAAAGCATTTATAGCGGCAAGACATGGTGGCAGTGCAGATATTAATAACCTTACCATTAAAAATGCAACCTTATATCATGGTAATTTATTCGATATTGAAATTGCAGATTCAAATTATCAAGGCGCAGGTGGCGGAAAATTGAGAAATCTATTATTAGAGAATATTACCATTCAAGCAAATATAGCAGATATAGGAAAACAGTTAATTGGAGAAAGCAAAAGCAGCAATATTGAAGGAATAAAATTTAAAAATATTGTTACAAAAGAAGGGGTTTTAAAAAATGTCTCTCAGCTAAATATTAGTTCTAATGAGTTTGTTTCAGACCTAAAAATTATTGAATAATTCTTATGGAAAATCAAGCATTTGTTTTAGAAAATTTAGATTACGTAGCATTTATAGGATATTTTATTCTTTTAAGTTTTATCGGTTATTGGTTTGGTCGAAAAAAAAGTACAAGTTCAGCTGAATATTTTTTAGCTGGTAGAACCCTTCCTTGGTATGTTGTAGGTAGCTCTTACATAGCCTCAAACATTAGTACAGAACACTTTATTGGTTTAATTGGAGCTGCAGTAATATATGGTATTAGTGTTGCTACAGGAGAATGGAGTACAGTAATTGCATTTACTTTTTTAATATGGTTATTTATACCATACCTTTTAACTTCTAAAGTATACACAACGCCAGAGTTTTTAGAAAAAAGGTTCAGCAAAACCATACGTCGCATTTTTGCAATTGTTTCCATTTTAGCAAACATTTTTGCTTTTATGGGGCCAGTAATTTACGGAGGTAGCTTAATACTTACAGAATTTTTTAATATTAGTCCTGTAAATGCGTGTATTATTATTGGTATCACCACAGGTGGATGGGCTGTATGGGGAGGTTTAAAATCCGTAGCTTTTATGGATGTACTTACCATTTTAATAATGATTTTTGGTGGACTAACAGTTACCTTTTTAGGCTTAGCGTATTTGGGTGAAGGAGAAGGAATAATCAAAGGATTTTCTGTAATGGTTGATGTAAATACAGGTAATGTAGATTGGGCTAAAAACTGGATTTCAGATAATGTTCCTAATATTTTAAAAGGAGCAGAAAAAGGCGATGCGTATAGCAGGTTGTCTGTAATACAACCATTAAATCATTACTCAAATCCTTGGACACACTGGGTATTTAGTTTCTTTTATATTGGTTTGTGGTACACAGTTGTAAATCAAACCATGGTGCAAAAGATATTTGCAGCAAAAGACATGTATCATGCAAGAGGAGGCATGGTTTTAGCAAGTTTTTTAAAATTGTTATTACCAGTAATAGTTGTAATTCCTGGTTTAATATTCTTTGCAATGAAACCAGATTTTTTAACCTCTGGAGATTGGGCCTTACAAAGTGATGCTGCCAATAAAACCTACATTCAAATGATTAGTATTTTAGTACCTACCTTCTTAAAAGGAATATTATTAGCTGCATTATTTGGTGCAATTCAATCTACAGTAAGCTCTGTCTTAAATTCTACATCTACTATGTTTACTATAGATATTTATCAAGAAATCTATAAAAAAGATGCTTCTTCAAATCATTATGTAAAAACAGGTAAAGTTGTTGGGGCAATTTTTTTAGCAATTTCAATTGTGTTCGCTATCATTTTAGCAACTGTAACCAAAGTAAACCTATTTATCTTAATACAAGCATTATATGTGTTTATAGCCCCCCCTTTTTCTGCCTTATTCTTGTTAGGAATGCTATGGAAAAGAGTTGGTGGTAAAGATGCATTAGTTACTGTAATTGCTGGTTTTGCCATGGCAGGTTTTTTAAAATTTTTAGAGTTTGGGATGTTAGCAGATTCCGCTTCAGAATTCGCAAACTTTATCAAACCTTTTGCAAATCAAGGTTTAATAACATGGGTATTTTCAATGATGGTTTGTATTATTTCAAGTTTAATAACACCAAATCCAGATGAAAGTCAAGTCTCAAAAGATTTAACGTTTAATATTAATGGTAGTGCGTTAAAACAAGGTTTAGGCACAAAATGGTATAATAAAATTTTTACTTGGTGGATGTTAAATGTAATTATTTTAATCATCATCATTTTAATCTTCTCTGTTGTTCTTAATTAGAAAAAATATAATTTAATGTTTAGAGAAAAAATAAAAAATAGAGCATTAACACCTCCTATGGGTTGGAATAGTTGGGACTGTTTTGGTACTAATGTTACTGAAGAAGAGGTAAAAGCCAACGCTAAATTTATAGCAGAAAATTTAAAACAATATGGATGGGAATATGTTGTAGTAGATTTAGGTTGGTATGGTCCAGAAATTAACAATCATAATTATAAAAACGAAAACATTCCACAACTAATTGATGCTTATGGACGATTAATTCCAGATACAAAACGTTTTCCTTCTGCAGCAAATGGCAAAGGATTTAAACCTTTATCAGACTATATCCATAGTCTTGGTTTAAAGTTTGGCATTCACATTATGCGTGGAATTCCTATACAAGCTGTAGATGCAAAATCACCTATAAAAGGAACAACCACCACAGCAGATGTTATTTCTTATAATAGAGAAAGATGTCCTTGGTTCAATAGTTTAAGAACCTTAGACTTTACCAAAGAAGGCGCTCAAAAATATTACGATTCCATATTTGAATTGTATGCAAATTGGGGGGTAGATTACATTAAAGCAGACGATATTAATGCATGGTCAGAAGTAAATAGAAGTAATGGATCTCCTACAGGAGAAGGATCTCCTTATAGAATTGATGATATAGAAGCTATGGCAAAGGCCATTGATAATTGTGGTAAAGAAATTGTGTTTAGCATTTCTCCTGGAGGTCCAGAAACTACAATTATTAACCATTTAAGAAATCATACAAATCTTTGGCGTATTTCTGCAGATTTTTGGGACGAATGGGGTTCTCTAAAAGCACAAATGAATCGTTGTTCTATTTGGGCACCTTTTGTATCAGTAGGCCATTGGCCAGATGCAGACATGCTGCCATTAGGCGATTTACCTAGAGGAGAGTCTGGTGAAACAAACAGAGTTTCTAACTTCAATGAACAAGAGCAATACACTTTAATGACTTTATGGTGCATATTCCGTTCACCATTGATGTTCGGAGGTAATTTACCAAACACAAATCAGTTTACCATCGATTTAATTAGCAATAAAGAAGTGCTAGAGGTAAATCAAAATAGTTGGAATAACAAACCTGTTTTTGAAAGTGATAATGAAAAAATATGGACTGCTGAAAATGAAAAAGGAACTTATGTAGCCTTTTTTAACCTTACTGACAAAGACAGAGAAATTAGCATATCTCTAAAAGAATTAGATCTTAAAGGAACCTACTTTATTAGAGACTTGTGGGCAAAAGAAACAGAAAGAAGCTCTTCTGATAGTATTACAACAAAAATAGCACCACATGGTGCAAAAATATATTTGATTTTTAAATAATGAGTAAAATGAACAAAAATATAGATCAACTGTCAGCAGACAACATTAGAGCATTGGCAGTTGCAATGGTAGAAAAAGCAAATTCAGGACATCCTGGAGGACCTATGGGAGGTGCAGATTTTATGCATATCCTGTATTCTGAATTCTTTAATTATGATCCGTCTGATATGTCATGGGCATTCAGAGATCGTTTCTTTATGGATGCAGGACACCTATCAACCTTAATGTATGCTCAATATTATCTTCTAGGAAATTACAAAAAAGAAGACATTGCTAATTTTAGACAATGGGGTTCTATAACACCTGGGCATCCAGAAGTAGATGTGGCAAGAGGAATTGAAAACACATCAGGACCATTAGGACAAGGGCATACCATGGGCGTTGGTGCTGCTATTGCGGCTAAATTTTTACAAGCTCGTTTTGGAGATTGGATGAACCACAAAATTTATGGTTTTATTTCTGATGGAGGTATTCAAGAAGAAATATCGCAAGGAGCAGGAAGAATTGCAGGTCATTTAGGATTAAACAATTTTATCCTATTTTTTGATTCTAATGATATTCAATTATCAACTTCTACAGATGAAGTAACAAGTGAAGATACTGCTATGAAGTATAAAGCTTGGGGTTGGAACGTGGTAACCATAGATGCACATAACCATGATGAAATAAGAAAAGCACTTACAGATGCAAATAACGAAACAGAAAAACCAACTTTAATTATAGGTAAAACTATTATGGGTAAAGGTTGTGTTGCAGCAGACGGAAGTATGTACGAAGGTCATTGTGAATTACATGGTAAGCCAATTGGAGCTACAGGTGCAGATTATAGTAAAACTTTAGAAAATTTAGGAGCTAGCTCTGAAAATCCTTTTGATATTTATTCAGAAGTAAGTGAATATTATCAAAAAGTAATAGCACAAAAAAAAGCAAAGGCAAAGGCAAAAAAAGTAGATATTTCTATATGGAAAGAAGCTAATCCAGAAAAAGCTAAAAAATTAGATTTCTTTTTATCTGGTAACTTACCAAACTTAGACTTTTCTAAGATAGAGCATAAAGCTGGTTTAGCTACTAGAGCAGCATCTTCTGGTGTATTAGGTTATTTAGCAGAGCATGTAGAAAACATGATTGTATCTTCTGCAGATTTATCAAATTCAGATAAAACAGATGGTTTTTTAAAGAAAACACATGCACTAAAAAAAGGAGATTTTTCAGGCTCTTTTTTACAAGCTGGTGTGGCTGAGTTAACTATGGCATGTATTGCAAATGGTATTGCTTTACATGGAGGTGTAATTCCGGTTGTGGCAACATTTTTTGTGTTTTCAGATTATATGAAACCCGCAATTAGATTAAGTGCAATACAAGAATTAGGAGTTAAATACGTTTGGACACACGATGCTTTTAGAGTAGGTGAAGATGGACCAACACATCAACCTATAGAACAAGAAGCGCAAATTCGTTTATTAGAAAAGCTCAAAAATCATAGTGGAAATCCAAGTTTTTTAGCCTTACGTCCTGCAGATTCAGCAGAAACAAGTGTTGCTTGGAAAATGGCTTTAGATAATAAAAACACACCAACAGGTTTAATTTTATCAAGACAAGGTATAAAAGATATTGAGCCAATAGCAAGCTCAAGATATAACGAAGCTTTAGAAGCAGAAAAAGGCGGTTATTTGGTAAAAAAAGTAGATAACCCAGATGTAGTTTTAATTGCAAACGGATCAGAGGTTTCAACCTTAGTAGCAGCTGCTGAATTGTTAGAATCTGAGAATAATTTGAAAGTAAATATAGCTTCAATAATTTCTGAAGGATTATTTAAAAATCAATCAACAACATATAAAGAAAGTGTAATTCCAAGCAACAAACCATTATTTGGTTTAACAGCAGGGTTACCAGTAAACTTAGAAGGTTTGGTTGGTGATAATGGAAAAGTTTTTGGGTTAGACCATTTTGGTTACTCTGCACCTGCATCTGTACTAGATGATAAATTTGGATTTACTGCAGAAAAAGTGAGAAATCAAGTTTTAGAATATTTAAAAACAGTTTAAAAAACAAATTATATGAAATTTTTTATTGATACTGCAAATTTAGAACAGATTAAAGAAGCACAAGACTTAGGTGTTTTAGATGGTGTAACTACAAATCCTTCTTTAATGGCTAAAGAAGGGATTACTGGTCAAGAAAATATAATAAACCATTACAAAGCAATTTGTGATGTAGTTGAAGGTGATGTTTCTGCAGAAGTTATCTCTACAGATTTTGATGGAATGGTAAAAGAAGGTGAAGCTTTAGCAGCCTTAAATCCGCAGATTGTGGTAAAATTACCAATGATAAAAGATGGTGTAAAAGCATGTAAATATTTTTCTTCTAAAGGAATTAAAACAAACGTAACTTTAGTTTTTTCTGTTGGGCAAGCATTATTAGCTGCAAAAGCAGGTGCTACTTATGTATCTCCTTTTTTAGGACGTTTAGATGATATTTCTACAGACGGAATGAACTTAATTTCTGAAATTAGATTGGTTTATGATAACTATAACTTTGATACTGAAATTTTAGCAGCTTCCGTAAGAAATACAATGCATATTGTCAATTGTGCAAAATTAGGATCTGATGTAATGACAGGACCTCTAAGTGCTATAGAAGGATTGTTAAAACACCCTTTAACAGATAGTGGTTTGGCTAAGTTTTTAGAAGATTACAAAAAGGGGAATTAGAAAAATAAAAGATTAAAGGTTATGTCAGAAACAAAATATACTATTGGGATGGATTTTGGTTCAGATTCTGTAAGAGCATTAGTAGTAAATACTCTAACAGGAGAAGAATTAGCTTCTGCAGTACATTATTATTCGCGTTGGAAAGAAGGTAAGTTTTGTGATCCATCAAAAAATCAATTCAGGCAACACCCCTTAGACTACATAGAGGGTATAGAAAATACAATTACTCAAGCATTATCAAAAGTAAGTGAAGATGTAGTAAAAAACGTTGTTGGTATTGGTGTAGACACCACAGGTTCTACTCCTGTAGCTGTAGATAAATCTGGCACACCTTTGGCATTATTACCTGATTTTAGAGATAATCCTAATGCCATGTTTATTTTATGGAAAGATCATACAGCTATAAAAGAAGCAGATGAAATTAATGCTCTTTGTAAAAAATGGGAGCTTGATTATTCTCAATATGAAGGAGGAATTTATTCATCAGAGTGGTTTTGGTCAAAAATTTTGCATGTTTCTAGAGCAGATAAAAACATCCTAGAAAATGCGTACTCTTGGGTAGAACATTGCGATTGGATTCCTTTCTTACTTACAGGAGGAAATGACGTTACTAAAATAAAACGAAGTCGTTGTGCAGCAGGTCATAAAGCATTATGGCACGAGTCTTGGGGAGGTTTGCCTCCAAACGATTTTTTTATAGCGCTAGATTCTAAATTAGATGGTTTAAGAGATCGATTATTCAAAGAAACATATACATCAAATACTTCTGTAGGAACTTTATCAGAAGCATGGTCTACAAGATTAGGATTACCTACAAATGTAAAAGTAGCAGTTGGCGCTTTCGATTGCCATATGGGAGCTGTTGGCGTTAACATCAAACCTTATCATTTAACAAAAGTGATGGGAACTTCTACATGCGACATTTTGGTAAAACCTTTAGAAGAAAAAGAGCATTTAGTAGAAGGCATTTGTGGTCAAGTTGATGGTTCTGTAATACCTGGTATGCTTGGTTTAGAGGCAGGTCAGTCTGCCTTTGGAGACGTTTATGCTTGGTATCAACGTTTAATTGAATGGTCAATAAGAGAAATTATTGGAAGTTCAAAAATTTTAACTGAACTAGAAAAAGAAACTTTAATCGAAGAATCCGTTAAAAATATATTACCAAAACTGAATGAATCAGCTGCTAAAGAACCTATTGGTTCATCAGGAGAAATTGCTTTAGATTGGATGAATGGTAGAAGAACACCCGATGCAAATCAAAATTTAAAAGGCGTTATTTCTGGTATTAATTTAGGAAGTACATCACCAAAGATATTTAGAGCTTTAGTAGAGGCAACATGTTTTGGTGCTAAGAAAATTTCAGACAGATTTATAAGTGAAGGGATTCCTATTGAGGGTGTTATTGCAATTGGTGGTATTGCCAAGAAATCTACATTTATAATGCAAACTATGGCAGATGTTTTAAACGCCCCAATAAATGTAGCTAAATCTGAACA
This sequence comes from Polaribacter litoreus, assembly GCF_054584775.1. Taxonomy (NCBI): domain Bacteria; kingdom Pseudomonadati; phylum Bacteroidota; class Flavobacteriia; order Flavobacteriales; family Flavobacteriaceae; genus Polaribacter; species Polaribacter litoreus. The sequence continues at coordinate 229,277 of NZ_JBTLRD010000004.1, read as the reverse complement.
AGCCTGTGCATTAGGAGCTGCTATTTTTGGAGCTATTGCAGCTGGTTTACATCAAGATACTGAGTCTGCAATGGATGCAATGGCTAGCCCTTTTGAAAATATTTATAAACCTATTTCAGAAAATGTTGAAGCCTACAAAAAAATATATGAAGATTACAACAGACTTTGTGAAACAATGGAAAATCATATAATGCAAAACTAATGAGTACATACAAAACATTAAAGGAGGAGGCCTATGAGGCTAACATGCAATTACCAGAATTAGGCTTAGTTCTTTTTACTTTTGGTAATGCCAGCGCTGTAGACAGAGATAAAGCCGTGTTTGCAATAAAACCAAGTGGTGTGCCATACAAAGACTTAAAACCTGAAGACATGGTTATTTGTGATTATGAAGCAAAAATTATTGAAGGCAAAATGAGACCTTCTTCAGATACAAAAACACATGCTGTTTTATATAAAGAGTGGAATAAAATTGGAGGTGTAGTGCACACACACTCAACTTACGGAACAGCTTGGGCTCAGGCCATTAAAGACATCCCAATTTTTGGAACTACACATGCAGATCACCTAATCGCAGATATTCCTTGTGCTCCGCCTATGAAAGATAATTATATTCAAGGTGATTATGAACACATGACTGGTTATCAAATCATTGATTGCTTAAAAGACCGTGGTTTAGATTATTATGAAATAGGAATGATATTGGTAGGAAACCACGCTCCTTTTACTTGGGGAAAAACAGCAGCAAAAGCTGTATACAACAGCGCTGTTTGTGAAGAAGTTGCAAAAATGGCTCACCTAACATTATCAATAAATCCTAAAGCAGCAATTTTAAAAGATGCTCTTAAAAGAAAACACTTTGAACGTAAACATGGTAAAGATGCATATTACGGACAAGGTTGTTAATATCAATTTTTAAAATAATCAATAAATTATGGGAATAATCTCTTTTGCTGGTTTTACGTTATTAGTAGCTTTAATAGCTTGGTGGTCTACAAGAAAAACAGATGAAAACTCTTCAGATGGTTATTTTCTGGGAGGTAGAAGCCTTACAGGACCTGTAATAGCTGGATCTTTATTATTAACAAATCTTTCTACCGAGCAAATAGTTGGTATGAATGGAGTATCTTTTAGAGATGGGCTTCCTATTATGGCTTATGAAGTTGTTGCTGCTATTGCTATGGTTTTTACAGCTTTTATATTATTACCTAAATATCTTAAAAGTGGTATTGCTACAATTCCTCAGTTTTTAGAAAAACGTTATGATAAAAGTACAAAAACCATTGTTTCATTACTGTTCTTGTTAGGATACGCAATATCAATGCTACCAACAGTTTTATATTCAGGTGCATTAGCAATAAATACAATGTTTGACGTTCCTGAAACTTTAAGTGTAGGACCAGAAAGTGCACTTTGGATTACAGTATGGTCTATTGGAATAATAGGAAGTATATATGCAATTTTTGGCGGACTAAAAGCTGTAGCAGTATCAGATTCTATAAATGCTGTAGGGTTAATTATTGGAGGGTCTCTAATTCCTATTTTTGGTTTAATGTTTATTGGAGATGGAAATGTAATCACGGGTTTAAATACACTAACAACAGAACTTCCAGAGAAGTTTAATATTATTGGAGGTGCAGATTCTGATGTTCCTTTTTGGACACTATTTACAGGTATGATTATTGTAAATTTTTATTATTGGGGAACCAATCAAGCAATTATACAAAGAGCACTTGGAGCTAAAAATTTAAAAGAAGGACAAAAAGGACTTTTATTAGCAGCTTTTATTAAAATACTTGGGCCATTTATAGTGGTTTTACCTGGTATAATTGCTTTCTATATCTTTAATGGTGATTTAGCAAATGCTGATGAAGCTTATCCAATGTTGGTTAAAAAAGTGCTTCCAGCAGCATTTATAGGTTTTTTTGCAGCTGTTTTATTTGGAGCAATTTTAAGTTCTTTTAACAGTGCGTTAAACAGCTCTGTAACTTTATTTGGATTAGATTTTTACAAAGAGTATTTAAATAAAAATGCCACAGAAAAACAAGTAGTAAGAGCTGGAAAAATATTTGGTATCGTCTTAGCTTTATTCTCAATGGCTATAGCTCCTTTATTATATGGTGTTCAAGGAGGTATTTTTACGTATTTACAAGAGTTAAATGGCACACATAGTGTACCAATTTTAGCGATTATAATAATCGGTGTATTTTCAAAAAGAGTTTCTGGTAAAGCCGCAAATATTGCAATTTTATTTAGTGTTGTTACATATTTAGTAACATTATATTTGATACAACCTAATATTAGTTTCTTACACCTAATGGGGTTATTATTTGTAATAACAATAATCATAATGTTTGTATTGAGTAAGTTCTTCCCAAGAAAAACAGCATATGTCCAAGAATATACAAAACAAGTAGATATAACAAGCTGGGAATATTTAAAACCTGTTGGTTTTACTGTAGTAGCTGCAGTAATCGGACTTTATATCTACTTATCCTAAGTAAATTTAAAAATTTATTAAAAACAAAATAATAATGATTAATTTAAAACAAAACGACGTTTGGTTAGTAACCGGAAGTCAACATTTATATGGCCCTGAAACTCTAAAGCAGGTAGCACTACATTCTCAAGAAATAGCAAAAACCTATAACAATAATGCTTTAATACCTGTTAATATTGTATTTAAACCAACAGTAAAAACTGCAGAAGAAATTCATGCCCTTTGCAAAGAGGCTAATAATAATGAAAATTGTATTGGTTTAATTACTTGGATGCATACATTTTCTCCTTCTAAAATGTGGATCGCAGGTTTAAATGCTCTACAAAAACCATTTTTACACTTACATACACAATTTAATAGAGATATTCCTTGGAATTCTATTGATATGGATTTTATGAATCTAAATCAATCTGCACATGGTGGTCGTGAATTTGGGTTTATAGCATCAAGAATGCGTTTAAATCGAAAAGTTGTTGCAGGACACTGGCAAGATGAAAACGTTATTAAAAAAGTAGCTGATTGGACAAGAGTTGCTAGTGCTGTAGCAGATAGTAAAAAAATGAAAGTGGCTCGTTTTGGAGACAATATGCGTCAAGTTGCGGTAACTGATGGAAATAAAGTTTCTGCTCAAATAAAATTTGGGTATGAAGTAAATGGTTATGGAATAGGAGATTTAGTTGCTTTTATTGATGAAATATCAGATAATCAAATAGATAGACTTATTCAAGAGTATGAAGATACTTATGTAATGGCAGCCAAAATAAAATCTGAAGGTAGTATGCGTCAATCTTTAAGAGATGCTGCTAAAATTGAACTTGGGATGCGTGCTTTTCTAGAAGATGGTGGCTTTACAGCATTTACAGATACCTTTGAAGATTTGCATGGTATGAAACAATTACCTGGCATTGCCACTCAACGTTTAATGGCTTCTGGTTATGGATTTGGAGGCGAAGGTGATTGGAAAACTGCTGCTTTGGTGCGCACTATGAAAGTTATGGGACATGGACTTGAAGGTGGAAATAGTTTTATGGAGGATTATACCTATCATTTTAACCCAAAAAACACAACCTGTTTAGGTTCTCATATGCTAGAAATTTGTCCATCAATTGCAAAAGGAAATGTTTCTTGCGAAATACATCCTTTAGGAATTGGAGGAAAAGAAGACCCTGTGCGTTTGGTATTTAATGCAGGTGCAGGGAAAGCTTTAAATGCTTCTGTGGTTGATATGGGCAATCGTTTTAGAATGTTGGTTAATACAGTTGAAGCTGTTGAGATAAAAGAAGAAATGCCTAATTTACCAGTAGCAAGAGTTTTATGGGATGCAAAACCTGATTTACAAACAGCTGCAGCTGCTTGGATTTACGCTGGTGGTGCACATCATACATGTTACAGTCAAAATATATCTGCTGAATCTTTAGAGGATTTTGCAGAAATTATGGATATTGAGTTTTTATTGATTGATGAAAAAACAGACTTATACAGATTTAAGCAAGAATTACGTTGGAATGATGCAGCCTATGTTTTAAACAAAGGTTTTTAAATAAGTATAGTTTGTTAATTTGGTTTATAAAGAAAAAGAGATTCGCTAAAAACGATCTCTTTTTTGGTTTAGTACCTTAAATTACGGCTCAACTTACTTTTTAAATCATCTTTTAAAAAATCTACCAACCACTAAACTACCAACTGTAGTTTTTCAACTTTGCTTGTCTCTTTATCGCTTTAATCATAACATTGTTTAGAACATCTTTTTGAGTTCCTTCTTTTTGTTTTTTTGCGATAAAACTTCTCCTTTTTGCATCTAATTCTTTAATTTTTTCTTGAATTTCAGCTCTTTCTTTTGCTTTTTGTTTTACATAATTTTTAAGTTCTGCTTCAGATTTGTTTTGTAAAGATTTTGGTAATTTGTTCTTTTCTATGGTTTTATAATCTACTTTACCTTTTTTATCAGCATCAATTAAATCCCAATTGGCATTTTCATACAATCGAGAACTTTTACTTACGGCTCTTTTTACAGCAACAACTTCATCCATTTCAATAGCATTTATATCTTGTTCTTTTTGATTTGAATATTTTGCATATCCAGCAGTGCCAAAATAAACATAAGTAGCATTTAGTTTTTTGTTTAAAATGATAATATCATTATCATAAGGAGTAATAATATGCACTACTTTTTTATCTTGATTAATGGTTAAATAATCTCCACCACCTAAATCTGCACCATCTTTCCACATTCCAGAAATTCCATTAGAATAATTGCCACAAAAAATAGTATTAATCACCACATCCTTTTCTTTAGCATCTGTAATTGCATCTTTATAATTAATTTTTCCTTGCGTAAAAGGTTCGTTACCAGCAATAAATAATAATTTTAAATCGTTTTTGTTGTTGCCCCAATCTAGTTCTTTTAAAGAAGTTTGTATTACTTGTCCGCAAAACTCATTTCCACCATTTGTGGTCAGTGAAAATAGTTTTTCAGAAATTTCATCTAAATCGTTACTAAACTGTAAAACTTGTCTAATAAACCCTTCTCTAGGAGGTAAATTTGAGTTTCCATATTCATACAAAGCAATTTCTAAATCTGGTTTTTGCATTCCGTATTTGGCATAAGAAAGTTCGTTTACAATTTCCCAAAGTTGTGCTTTTGCTTGGTTTATTAATCCGTCCATACTATTACTAGTATCTAACAACAACGCCACTTTTATGGTTTGTTTTTTAAGGTTTTCTTTTTCTGATGGATGATTAGCATAACCCAAAGTGGTTGCTAAAACAAATAGAATTGAGGTTACTTTTAACGCAAGAGATTTCATAATTAATGTTTTTAAAATTGATATTTTGATTAAAAGTTTGGTGTTTAATGTTATCCAATATTAATGACAACTTTTTTCTAAATAAAACCAGAATGAGTAAAGTGGTTCTTTAAGTGAGTGAACAAGAATATAAAATGAGTAAACCTTTTTTTTGGACTGCTTTTATAGGCTATAACACACTTTAGTGATTTTTTTGGATGCTAATTTGTGTATATGTTTACAAAGAATTTAAATCGATTTACTATGAAATATCAAATTACTATACCAAAACCTTGTCATGAAGATTGGAGCAAAATGACACCAACAGAAAAAGGAAAGTTTTGTAAAAGTTGTAGTAAAGAAGTTATTGATTTCACAAATTTATCAAACTCAGAAATGGCCAATAAAGTTAGAAAACACAAAAATCTTTGTGGTCGTTTTAAAGACAATCAATTGAATACAGAGTTAGCAATTTTAAAGAAAAATAATGTATCGAAAGTAGCTGCTGGTTTGGCTTTAATTTCTGCAATTTCGGCTTCAGAACCTGTTTTTGGGCAATCCAAAAAAGAAAATGTAGAGGTATTAAGTATTAGATTGGGTAAAGTTTTTGTTGAGAATGATTCCATTCAAAAAGACATTATCATTACTGGTAAAGTGAAAGATGCTTTTGATGTTTTACCTGGAGCAAGTATTGTGTTAAAAGGAACCAATTTAGGTACAGAAACCGATTTTGATGGAAATTTTTCCATCAAAATACCAAATAAAAAGGCAAAGTCAACTATATTAGTTATCTCTTATTTGGGGTATAAAACACAAGAAATTGATATTTTATCAATCAAAAAACCACTTATAATTGAAATGGAAGAAGCTAATGAAATTTTAGGAGAAGTTGTAACTGTTGGAATGGTTACTATAAAAAGACCAAATATTTTTAAAAGAATTGGAAACCTTTTTAGAAAAAAGGAAAACAGAAGATATTAAATGTTAAAAAAAACGTACATATTATTTACTTTTTTATTGTTCAGTTTTGCAACAATTTACAGTCAAGAAAATATTATTACTCAAAAAGGAGTCTTGTTTTCTGTAAGAATTACAATTGTTGATGATAGTACTAATGAGAAAGTAAAAAATGCTGAAGTTTCTGTAAATGGTATTACCTACAGTTACCCAGATATAAGTGGCAGGTATATTGTAAAAGCCAAAGTTGGTGATGAACTTAGAGTATCACACCCAGATTTTGAAACGATTTATTACCGATTAAAATCGAGTGAAGATATTAAGATTTTAGTTGAAAATTCTGGAAATAGTAGAAATGGAAATTCAAAATATTTAAGTAAAACTAGAAGTCAAGATTTGTATTTGCAGCATTTAGATTCTGTGAAGTTTTACAAAGAAAAAGACATCGAAAAAAGTTTGTCTTTTATAGAAAAAGCCTTAGAAAATAAGCAAAATAAACAAAGAAATGCAGCTACATACAAACTGCTTGCAGATGTGTATCTGTACTGGAAACAGTACGATTTGGCTGTGTATAACTACAAATTATCGCATCAAATTAAAGAAGATTTAGCCACTAAATTGGCTTTGGCTAATGCGCAGTTTTTACAAAAAAAGTATGCAGATAGTCAACAATCATATCAAGAATTATTAAAAGAAAGACTGAGTAAGTACGAAGAAATTCAGGTTTTTGAAGGTTTAGGTGATGTAAATTTTGCTCAAAAAAAATGGGATATAGCTAACGATAATTATCAAAAAGCCTTACAAATTTCCAAAGAGAATTCGGTATCACCTAAAATTACAGATATAAGTTCTAAAATAGCAGATGTTTTGGCAGCACAAGGAAAAATTAATGAAGCTGAAAATCAATTTAAAAATTCTTTAAATTTTGCTAAAAAAGAAAACCCAGAAAGAGCTTTAGAAGAAGAAGAGAAAGTGGCCGATTTTTACAATTCTAATCAACGTTTTGATGAAGAAATTGCCATCCGAAAAAAGAGTTTACAGAAGGCAGAAAGTAATTCTGCTAGAATATTATTGAATGAAAAAGATTCAATTACCCCGCAAAAAATTAGTTATAAAATTGGGAATGCTTACATTTTAAAAGAAGATTACCAAAGTGCAATTCCGTTTTTAGAAAAGAGTATAAATGATGCAAAAGAAAAGAAAGATATTGTAGTTGCTAAAGATGCCACAAGAAAAATTTCTGAGGTTTTTGCTAGTTTAGGTGATAACGAAAAAGCGCTTAAAAATTATAAAGAATATGTGGCTTTGGTAGATTCTTTGTATGTTAGAAAAGAACAAGAAATTCAAAGAGCCAAAAGGTTTTCTAAAAACATTGCAGACAATCAAAATCGAATTGCAAGCTTAGAAAAAGACAAAGAATTGGCACAAAGTAAAATCAGTTTAGCTTATATAGATCAAAAATTATCAGAAGAAAGTAATCGAAGACAACGTTTAATTATTTACTCTTTAATTGGTGGTTTTCTGTTGATGAGTTTACTAGCTTATTTTATGTTTAGAACAAACAAACAACAAAAATTAGCCAACAATTTATTGGCCTTAAAATCGATGCGATCGCAAATGAATCCGCATTTTATTTTTAACGCACTAAACTCTGTAAACAGTTTTATTGCTGTAAATGACGAACGAAACGCAAACCGTTATTTAAGTGAGTTTTCTGTTTTAATGCGTTCGGTTTTAGAAAATTCTGATGAAGATTTTATTTCTTTAAATAAAGAAATTGAGTTGCTAGAATTGTATGTAAAATTAGAACACAATCGTTTTAAAGACAAGTTTGATTATAAAATTTCTGTTGATGAAACTATTGATTTAGAACAATTTTCAATTCCGCCAATGTTATTACAGCCTTATATAGAAAACGCAATTTGGCACGGATTACGTTATAAAAAAGAGAAAGGGAATTTAGAAATTTCTATTCAAAAAAAAGATGATGACACTGTTGTAATTTCTATTGTTGATGATGGAATTGGACGAAAAAAATCGCAAGAAATTAAGACGAAAAATCAACTGAAACAAAAGTCTAAAGGAATGAGTACCATAAAAAATAGAATTGCCATTTTAAATAATATGTACAAAGAACGCATTGCTGTAAATGTTACTGATGCTTTAGCAAATGGAGAAGGAACAAAAGTTGAGTTGTTTTTAAAAAAGAAATAGTTATTTCACAGAGTTTCGCAGAGAAAACGCTGAGTTCCACAAAGCATTTTTTCAAATTACGAAAAGAAAATGTACTGGTAACAACCTTTAAAAACATTGAGGAAAATATAAATTGAAAATTCTGAGAAAGCTCTTTGGAAAAAACTCTGTGAATCTCAGTGTAATAAAAAAAACGATGAAATTAAAAGCCATAATAGTAGAAGACGAACAAATTAGTAGAGAAATTTTGCGCAACTATTTAGGTAAATATTGCCCAAATGTTACTTTATTGGGCGAAGCCGAAAATATTGATGAAGCGTATCAATTAATACAAAAACACGAATTAGATTTGGTGTTTTTAGATGTAGAAATGCCTTTTGGCAACGCGTTTGATTTGTTAGAAAAAGTAGAAAACAGAACTTTTGAAACGGTTTTTGTAACGGCTTACGATCATTATGCAATAGAGGCGTTAAACAACCATGCAAGTTATTATTTGTTAAAACCAATTTCTATTGATGAGTTGATTAAAGCTGTAAATATTGTATCAGAAATTAAAGAAAAAGAAAATGAATTACAGCATCAAATATTGGCGCCAAAAACAAAATCTGCAGAAGGTAAAATAACTATTCCGCACCAAGATGGTTTTGAAGTTTTAAATATTGATGACATTGTTTTTTGCAAAGCCGATGATAATTATACAGAAATTCATTTGGCAAATTCTAAAAAATTAGTGAGCAAAACGTTAAAATATTTTGAAGAAGCTTTAACAGAATACACGTTTGCTAGAATTCATAAATCGTATTTGGTAAATGTAAACGCAATTACCAAATACAAAAAAGGAAAAGGAGGAAGTGTAATTGTTTCTAATGGAAAAGAAATTTTGGTTTCTGCTTCGCAAAAAAGTAATTTATTATCTTATTTTAAATAAAAAAAGCCCTTCTTATTCTTCCCAAAGAGAAGAGAAAGTAGATTGAAAATTATTGGAATTAATTTGATTTTTTATCAAATTTCTATTCAGGTGTTTTTTAAATTTTTACATTTACTGCTAAACTAAAAGACAAAAGAATATGCCTATCATAAAATCAGTAAGAGGAAATCATCCACAGATACCAGAAGATTGTTATATCGCAGAAAACGCTACTATTTTAGGTGAAGTTTCTTTAGGTTCAGATTGTTCTATATGGTTTAATGCAGTAATTAGAGGCGATGTACATTTTATTAAAATCGGTAATAAAGTTAACATTCAAGATGGAGCTGTAATCCACGCAACTTATCAAAAATCGCCAACAACAATAGGGAATAATGTATCTATTGGGCACAATGCAATTGTGCATGGGTGTACAATTCACGATAATGTTTTAGTAGGTATGGGGGCTATTATTATGGACGATTGTATTGTAGAATCGAATTCTATAATTGCAGCAGGTGCTGTAGTTACCAAAAACACAAAAGTAGAAAGTGGAAGTATTTATGCAGGTGTACCCGCTAAAAAAGTAAAAGACATTTCAGAAGAATTAATTTCTGGAGAAATAGATAGAATTGCCAACAATTATTTAAAATATTCGAGTTGGTTTAAGTAATTCTACCCTTTCTGGATTCGTTAAAATTGTGTACTGAATTATTTATGTACTCTGATTTATACTATTTATTTGTAAAAAATATATAATAATTTTTAATTGACTGGAGTGAAACTAATTAGCTTTAAGATGGTCACTGCGTTTACATCCTAATATTTTTTTCAATCCATAATAAATTAAATTACTTTCAAATAGCTTATTGTTACCTCCAATATTTCTTAAAAAAAATGCAGTAAATAATTCCTTTATCTAAATTAAAAACTATTACGATTAATTGTAACGATTATTTAATTCCAAAAGAGGCTATATAAAACAACTAAAATCAGCATTACAGCAAAGGAACCAATATTGAACAACGGACTTGTTTTAAATAATTCTTTAGAAATATCTATTCCTTTTTTATCATCAGCCCCTTTATGTTGAATATAACTATACCCTGCAATCATAATTATTGTTAATACAACAGTATATCCCATTTGATCCATAAACGGAACATCTACAAAAAATGAACTTGAAGACCATCCTTTTGGTGCCACTTTAAAATACATCGCAATTGGTATTGAAACCAATGCACCAAAGATTGCACCTTTGTTGGTTGTTTTTTTCCAAAATAACCCTAATATAAATACCGCCAAAATACCTGGACTTACCACTCCTGTATATTCTTGAATAAATTGAAAAGCTTGATCGAGATTCCCTAATAATGGAGCCATAATACAAGCAATTATCAAAGCAACTCCCGCTGAAATTCTACCCATATTTACAGTAGCCTTATCAGATGCATTTTTATTGATGTATTGTTTATAAATATCCATCGTAAAAATGGTAGAGGTTGAGTTTAACATCGAAGCTAGAGAAGATACAATCGCTGCTGCTAAAGCTGCAAACGCCACACCTTTTAATCCTGTTGGTAGAAATTGTAATAACCAAGGATAGGCTTTATCTGCCTGTTCTGCACTAGGTAAGTTTTCTAAACCAGCCATCCCCAATCTTGCCATAATTTCAGGATCATTTACCATTACATAGGCAGCAATTCCCGGAATTACGACAATTAACGGAATTACTAACTTTAAGAAAGCAGCAAATAGAATCCCTTTTTGTGCTTCTTTTAACGATTTTGCAGCTAAAGTTCTTTGGATGATATATTGGTTAAATCCCCAGTAATACAAATTGGCCACCCACATTCCTCCAACAAGTACTGCAATACCAGGTAAGTTTTTATATTCAGGATTCGATTCATCTAAAATCATAGCAAAACGTTCTGGAACGGCTTCATAAATGGTTACTAATCCTGCAAACACTCCTTCTCCATCAGAAACTGTATTTAAGGCTAAATAGGTTGTTACCAAACCACCAATAACAAGAAACACTACTTGAATTACATCTGTCCAAGCAACAGCTGAGAGACCTCCATACAGAGAGTAAGCCGCTGCAAAAAGCGCTAAGCCAACAACACCATATAGCATTGGCACCCCCATAATAGTTTCTAAAGCAAGGGAACCTAAATATAAAACAGTGGTTAGGTTTACAAATACATACAAAGCTATCCAGAAAACCGCTAGAATTGTTTTTAAGTTTGTAGAGTATCTTTTTTCTACAAACTCTGGGATTGTGTATAATCCTTTTTCAATAAAAATGGGTAAGAAATATTTTCCTACAATGATTAAAGTGATGGCAGCCATCCACTCATAAGAAGCAATCGCCAAACCTGATGCAAAACCTGAACCAGACATTCCTATAAATTGCTCAGCTGAGATATTGGCAGCAATTAAGGATGCCCCAATAGCCCACCAAGGTAAAGATTTACTGGCTAAAAAGTAATCTTCTGCATTTTTTTGATATCCTTTTATATCTCTTGAAACCCATAAACCTACTCCTAAAATTAAGATGGCGTATAGTATAAAAATAATGTAATCTAAAATTTCGAAACTTGATGTCATGGTGTTTTTGACTAAGATTTATGAGTTTTATCTTTTACTTTTATTCTTAAAATGGTGGTACTAATTATAATATTGTAATATCTTATACAAACTACACTTTCGTAGATTTTTTATTAAGAATATGTAATAATTATTCTCGGCTTGAATTTTTTTTTGAAATATTATTGGTACAATATTGTTAAATTCTAAAAACCAGTTCCTGGGTTTACAGGAACACTTGATGCTTGTGCCTTTTGAGGATTTAATATCATATAAGTACCTAAAGCTGTTAATGCTACATATTTACCATAATTTCCTATTTTTTTAATAGCGTCTTTACGAGAAATACCTTTAGTTTCTTTTACAGTGTTTTCTATATTTTTTTTCATAATGTATATTTTAAATTCTCGTTAATTATTCTAAAATGAATTTCTTATTGAATTTACTAGTTTCAGTTTCTAATTTTACAAAATACACCCCTTTTGATAAATTTGGTAAATTAACCTCTTCAATTCCCGAGGATTTAAAAGAAGTACTTAAAACTTCTTTACCAAGAAAATTGAATAATTTAAGATTTGTTTTACCTTTAGTTAAACCTACAATTCTTAATGTTGAGTTATTTATTTTATAGAGCGAAACATTACTTAAAGTTTCTCTATTTATACTTAATGACGCTTTAGAAGTTGTATGAACATAAAAACGGCCAGAACTATTAGATGCATTATTTAATGTAACTGCATAAGCTTTACCAGCTTCTTCTAAACTAATAAATTTATTTTCTAGCCTATCTTCTAAGTAAACTTTAATTCCAGTAGGTAAATTTTGTGCATTTACAGTAAATTTAATTTCTTTACCTACGTCCGCTCTTAAAACTAAAGGAACGACCATAGTTTCTAAATCTTTATTTGGTAATGTTTGACGCATAAAATTTACTCCTTCATTAGATTCTAACAATTGTGTAAAAATATCTAAAGAACCCTTAACGCTGTTAGAAGAACCTGTAAAAGAACCTACATCAAATCTTGGGTCTAGGCCTTTTGTTTTATTCTCTAAATAGTTAATTTTAGTTGATTTTAAATTATTTTCACTTTCAACAAAAACGGTTACTGATGGATTATTTGCCTTTAAAAAAGGAACTCCTGTTTGTGGACTTAACATAGCTTCTGTAACATTAATACTAGTGCTTAATGCATCTGAATTCACAAAAAAAGCTTGCCCTGGATGGATATAACCTGTTGTTTGCTCAGTATATTCTGTTCCATTCCAAATATATACAGCTTCATTTGCGTCTGTAAGTGCTGCCTCATTTGCTGTTAAAAAGTCAGCAATATTTATGTAAGAAGGAAAAGGATTTCCTACTAAATTCCACTTATTAAAAATACCTGTTGCAACGCCAATTTCTGTTTGCGTAATTGTTGTATTTACAGTTTCAGTAGCCAAATTACCTATAAAAGCAAATGGACCAACAGAATTCCTTAACATAGAATATCCTGTACCACTACCAAATGTAGTTTCTGCTCCACCTCCTTGAAAATAAACCCAATCGCCGTCTAAATCTGTAGAATTTACATATGTAGAAATCGCTCTATTAGATGTATTCGTAATTCCTGAAGCTATATCATTATCTAAAACCCAAGCATCATTATACGTTTCTCCAACAACAGGAGATGAAACCAAATGCCAATTTGTATCTGGTATTTGCAAGTTGTAAGTAATTTGACCAGTAACTGCTTTTTTAGTAATTAATGAACTACCTGAATTTGCAACAAATATTCCTAAATTGCTAAAATCTCCCTCAATTGTTAAATCTTTATTTAAAACTGTAAATGACCCTATATCTGTAGACAAATCATTAACAACAACACTAGTTGAAATAGTTGGTTGGTTGGTTGTACCTGTTATTCTTACGTTAGAACTACTTGTTGGCAGAGTTGTAGGAGTCCAATTTGAAGCTGTAGCCCAATCTGTAGAACCTGGAGTGCCATTCCATACATGAGAAACTAATCTAAATTGTTGATTTGCTCCACTAGAATCTACATCAAAAGTTTGTATTTGTGCACCAGAAGCACCATCTTGAATATCAAAAGCTCTAACAGGATTATTTACAGAGCCAAAGTTACAGGTTGTAAATGCTATTTGCAAAACATATGTTCCTGGGTTATTGCCTTCGGAAACTAGAAACTCTACATTAGCGTCTGAAACTGCATACCTTGCTTGTACATCTCCAAATTGTCCACACCAGCCATCCTTTATACCTATAAAAGAACCTGAGGCAACATTAGAGATTTTGTATATATTACCTCCTTGATGTGTGAAATTCCATAATTGATTATTATCCGAAAAATCAGGAGTTGTCATAGAAACGTCAAAATCTCCTGTTGTAGCAGAAACCATAGCTTCTTGATGAACATCTGAGTAAATCTGATAGGTTCCATCTGCAATAATTTGAGCACTTAAACCATTAGTAGCTATAAGAAATAAACTAACTATTATGCTGCGTGTAAAAAATTGTTTTGTTTTCATAGTTTGAAATTTATTTGATTAACATTTTTTTTGAGACCGTAGCTTCATTATTTTTTAATTGAACATAGTAAATACCCTGGTTAAGCGATGTGATTTTTATAAATTGATCATTGCTTTGAATATTTACAAAATTATTTTTTGAAACCTGCCTTCCAGAAATATCAAAAATTTGCACCTCAAAATTGGTAAGATTACCTGGTGTTATGATTTTAATTCCGTGATCTTTTTGATAATAAATACCAATTTTTTGTAATAAATTATTCTTGACACTCAAGGTATAATTACAACCGTTAAAAACATTAAAAATATTTTTACCAGAACTTGCAATTGTTTCTGTTCTATTTGTATTTACCACTGTAGCACAACTTTCATCTGGAGTTTCCCAATCGCTACCATTTATATATTTATATTCAAAGCTAATTGGATAATCTGTTGGGGTTGGTAATCTTAACGTTGCACTATGTATATTGTTATCAATATTTGGCATTATAAAATTATCACCATTCCATCCGTTAAACCAACCTGCTATCCGAACACCATCTGAACTTAAAATTTCTGATGTCATATCAACATTAAGCGTTAAAGAAAAACCTGTTCCGTCTGCATTACATCCATTAAAAGGGACAACCTCTAATACAACATCAACACCAGAATCATTAATGTACAAAAATCTATTTCCGTTAGAAGGAGCACAAGGATATCCTGCATTTTCTTCAGTACCCCAAGAATTTCCGTTTAAAAATTTATATTCGTGCCATCCAGCATCTAACTGAATTTTTGTAGAGTAAATATCAGAAGAACCTTCTTGAGTTAAGGGTGTACTAGTAGTATTCCAGTTATTAATAGAGCCTACAACATGAATTCCTTCAGGGTTTATTGTTACTCCAGACATATCAACTTTTAGTGTAACATTTACTTGGCAAAAAAGCCCAGTGCTAGATATAAAAAATATTAAAAGAGCTTTTAAAATGTAATTATTTTCCATGTTTTTATGTTTAATTGATTAATAAATTAATGATTGTATTGCGTGTTGAGGAATCGTCAAATGAACTTCGCTATTATTTACGATGATTTTATAATGAATTGCTTCATCAGTTTTATTCAATACCACTGTAGTAATTTTGCCGTCTAAATTTTGAAAACTTGTAGCTTCTAAAGTACTTCTCATAGTGGTAGTACTTACTCTTTTTGCATTTGGTTTGATAAATTTAGAAAAATGGCCAATATAAAAATATGATGGTGTGTAAATGAGTTCTTTGGTTCTTAGATCTGCATGTATTGGTGCAAAACATAAATTATTAACATGGTTAGGTCCACCTGTTTCATCTAATAAAATATTCCAGTCTGTCCAGCCAACAGTACCACTATTAAAATCATTAATCATTGAGTTTCCATAACGCTCTGCATTAGACCATCTGTAATAATGATTTTCATCAAAAGCCTCTTGACAACCTTCTGTAAAAAGTAAATTTTTATCTGGATATGACTCTTTTATACTTTTTAAATTATCATATTTAGGTTTACCTCCTGTCCAAGTTTCATACCAATGATAACCAATTCCCCATGCATATTTAGAAGCTTCTGGATCATCAAAAATGGTATTAGCCCTATGAGAAATTAAATCTCTGTTATGATCCCAAACCACAATATTCTTATCTTTAAAACCTGCCTTTTCAAAGGTTGGTCCTAAATAATTTTTTAAAAAATCTTTTTCTTCATCAGCTGTGTAAATACATGATTCCCAGCGTTGTTTAGCCATAGGTTCGTTTTGAATTGTAACCCCCCAAACTGGAATTCCTTCTTTTTCATAAGCCTGTATAAACTTCACAAAATAATTAGCCCAAGGTTGATAATACTCTGGCAAGAGTTTACCACCTTGCAGCATGCTTTTATTAGATTTCATAAAAGCTGGCGGACTCCAAGGGCTTGCGTAAAAAACCAAATCATCACCAATAATTTTTTGTGCTTTTTTAATCATCGGAATTCGATATCTTAAATCTCTAACAATAGAAAAACTTTTTAATTCAGCATCGTTATCTTTAACATACGTATGGCTTTCTGAGCTAAAATCGCAACTATGGATACTTGTTCTGATGATATTGTAATTAATACCAGTTTCGCCATAATAAGCGTTTAATAATTCTTCTTGTTTGTTTTTAGGAAGTTTTGCAAAAACCTCTGCAGAAGCATCTGTTATAGCACCTCCAATTCCTAAAAAAGATTGGAATTTTTTTTCAGGATTTACCAATATTGCAATTTCAGTTTCTAAAGGTTGCTTAGCCTCTTTAAAAACTTTTTTTTCTGTTAAGGAAATTTTTAAATCCGTGTTTTCTGCTGTGGTATAAACTGCAAGATTTTTTGGTTTAAATTCTTCTTTTTCAGGTATTAGTATTTCTTTTTTTGTGCCAAAACAAGACATAAGAAATACGATACACACAATAAAAATTGTTGTTTTTTTCATAAAAAAAGGTTTTTATTTTACCAGACTAATGTTGCTACAGCGCCTGCTGGCAAGACCATAGAAATTGGTTCTTGAGTTACATTTATATTAAAAGATTTTTGAATATCTGTATTATTTAAAACGATGACAACAATTTTATCATCTGGAGTTTTAAAAGCTACATTTGGTAAATCTAAAGAAGAATTACTCCCTATTCTTACTGAACCTTGAGGTACAAATTTAGCGGCATGTGCAATAATATAGTAGGATGAATTATTGGTTACATTGCTACCATCAATAGTAATAGCTCCTAAACATTTAGTACAACCACCATCTGTGTAAGGTCTGTTATCAGGATCTGCTGCTAAATTCCATTGTAAAACAACTTTACTCCAATTTCTAGATGCTCCAATAATTAATTCTCTAAAATGCCAACGAATATCTGAAGGAAAATCGCCAGGAGCTTCTATCCATTGTTCTGTAAAATAGACTCCTTTATCTGGATGCGCATTATGCACAACACTCATATTTTCTATATTTCCTGCATATAAATGAAAAGCAGAACCAGCAACATATTGTTTAGCTTGAGGATCATTCATTATTGAAATAGGATAATTAGGGTTATCTAAATTATGGTCGAAAAGAATAATTTTTGTAGTAATATTTTCGGTTGAAAATAATGGACCTAAATGATTTGTAATAAAATCTTTTTGCTCATTAGCCTCCATTAACATACTTGGATTATTGTATGGGTTTTCTGGTTCATTCTGAATGGTAATAGCATCAATAACAATACCTTCGTCTTGCATTTCTTTAATATATTTTGCAAAATAATTAGCATAAGTTGCATAATATTGAGGTTGTAATTTTCCTCCAATTGAGTTGCCATTTGTTTTCATCCAAATAGGTGCAGACCAAGGTGTTCCTAAAATTTTTATATTAGGGTTGATGGCCAAAATCTCTTTTAAAACAGGAATTAAATTTGCTTTATCTGGAGCAATTGAAAAGTTGGTTAAATTCACATCAGTTTGTCCTGCAGGAAGATCACTATAAGAAAAAACGTTGGCATCTAAATCTGAAGCACCAATACTTATTCTTAAATAACTAACTCCAATACCATTTTCTAAAGAAAATAAGTCTTGTAATAAAGCACTTTTTGCTGAAGAAGACATTGAATTTATCAATGATGCGCTTCCTCCTGTTAAAGAATATCCAAAACCATCCATAGTTTGGTAAGTATCATTTTCTGATACATTAATTGTGAAATTAGTATTATCCGTCATTGGAAAAATACCATTGTCTTGTAACGCCACCAAACTTGTTTTATCTGGAGTTGTTAAATAGAAATCTACAGCAACACTTTCTACCTCTGGTGGAGGAAATGTGGGCAATGCCTTTTCTTCACAAGATTGAAATAATAGAATTATCATTGGAAAAATAAGGCTAAAAATCATTTTATTTTTGATATTTAAAATCTTCATTTTTAAAAAATATTTTATTGTTTTACAAATTGGTATGTACCTTCTGTATAATTATTATTTAACACAATTGTAACCTCATAAGACGCATCTTCTGAAATGTTTACAATATTAGAACCACCTCCATTTATTAAATTTCCATCTAAATTACTTGGTGTATCTGATCCAAAATCTAAATCCCAAGGGCTAATAAATTTCATATCATAATTAGATATTAAGTTCGTGGTAATTTTATATGTGTTTGGATGCTCGTAAGTCATAGGAAATTCATCTCTATCGTCCCAAATATTCCAATGGAATAGTTTTAAATTATAATACGTCCAAGTAAGTTTTGCTGCATTAAAATCGAAATTCAATTTTAAAGCTCGGTCTGAAGTTACTGTGAATGAATTTGTGTTATTTCCTAAAAGAAGTACATCATCAGAAACTTTATCTCCATCTGGTGTATTTGTATTTGCTAAACTAGAAGCTACAGAATAACTTTCTCCTGAACCATCTGCTGAAGAATTTAAGGTATAATTTGCAGAAGATTGCATTGGTATATATTCATCTAACTCAAAAATATCGCCATTTTTGGTGAATTCTTTTATTATATTCCCATTTTCAAAAAGAAAGAGCGTATTTGGTGCTTGAATAGGGTTAATAATTGTATTGTCTTTTTCTAATGTATAGAAATATCCTTCTGCGTTTAAATTAAGCGTAACAATAAACAACCCAACTTCATTGGAGGGAATATCTTCAAAAGTTACTCCTTGATTAGTAGCGTCATTCTCAAAAATTAAAGTATTTTGAGTACCAACTACTCTTTTCATTAAGTAGCCCCAATCTCCATTTGGTCTAAAAACAAAACCTCCTGTACCTACTAAATCTATCGAGTTTTGCCAAACTCCATTTCCTTGATAATTTAAAGACTCATCTCCATTCCAACCTCCGTTTATAGGACTCCCAACCATACTAAAAAAATCTATTTTAAAGAGTTCATAAGTGTTAGCGTCTAAATCTACCTTTATTCTGTATTGCCCATCTTCATCAGCAATAATTGCAGCTCCTGATTTTTCTAAAATCCCATTTTCTCCTCCATATTGCAAACTAGGCAAAGCGTTTTCACTGTAAAACTGATAAGTTTGTCCAGCTTTTAAACTGGTAAATACTTCGTAAATATTTGATAAATTACCATCAGAATCATTCAATCTTTTTAATTGAATGGCATCTGCAAGAATACCATTATCTTCTGTTGCTTCACCAGAAATAAATAAGCGATTTGGAATTATTTCATCTTCAAATCTTTTTACTGTTATTGTGTTAGATGTAATTGATGATTTGCTTAAACTTTCAGCTTTTACTGCCCAAGTTATCGTTGCATTTTCATTTGATGGATAACCTGCAAAAGATAATATTTCATCTATTTTTTGATATGAAATAGTTGCTGCTAATTCTTTGCCTCCATTTCCAGAAGCAAATTCATATAAAGGATTCGTTAAATCTGAATCTGTGGTTTCGTGGATGGAAACTTTATACGTAACTCCAAAACCTTCAGAAGATGTAGCTGCTTGCCAACTAAACGTAATGGTTTCATTTGGTGTAATTTGGTCTAAAATAAAACGCTCTTCATTTTTAGGAAGTTCTATTACTGGATTGCTTAATTCCCACAATCCTTCTGGTGCTAAATTTGACTCTTCTTCACAAGATATTGTGAAAAAAGAGGCAATAATCAATACTAATGTGAATTTATAAAACTGTTTCATATTTCTTAATTTTATAATGGATTTTGAACTAATGCTGGGTTTCTATCCAATTCTTGTTGTGGAATTGGCAATAATTTTTTAGCTTCCGTAATTGGGTAGTTTACTGCATTGCCTGTTCTTAAATCAATCTCTACTAAACTATTCATTGTTGAAATCAATTGATTATTTCTAACCAAATCGTCCCATCTATGCCCTTCTAAAAACAACTCTAACCTTCTTTCTTTTAAAATAGTGTTTCTTAAAATTTCTTGTGATGATTGTTGTGCTTGTGTTAAGTTGGGCAAAGAAACTCTATTTCTTATTTTATTAACTTCTGCTACTGCATTTGCAGTTTGTCCTAATTCATTAAGTGCCTCTGCTTTTAATAAAACAATATCTCCATATCTTAATAAGTATTGCCTATCTGCACTTGCAAATCCGTTTGCATTTTTCCACTTATATCCAAAAGGAATTGAAGTGCCAGAACTATTTCCCCAATATTCATCAACCCAATTAACACTTTCAAATAAAATTGATGCATTTTTTCGAATAACATCACCTTCATCATCAAAAGCATTTACAACATCTACAGAAGGTGTTACAAATTTTCTCCAAGCATCACCAGAAATTGATGGAGGTAATAATAATTGTGGTCCAAAATTACCTTCATTTCCACCTAAATATTGTACTTCTATAATAGATTCTGCATTATTATAATTGTTACCATCAAATAATTGACTGTATTCTATTAAAGTGTAGTTTGCTTGACTTTGTTCTACTAAATTGATATAATTTAAAACTTTTGTATAATCTGTATTGGTTCTTTGCATTTCTGCTTTTGCAGCTAAAGCATTTGCTGCACCAGATGTTGCTCTTGCTTTATTTATGCTTGCGTCATTACCATAAGTATCAGGCAAAAAACTAGCAGCCAATTCTAAATCTTGAATAATTTGGTTGTAAACTTCATCTATTGATGCTCTTGGAATATTTACATCTTCTGCATTTACAGATACAATTGTATTGGTAATTAAAGGAACACCACCCCATAATTTTACCAAGGTAAAATAATGGTATGCTCTTAAAAATAGTGCCTCACCTTTTATTTGATTTCTTCTTTCATCTGTTAAAGTTGGATCTGTAATTGCATCAACTCTTTCTAAAACTAAATTTGCTTTAGAAATGGCATTGTATATGTTAGACCAATGTGTAAAAAGTCTGGAATGTGTTGGTGTAATCTCTAATAAATCTATTTGAAATATTTCTGGATTATCTCCTCCTGCATAATTATTATCAGATCTTACATCTTGAAATAAAATATTGTCCCAAACATAGTATTCTGATGACTGAAAAGATTCGTAAGCACCCACTAAAGCAGCTTCTATTTGGTTTCTTGTTTCATAAGCATTTCCACTTGTTTCCTCAGAAATAGGTTTTAAATCTAAAAACTCTTCACAAGAAGAAAGAAATAAGATTTGAAATAATACGAGTATTGTAATTTTATATTTTTTCATATTTGTAAACTATTTAAAACTTTAAACTTGCTCCAAAAAGGATGTTTCTTGTTTGTGGGTAGGTCCCAAAATCGATTCCTCTAACTGTATTACTGCCACCAAAAGCATTTACTTCTGGGTCTAACCCAGAGTAATTGGTTATGGTAAATAAATTTTCGCCAGTTGCATAAAGTCTAATTTCTTTAATATTTAATTTATCTATAATTGATTTTGGTAAAGTGTATCCTAATGTAACTGCTTTGAATCTTAAGTAAGAAGCGTCTTCTATAAACCTTGTAGAGATTCTAGAGTTATCTGTATTACCAAAACTAGATCTTGGAATATTTGTAATATCTCCAGGTTGTCTCCATCTATCTAAAACAGCTGTAGATTGGTTTTTTGGATCTGTCATTCCTTCTAATTCAATTCTAGTGGCATTTAACATTTCATTGCCTTGTGAACCTTCTAGTAAAATAGATAAATTAAAATTTTTATAAGTAATTGAATTATTGATACCGTAAATGAAATCGGCATTGGCATCTCCAATTATAGTTCTGTCTTCTGCAGTTGGTGTAAATGTTGTGGTACCATCTTTAGCAACATAATAGGCATTTCCTGTTTGTGGATCTACACCACCAAAAATATAGCCATATAAAATACCCAAAGGTTCGCCTTCTCTTACCAAACTAGCTTCTCCTCTTCCACCAGCAATTCCTCCTTGAAATAATTCTTGTCCGACTAAATTAATAACTTCATTTCTATTGAAAGAAATATTAAAAGAAGAATTCCAGTTTAATTCTTCTGTGTTTATATTAGCTGTTTGCAGCGTAATTTCTAAACCTTTATTTTGAAGCTCTCCAATATTTTGAAAAGCACTTTCAAAACCAGATGACGTTGGTAAAGGTGCGTTTAAAAGCAAATCTTTCGTATTTTTTATATAAGCATCAACTGTTAAACCAATTTTATTATCTAATATCGATAAATCAATACCTATATTAGTTTGTGCAGATTCTTCCCATTTTAAAGATAAATTTTCTATAGATGCAGGAAAAGTACCTGGTTGTGCAACGCCTCCAAAAGGATAATTTGCGCCATTACCAACTCTGCCTAAATAAGCGTAATTTGCTATTTGATCGTTACCAACTAATCCCCAACCAGCTCTTAATTTGAGATCAGAAATAACATCTACATTTTTTAAGAAATTTTCATTTGAAATCCTCCATCCAGCTGAAAATGAAGGAAAATACCCCCATCTATTATTAGGCCCAAAAATACTTGAACCATCTATTCTAAAATTTGCTGTAATTAAATATTTATCATTAAAACTATAATTTACTCTGCTTATAAAAGAGGCATTTGCTTTTTCTGATTTTGTAGCTGTAGCCGCAAATATTTCTGAACCTCCGTTTGGAGTTGTAACACTTTCGCTCGCAAAGTTTCTTGTTTGTATTGCACTATTTTCGAATAAAAACTTTTGTGTTACAGATCCTATTAAAGCATCTACTTTATGTTTGTTAAATTCTTTACTATATTTTAAAGTATTTTCAAAGATGTAATATTTTGTACTATTTGTATTGCTGATGGATTGCCCTTTTATAGCTCTACCAAAACCTGTTCTTAAAGGATCTAAAAAGGAATCGAAAATACCATTACTATGGTCTATACCATAATTTAATCTATAAGTAAAATCTTTTAAAAAATTTGCCTCTAAGTATAAATTTCCTAAAAAACGTTGGCTATTAAATTCTCTTTGTAAACCATCTGTACTTGCCAAAGGGTTTTCCCAATTTTGAAAAGGATTGCTTGTAAAACTTCCATCTTCATTAAAAACACCAATAACACTTGGTGTAGTTAAAGCTCCTAATAAAACTCCACCAGCATTTACATTATTATTATCGTTTACATCTACATCTGAATAAGAAATGTATGAAATTCGCGAACCTACTTTTAACCAATCGTTTATTTGCTGATCTAAATTAATTTTAAAACTAGATCTATCTAATTCAGCACTTCTAACAGCACCAACTTGACTTGTAAAACCAGCTGAAACATAATAATTTGTTCCTTCACTTTTACCAGAAATTGATAATTGGTAATTACTAGATAAGCCGTTCTGAAAAATTTCATTTTGCCAATCTGTTTGAGCAGTTAATAAAGCCCAATTAGTGGTTAAACCTAATTCTGTCATTAAATCTCGATACTGCTCTCCATTTAGTACTGGTAATGTTTTCCAAACTTGAGAGAAACCTAAATAAGTATCAAAAGTGACTTGAGGTTTTGCTGTTTTTCCTTTTTTTGTTGTAATTAAAACAACCCCATTTGCACCTTGAGCACCGTAAATTGAAGTTGAAGAAGCGTCTTTTAAAATGGTAATTGCGTCTATATCTTGTGGATTAATGGATCTAGTATCTGTTGTGGGAACTCCATCTACAACGTATAAAGGCTCACTACCAGCATTAATCGAGTTTGTACCTCTAATTCTTACACTAAAGCCCTGAGACGGTTTACCTGAACTTGATAAAACTTTTACCCCTGCAGATTGACCTTGAATTAAAGAACCAAGCTGACTATTTCCTCTCGACTCTAACGATTCTGAATTTACAGTAGAAACACTACCTGTGATATCCTTTTTTACCTGAGAACCATAACCTACAACTATAATTTCTTGTAATTGCTGGGCATCTTCTTCTAAAATTACGTTGATTTCTTTTCTTTCATTAACCTTAATTTCTATGGTTTTCATCCCTAAATAGTTAAAAACTAAAACTGCATCGATAGGTATTGGATTTGTAAATTGATAAATTCCATCAAAATCTGTAGTAACTCCTTTAGACGTACCTTTAATAGATACAGAAACACCAAAGAGAATTTCATTTGAGGTGTCTGTTACTTTACCCTGTAATGTTACCTGACTATAGGTGGAAATGACAAAACCTATAAGAAGTAGTGGTAATAAAATTCTTTTTTCAGTCATAAAATTATTGTGATTAAGTTGATTTTTTTGATTAATTACTTATTCGAATTAGTCTATTTTATCTTTTTTGTATGGTATATTTACCTGATCAAAAATAAGCACAAGCTAATTTTTAAAAATATTTTAAACTTAAAAAAGTAGTTAATTCAAATAATTAATTACACTATTTTACTAATAATCAATATTTTAAAAAATGTATTAATTTAAAAAAAGTAGCTATTAAATTCTAAAAAAGTAGTTAAAAACACCAAAGTTTATGATATTTTTTTTACACTATCTTCAAAAGCTTCTCGACCTATAACCGAGTTATTTTTTAGTTTAACTCTGTAGTTATAAATAGTGCTTACAGAATACCTTAAAATTTTAGCAATTTGCTCGCTGTTGGTTATACCAAGTCTTATAAGGGCATAAATTCTTAGCTCAGTGCTTAGCAGCTCACCCCTTTTCACAACAATTCTTTTATCTTTTTTTAATAACTCGTTAAATTTATCGATAAAATTTGGGTAAATATGTAGAAAAGATTCATCAAAATTTTTATGAAACAACTTCATTTCGTCATCTATTACCTGTTTAGATTCTGTTAGTTTTTGTAATTCCGACATCCTATTTAAGGCAACATACTTTTTTACTAACTTTCTATAAATATCTAATTTGTTGATATAATCAGAATAAAGATTTAGAAACGTACCAATATACCTTTCTTTAATAGTATCTGACTTTAACAGCTCCGCATTAATATCATTCAAATTCTCATTAGATATTTTAAGCTGATTGTTTAGGTCTTTTAAAGTTGTATTTGCCTTTTTTAACTGAGTTCTAGCTTCTGATAGTTTTTTAATTTGGTTGTAGATGTATAAAATAGTAAAGATTAATATAACAACTAAAAAACTAATAAAAATAAGTGATCTTGTTAGCTTTTTATTTTGAAGTTTACCTTCTCTCTCGTAAGCTTCTGTAATTACAGGCAAAATATTAGATAAATTAATAAACCTTAATTTTGAATTAAAGAATTTTGCATCATCTAAAGAAAAGTTAATAAATTTATGTGCTTTAAAAATCTTTTTTTCTTCATAAAGTATCATTGCTAATTTAGCCAAAGAAGCATTGTCTTTTACTGATGCTTCTATATCTGAGATAGATGATAAAATAAGGTATTTCTTTTCATCATTTCTATTTTTAGCTAGTTCATATAATAAAGATCTTTCAAAAGTAATTAATGAATAAATGCGTGTACCACTTTTCTTACCTAATAGCCTTTTATCATTGATTTTTAAAGCTTTGCCTAGCAATCTTTTGTCTCTGTATTCCTTTTCTTTTAATCTAAGGAATTCATCAGATTTTTTTGGTAAAATTAAAGCAAGAGAATCTTGATAATTGATATGTTTCGAGTAATAATTGTGTTTGTTTTCTGGAATCGACGAATAATAACTTAATTCTGAATACGCTTCTTTTAAAACATAAAAATACCTAGGAAGCAAATCAGATGAAACCTCTTTTTTTTTTATATTTGTTAGAATATCTAAAGACTCTTTATACCTACCAGAATCCATTAATAATTTAGCAAGCAATATATTTGAGTCGATTATTAAAAAAGACTCCTTTAAGTTTTGTGCAGTTTTTAGATTTTCTATTGCATAAAACAAAGCTGCATCAAAGCTATAATATTCTAATTCATTAATTAATTTTTTGGTAAGTTTATACTTAACTTTTTTCTCAAGTAAAGTATCTTTTAAAATCTGTTTATAGTTTTCGATATTTTTTTCTCTTTTTCTATCGAAAAAAGAACGTTTTTCCATTTTTGACTCTAAAGCCACCAACAACGAGTCTAAAGAGTTTGTTCCATATGCTACTTTTGAAAAAAGAAATAAGACAATAAAAATTCTAAACATTATCTTTAAAAAAATTATGAGTAAAAGTAAGTTTAATTTAAAAAAAATAAAACATCCTAATCAATTGTAAAGTTAATTAATTTAATTACCTAAGTATGAAAACAAACGGATATGATTATGTTTCTTTGGATAGCTAAAATAAAATTATAATTTAAAATACTAAAAAAAGTAAGTTTACAGGTCATTGTTTGTTTGCTCTATAGATATTTCTACAAATATGATTCGCTTTAAACTATTAAGTACGTTATTAAAGCCGTCTTTTGGTATTGATAATTTGAAAAAGTTAAAGTCCTCTATTGTATTAAAATAATGCCCAAACTCATATTCTGTATTTTTTATTATAGCTTTTGCAGCAAGATTTATTACCATAAAGGTTTTCTTGCAACTTGCATCGAGAGGCAACCCATCATTCGTCAAGCCCCATTTGGTATTGCATCAAGAGGCAACTGTAAAACTGGATCAATATCAAAAGTTGTGTGTGGATTGTTTAAATAGTTAGATCTTTGTGATAAAAAAAGATATTGGATCATTACCTAGAACTACTCAAGCTTATTCTACCAGAATTTTTAATTCATCATTTTGATTTAGTTAACCACACAAAAAAAGCAGAGATTATACATCTTTACTTTGAAGAACGTAATGTAGAACCTAAAGAAAAATCTAATGGTGCGCTAATCGCTCACGGTTTTCATAAAGAAGTGACCATTCAAGACTTTCCTTTACGAGGAAACACTGTTTATTTACATGTAAAGCGGCGAAGATGGCTAAATAAAGACACAAAACAAGTTGTACAAAGAGACTGGAACTTAGTGGCACAGGGAACTCGAATGACCACCGAGTTCGCTGCTTTTTTAAAAGAAATTAGTAGATACTAAAACTTCAGATTGTCATACTATAGCTGGGTTTTATAATGTAGATGGTAAAAAACTTAGCAGACAATATCGTGATTATCTCAGTGAATTTAAACAATGGAAACAAAAGCCTCATGCTAAAGAGTGGCTTGTTTTCCCTGAGAATATTGGCCCTTATCTTTCTATTGACGAAACAGCACTTTCTAAAGGAGAACTCTACACGATAATCACCAATAAAAAAGCAAAGGGAAAGGCGGGTAGCATTGTCGCCATATTTGCAGGTACAAAAGTGGAGCCTATTATAGAACAGCTTCTTAAAATACCAGCTAAGAAAAGGGCTAAGGTTAAAGAAATTACCTTAGATATGGCTAACTCCATGAAAACAATAGCTAAAAAATGCTTCCCAAAAGCTATGCAGGTTACAGATCGATTTCATGTGCAAAGGCTTGCTTTAGAAGCTCTACAGGATATCAGAATAAAACATAGATGGGATGCCATAGACCTAGAAAATCAAGAAATAAAAAAGGCTAGATTAAAAGGCCAAGCATACAAGCCAAAGCTCTTCAGTAATGGAGATACCAGAAAACAGCTATTAGCTAGAAGTAGATATTTACTTTACAAAGCGCCTTCTAATTGGACTAAAAATCAATATGAAAGAAGCCAAATACTATTCAAAGAATATCCTGATATCAAAACAGCCTTTAACTTGGTACAAAATCTTAGAAGTATTTTTAATTCTACTAAATCCATAGAAATAGCATATACTAAATTGGCACATTGGTATAAAGATGTTGAGCAATCTGGATTTAGAGCATTTAATACAATAGCAAATACTGTAACTATTAACTACAGATCTATTCTTAACTATTTTATCAATAGAAGTACCAATGCTTCTGCAGAATCTTTAATGCTAAAATTAAAACTTTTAGATCACAATTTAGAGTGGTCAAAAATGTAGAATTCTTCCTTTTTAGATTAACAAATATTTATGCTTAATTTTAAAATCCCACAACTTTTGGACTTGATCCATCCTTTATCCGTAATCGTACAAAAATCGTACAAATTAAGAAAACAAAAAAGCCTCAACAAATACATGTTGAGACTCTTACTATGTACAGGCGGAGAGACTCGAACTCTCACACCTCGCGGCACTAGATCCTAAGTCTAGCGTGTCTACCAATTCCACCACGCCTGCAACTTTCCAATTTATTGGGATGCAAATATAAACAATACTTGTAAACTACAAACTTGTTCGTTATAATTTTTCTATTTTTGATGACTAAGTTTTAAAATTGAACAATGAATCCTATCCAATCTTATATAGAAAATAATAAACAACGATTTTTAAGAGAACTCATAGATTTGCTTAAAATACCATCAATTTCAGCAGATTCATCACACAAAAAAGATGTTTTGCTAACTGCAGATTTTGTCTTAAACAGTCTTAAAAAAGCGGGTTGTGATAACGTTGAACTATGCAAAACTCCTGGATATCCAATAGTTTATGGCGAAAAAATTATCGACAAAAATCTACCAACTGTTTTAGTTTATGGTCATTATGATGTGCAACCTGCAGATCCAATTGAATTATGGACTTCTCCCCCTTTTGAGCCTGTTATCAAAAAAACAGAAATTCACCCTGAAGGAGCCATTTTTGCAAGAGGTTCTTGCGATGATAAAGGGCAAATGTACATGCATGTAAAAGCATTAGAATACATGACATCTACAGGAAATTTACCTTGTAATGTTAAATTTATGATAGAAGGTGAAGAAGAAGTTGGCTCTGAAAGTTTAGCTTGGTTTGTACCTAGAAATAAAGAAAAATTGGCCAATGATGTAATTTTAATTTCGGATACAGGAATGATTGCTAACGATATTCCATCAATAACAACAGGTTTACGTGGTTTAAGTTACGTAGAAGTAGAAGTTACTGGGCCAAATAGAGATTTACATTCTGGTTTATATGGTGGTGCTGTCGCAAATCCTATTAATATTTTAACCAAAATGATAGCTTCTTTGCATGATGAAAGTAATCACATCACCATTCCTGGTTTTTATGATAAGGTAGAAGAACTTTCAACAGAAGAAAGAGCAGAAATGGCAAAAGCACCTTTTTCATTAGATGCTTATAAAAAAGCCTTAGCAATTGATGATGTTTATGGTGAAGTTGGCTATACAACCAACGAACGCAATTCTATAAGACCCACTTTAGATGTTAATGGAATTTGGGGAGGCTACACAGGAGAAGGAGCTAAAACTGTAATTGCTAGCAAGGCTTTTGCTAAAATATCTATGCGTTTAGTGCCGAATCAAGATTGGAAAGAAATATCAGATTTGTTTGTGAAACATTTTGAACAAATTGCTCCTAAATCTGTAAAAGTGATCGTAAAACCTCATCATGGAGGTCAAGGTTATGTAACACCTATAGATAATATTGGGTATAAAGCAGCAAGTAAAGCTTATGAAACTACTTTTGGTAAAACTCCTATTCCACAAAGAAGTGGAGGAAGTATACCCATTGTATCTCTTTTTGAAAAAGAACTTAAAAGCAAAACAATTTTAATGGGATTTGGATTAAATTCTGATGCCATACATTCTCCTAATGAACATTTTGGGATTTGGAACTACCTAAAAGGCATCGAAACTATACCATATTTTTATTCTAATTTCGTTAAACTACATAGATAATTATTATCTTTGTAGTACTTTAACCGCTTTTAAGATCAGTTTATCGAGGTTATTAAACAGTTTATAAATAAATTTCCCCAAAATTAATTTAAGAGTTTTAAATTTGACTTTTTGTCTAAATATATAAATCAATTGAAAATAAAATTAATTATGAAGAAAATTTACTTTGGGGTACTATTTACGTTGGTATCTTTGTTTACAAGCGCGCAAGAATTTAGCCCTTGGTCTGTTGATCTAGGAGCAGGAATTCACAGACTAGGTTCTACTATTTCCGCAGGAAGAAGTGCATCAATCCTAGGACAAGGTAACTTTGGGGTTCGTTATATGTTTAACGAACGTTTTGGAGTACGTTTAGATTTGGGGTACAATAGTTTCTCAGAATCTGCAGGAACCCCTTTTAAATCAAATTACTATAGAGCCTCTATAGAGAGTGTTATTAATATTGGTAACATTTTACATTTTAATTCTTGGACTGACCGCTTTAATGTATTAGGTCATGCAGGTATAGGAGCAGCTTCTCTTAACGTAACTGAGCCTTCAGATAATGGTGGTGATTTTATGATACCTATAAGTTTTGGTTTAACGCCTCAATATAAGCTTTCTGAAAGAATAGGTTTATTTCTAGATTTTTCTTCTTTTATTCATTTTGGCCAAGATGATAATGTAGATGGTGGTGCAAACACCGCTGTTAGAGAGTCTAATATTAGTTTTTTTAACACATCTATAGGAGTAAACATAGCCCTAGGAAAAAATAAAAAATTAGCAGATTTTTCTAAAGAAGTTACAGAAGAAATGGTTTTTGATAGTGAATTAGATGCACTAAAAGAACGCTTAGCTAAAGCAGAAAAAGAAATTACGATCTTAAAAGCTAAAGATGTTTCACCTAATAAAGAGCTAATAATCACAGAACTTGATGCAAGATATATTAAAAAAGAGGATACTGATAAATATGCAAATCAAATTACAGGCTCTAATGTAAGTTTCATTAGAAATCTTCTAAACAGTGGCTATATCAATGTATATTTTGACACAAATAAAGCAGATATTCAAGAAGGATCTTTAAATTCTGTTAATTATTTGAAACAATTTATGATTGATAATCCTACCATAAATGCAGAATTAATTGGCTATGCAGATGAAACTGGTAAAGAAACAACCAATATCGCTTTATCGCAAAGTAGAGCTAAAAAAGTATTTGATGTTTTGGTAGCTGCTGGCATCAAGCCTTCTAGACTTTCATATTTTGGAGGAGGTGAAGATAGAAGTGTTGGAAAAGAAGCTAGACAGTTAGCTAGAAAAGTTACTTTTAAACTGAAATAAATTCAATTAGACAATAAGGAAAAAGAAGGTCGTTTGATAAGGTATTACAACTTGTCAAACGGCCTCTTTTTTATATAAGTATGTTTTTTCTTTGTTTTTAAAGATTCAAAATATCTTTAGTAAAATATCTATTCGTTATAAGAACTTTGAAGTGCCTGAGAGATATCAAAAATAATATCATCAATATTTTCTAAGCCTACAGAAACACGCACTAAACCATTTGTAATTCCGACTTCTAGTCGATCTTCTTCTGACAAACGTCCATGAGTTGTAGAAGATGGATGTGTAACAATAGTTCTAGTATCTCCTAAATTTGCGGATAAAGAACACATCTTAATTTTATTTAAGAATTTTCTTCCTGCTTCAATTCCGCCTTTAATTTCGAATGCAACAATATTGCCCCCTAATTTCATTTGTTTTTTGGCAGTTTTGTACTGAGGATGAGATTCTAAAAAAGGATATTTTACCAATTCTACATTTGTATTTTCTTCTAAAAATAAGGCTACTTTTAAAGCATTTTCGGAGTGTTTTTCTACACGTAAAGACAACGTTTCTAAACTTTTTGATAACACCCAAGCGTTAAAAGGAGACATTGCTGGCCCAGTATTTCTAGCAAATAAATAGATTTCACGAATCAAATCTTCTTTACCTACTGTAACTCCGCCTAAAACTCTTCCTTGACCATCCATTAATTTGGTAGCTGAATGGATTACCAAATCTGCACCAAATTTTATGGGTTGTTGTATATAAGGTGTTGCAAAGCAATTATCAACAATAAAAATTAGATTGTGTTTTTTGGCGATGTTACCTATCAACTCTAGATCTAAAATATCTACAGCAGGATTAGTTGGAGTTTCTATATATAAAATCTTTGTGTTTTGCTTGATTAAACTTTCAACCAAATCTACTTCATCAACCTTAAAATAAGAGGTTTCTATATTCCATTTTGGCAAATATTTGGTAAACATACTGTGTGTAGAACCAAAAACAGATCTACAAGAAACAATATGATCGCCTGCATTTAACAGCGCTGCAAATGATGAAAAAATAGCAGACATACCAGTTGCAAATGCATAACCACTTTCTGCACCTTCCATAGCCACAACTTTGTTTACAAATTCTGTTGTATTCGGATTTGTAAATCTACTGTATAAATTACGTTGTTTTTCTTCTGCGAAGGATGAACGCATGTCTTCTGCATCATCAAAAACAAAACTAGAGGTTACATATAAAGGTGTAGAATGTTCAGAAAATTGACTTCTTTCTGTTTGATTTCTAATTGCTTCTGTTTCGAAATGTTTGCTCATTATTTTTTATTTTTATGAGATTCTGAAACAAGTTCAGAATGACACTTTGTGTCAATTATTATGTTTTGCTAATCTTAAAATATCTCCAAAAACACCTCTTGCAGTTACACTTGCTCCTGCTCCTGCTCCTTGAATTACAATTGGTTGTTCTCCATAAGATTCTGTATAAATTTCAAAAATTACATCAGAACCTTTTAAAGAACCTAAAGGTGTATTTTTGTCTATGGAAACTAACTTTACTTCTAAAGTACCTTTATTTTGTGATAAATCTCCACTTAATTCGCCAATATAACGTAAAACGTGATTTGGTTTTTGATTTTCTTTTATAGTTTGATATTCATCATTCAATAAATCTAATTTCCCTAAGAAATCTTCTGCAGCACCTTCTCTTAAATTTTCTGGAATTAAATTTTTAATTTTTACTTCATCAAACTCATTTTCTAGCTCTAATTCTCTTGCTAAAATTAATAATTTTCTAGCAACGTCATTTCCTCCTAAATCTTCTCTGGGGTCTGGTTCTGTAAATCCTTTATCTATTGCTTCTTGCAACGTTTCTGAAAAAGAAACATCTTCAGCAGAAAAAGTATTAAACAAATAACTTAAACTTCCAGAAAAAACACCTCTGATTTTAGTGATATTCTCACCAGATTCATGTAATAAACGAATGGTATCTATTAAAGGTAAACCTGCACCCACATTGGTTTCGTATAAATATTGCTTTCTATATTCTTTTAATTTGGCTCTTACTTCTTTATAAAAATCAAAAGATAAGGTATTGGCAATTTTATTACAAGAAACCAAATCGAAACCAGATTCTATTAACGGAATGTAATTGCTTACAAAATTTACACTTGCTGTATTATCAACCGCAATTAAATTTTCGAAATGATTGGCTTTTGCAAAAGCAATAATATCGCTAACTTTTACATTTTCCTCACCATTTTCTAAAAGATTTTCTTTCCAGTTTTTAGAAACTCCATTTTTATTTAACAACACTTTTTTAGAGTTTGCAACTGCAAAAACATTCAATTGTAATTTGCGTCTTTCTAAAACAGATTGCGTATTTTCTATAATTTGATCGATTAATGTTCCACCAACCAAACCTTTACCAAAAATGGCAATGTTTATCTTTTTGGTTACACCAAAAACCTGACCATGAATTACATTTACAGCTTTATACAATTGCTCTTTTTTAACCACCAAACTCACATTTTTACCTGTAACTGTGTTGTTAAATAAAAGCGGTACAATTTGATTTTTTATTAAAGCATTGTATGGATGATGAAATTGACTTAAATCTTGCCCAATAATAGAAATTACAGAAACTTGATCAAAAACTGTTATTTGATTTACA
Organism: Polaribacter litoreus; assembly: GCF_054584775.1. Taxonomy (NCBI): domain Bacteria; kingdom Pseudomonadati; phylum Bacteroidota; class Flavobacteriia; order Flavobacteriales; family Flavobacteriaceae; genus Polaribacter; species Polaribacter litoreus. The sequence goes on along the minus strand of NZ_JBTLRD010000004.1, from coordinate 195,307 downwards.
TCTTGAGCCTGAAAATCACTTTCAAACTCATCTTTTAATGCATTTACAGCTCGTACAGTATTTTCGGCATTTATCACCAAACCAACACCTCTTTCAGAAGAACCTTGTGCAATAATATTAACACTAATATCTTCTTTACTTAATGCATTAAAAATACGAGCATCTACACCCACTTTACCTAATAAACCTCTACCTTCAAAATTAATCATCGCCATATTTTCTATGGTAGAAATGGTTTTAATTCCTTGTGATGCAGAAGTAGATGAAATTAAAGTTCCTTTATCTTTAAGATTAAAAGTATTTAATATTCTAAGGTTTATGTTTTTTTCTATTAACGGAATAATTGTTTTAGCATGCAACAAATTTGTACCAAAAGTAGCTAGCTCATTAGCTTCGTTAAAAGATAATTGATCTATTTTTTTAGCATCTGCAACCAATTTTGGATCAGCAGTGTAAATACCACTTACATGTGTATAATTTTGAAGTTCATCTGCATCTAAATAATTTGCTAATAAAGCTGCAGTATAATTGCTTCCATTTCTACCCAAAGTAGTGGTTTCTCCTTTTTTGTTTGATGAAATAAACCCTGTTACAATGTTAATTGTAGATTTATTTTCTTTAAAATATTGAATTACATTTTCTTTTGAAACTGCTTGAATTGGCTGTGCATTTCCAAAGTTTTCATCAGTAATTATTAACGATCTTGCATCTACAGGATTTACAGAAATAGCTTCTTTTTCTAATAAACTAGCCAATAATTTTACTGATAATAATTCACCTTGCGCTAAAACTTCATCTTTAATTTTCTGGCTATAATCACCCAATAAAGAAACACCTTCAAAAATGGTTTCTAACTTAGAAAATTCTTCAGAAAAATCGACTGCCTTATTAGGTTCTTGTTGATATTCTTTAAATGCTAAAAATTTAGATTTATATTCCTTTTTTGCAGCTGCATTTTGTAAAATAGCTTCTAAATCGTTTGTTGAATTTCCTCTAGCAGAAGCAACAATCGTAATTTTATCTCCGCTTTTATATTTACTCACTATAATTTCTATAGCATTTTGCAAACCTTTTCCATTCCCTAAAGATTTACCTCCAAACTTTAAAACTTTCATCTTCTTTTCTCTGTAATCTTTATTAAAAATTGGTTCAATTATTTTTTCTAATTGATTGTATTCTATTAAAAAAGCATCATGACCATGAACAGAATTAATTTCGTTATAAGTAACATTTGCCTTTGTTAATGCTAATTTTTTATGGGTTTCTCTATTTTCTTCTGCTGTAAAAAACAAATCAGAATCTACACCAATAATGTGAATATTCGCTTCAATTTGATCTAATATGGAAATATCTTTTTTACCACCCACAGTTACATCAATCGTTTTTAACAACTGATTCATTAATTTATAAGACGATAATTGGTAACGTTCTTGCAGTTTTTTTCCATGATGCAACAACCAACTTTCTACATTAAAAATAGCAGAATCTTCGTTTTTAGATCGATGAAAACGCTCTTTAAAACTCTCTGGAGTTCTGTAACACAGCATTGCATGCATTCTTGCATCATGAACAGGATTGCTAGAATTTACCAAAAATTGTTCTTGAATTTGACAATTGGCAATTAACCAATCTGTAGATTTCCAATCTGTAGCAATGGGTAAAAAATGTTGCGTTAATTTGTTATTTAACACCATCATTTCCCAAGCAATTCCTCCTCCTAAAGAACCACCAATTAAAGCAAATAATTGCTTAATTTTTAATAGTGATAATCCTTTTAAAAAAAGTTTTGCAATATCTCTAGCAATAAAATCTTTGTAATTATCTATCAGAAATTCATCAAAACCATTACCAGGAATATTAAAAGACAAAACTGTATAAACAGTTGTATCAATGGCTTTTTCTTTACCTACAATGTCTTTCCACCAACCATTTTTACCACCAACTTCGCTATTACCTGTTAATGCATGATTGATTAAAACCACAGGAGCTGTACCTAATTCTTTACCAAAAACTTGATAACTTAAATTTAATTCAGGGATAAGTACACCAGCTTCTGTGGTAAAATCTTTTATTTTAATATGTTGCAATGGATGTTTCAAATCTTTTTTAATAAAATAATCAAATTAGTATGTCATTTCGCTCTTGTGGAGAAATCTAAATAGATTTTTCAACTTCACTTCATTTCACTCAAAATGAAATACTTAAGGATTTTAGGTTCTTATTATTTTAAATTACAAGGTTTTAAAAACCTTAATAGGTTTATATATAATTTGTTTATTAAAATACCTACAAGGTCTTTGAGACCTTGCAGGATTAAAAATTAAATTGTGGCAAACGCAGCTTTTAAATCTGCTTTTAAATCCTCTAAATCTTCAATACCAACAGACAAACGAATTAAATCTTGAGAAACTCCAGCACTTTCTTGCTGAGCTTCATCTAATTGTTGATGCGTTGTACTTGCAGGATGAATAATCAAGGATTTAGTATCACCAATATTTGCCAATAAAGAGAAAACTTTTGTGTTATCTGCAATTGTTTTTGCCGCTTCAAAACCTCCTTTATGCCCAAAAGTTACAATTCCACTTTGTCCTTTTGGCAAATATTTATCAGCCAACGCTTTGTATTTACTGCTTTCTAAACCAGGATAATTTACCCAAGCTACTTCTTCTTGTGCTTCTAGCCATTTTGCTAAAGCCAATGCATTTTCTGAATGTTGTTTAATTCTAACGGATAACGTTTCTAAACCTTGAATAATATTAAACGCATTTGTAGGACTTAATGCGCCACCAAAATCACGTAATCCTTCTAAAATTAATTTAAACGTATAAGAGGCAGCACCCAAAACTTCGTGATATTTTAACCCATGATAACCTGCAGATGGTTCAGTAAATTCTGGGAATTTTCCATTGGCCCAATTAAAAGTTCCTGCATCAATTATTGCACCACCTAATGATGTTCCTTGACCACCAATATATTTTGTTAAAGAGTGAATTACAATATTTGCTCCGTGTTTAATTGGATTTAATAACGCTGGTGTAGCCACTGTATTATCAACAATAAAAGGCACTTCTGCAGCTTTAGAATGCTCAGCAATTGCTTCTAAATCTAAAACATCTAACTTCGGATTACCTAAAGATTCTACAAAAAATGCTCTTGTATTTTCTTGAACAGCATCTTTAAAATTATCAGGATTAGAAGCATCAACAAACGTAGTTGTTATCCCTAATCTAGGTAAAGTTACGTTTAATAAATTGTAGGTACCTCCATACAAACTGCTTGATGCTACAATGTGATCTCCAGCTTTTAAAAGCGTTAACAATCCTGTTGATATTGCTGATGTTCCTGAAGCAAAAACAACTGCTCCAATTCCGCCTTCTACAGCTGCCAAACGTTCTTGTAATATTTGATTTGTTGGATTGTTTAATCTAGTGTAAATAAATCCTAATTCTGCTAACGAAAATAAATTTGCTGCATGATCTGAATCGTTAAAAACATAAGATGATGTTTGATAAATAGGAACCGCTCTTGCACCTCCATTTGCTTTTACATCATGTCCTGCGTGCAACGCATTTGTTGCTAATTTGTGTGTACTCATTTTTCTGTTTTTTTGAGTTAATAATTAATTAAAACAAAAGTCAAATGCATCAAAAAATTGATGTACTTAATAGAAAAATGTTATAAAGAAAATAGAGTTTTTCTGATACAGAAAAATTCTTTTTTGTTATCTATCCTTTTAAATTACATCATTTAAAAGAGTAGAATTTAGCACCTTCTTTAATAGATTAAAGGGTTGCTAAGGCTTCAACGGGTCTAATCCCTTCACCTTTCTTGATAACATTTCAATAAGTTATTGAACTTTGTGAGTACAAATATTGCAATAGAAAAATTTAATATCCAAGTAAAATTCAATTTATTTTAAATAATTTAACAAATTGATAGTATTTTACGAATTAACACTTAAAAAGAATATTTTTTTTATAAAAATGCAATTATTTCTAAGAATGATGTAAATTTGCATTTCAATTACAGAGGATAAATTTGAACTGATTGCAACCTCTTAAAAAAAATGCTAAAGCAGTAATTATCTACTTCTTTTAGCGACAAAGCAATCATTTATTATTATAATTTATTTAAAATATATAGAGAATTATGTCGTATTTATTTACATCAGAGAGTGTTTCAGAAGGGCATCCAGATAAAGTAGCAGATCAAATTTCTGATGCTTTAATCGATAACTTTTTAGCTTTTGATAAAAACAGCAAAGTTGCTTGCGAAACTCTAGTAACCACTGGTCAAGTAGTTTTGGCTGGCGAAGTAAAATCTGAAACGTATTTAGACGTTCAAAAAATTGCGAGAGATGTAATTAACAAAATTGGTTACACAAAAGGCGAATATATGTTTGATGGAAATTCTTGTGGAGTTTTGTCTGCAATTCACGAACAATCACCAGATATAAACCAAGGAGTTGATAGATCTAGCCCAGAAGAACAAGGTGCAGGAGACCAAGGAATGATGTTTGGTTATGCTACAGATGAAACTGAAAATTACATGCCTTTGGCCTTAGAATTATCGCACAGATTATTAAAAGAATTGGCTGAGTTACGTAGAGAAAACAAAGACATTACCTACTTAAGACCCGATGCTAAAAGTCAGGTTACCATTGAATATTCTGATGATAATGTTCCACAAAGAATTGATGCCATTGTAATTTCTACTCAACATGATGATTTTGATGCATCAGAAGAAGTAATGTTGTCCAAAATTAAAAAAGATATTGTAGAAATTTTGATTCCTAGAGTAATTGCAAAATTACCTGCTCATATTCAAAAATTATTTACAGATGATATTACGTATCACATAAACCCAACAGGAATTTTTGTAATTGGTGGACCTCATGGAGATACAGGTTTAACTGGTAGAAAAATTATTGTAGATACTTATGGTGGAAAAGGTGCTCATGGAGGTGGCGCTTTTTCTGGAAAAGATCCTTCTAAAGTAGATAGATCTGGAGCTTATGCAACCAGACATATTGCTAAAAACTTAGTGGCTGCTGGTTTGTGTAAAGAAGTTTTAGTTCAAGTTTCTTATGCAATCGGAGTTGCAAAACCTACAAGTATAAATGTAGAAACTTATGGCACAGCTACTGTAGATTTGTCTGATGGAGAAATCAGCAAAAAAGTAGAAGAAATTTTTGATATGCGTCCTTATTTTATAGAAAAACGTTTAAAATTAAGAACTCCTATCTACTCAGAAACTGCTGCCTATGGACATATGGGAAGAACTCCTGAAGTAAAAACAGTTACGTTCACAAATCCTATGGGAGAAACCGTTTCTGAAGAAGTAGAAACATTTACTTGGGAAAAGTTAGATTATGTAGCTAACATTAAAGAAGCTTTTAACTTGTAAAAATCAAGGATTGCAGTTCTAAAAGGGGAGTTTTCCATATATTTTTCAATTTTAAAACGGTCTTTGAAAAAGCATTCATCGACACAAATTTGTATTTGGCTGTGAAAAAAGCCTCAACAAGCCAATGTTTTAAAATTAATAAAACTTATATTTTTACCTTTGGTAGGTAAATAGGCTGTATGCGCTATTTTATTTAAAAATATAATCATGAAAAAATTCATTACCCTTTTCGCAAGCATTGTAACTGTTTTTTTTAGTGCATGTACACCTGATAGTATTGATGTTCAAGAACCAGAAACAGATGAAGTAGTAGAAACTGCAATCCAAGAATTAGAAAATTTAATAATTCCAAGTTCTTTTGATTTTGAGACAGAAAGAAATGTAACCATTTCAATAAATGATGCAACACCGCATGTTAAATATGAAGTTTTTGCCTATGCAGAAAGTTATACTTCTGAAGAAGAAAACATAAATGATGCTCTTAATAATTTAATATATAGTGGTAAGCCATATGATGGACAAATTAATCATGATATCCGTTTATCAACAACTTTCAACAAAATATATCTTTTAAGAAAAGATGGTCTTGAGTATAGTTATGAAATTATAGACGTATTAAATAATAGAATTGATTTTACTGTAGCAACCAGTAAAAGTGCAACTAAAAATGAAAAAAAATATAATGATTCATGTTCAGAATGTACTGATAATTTCTTTTTAAATGGTGATTTTGAAGAAGGCCCAAGCTTACCTAATAGTTATATCATCACAAATGAAACTAACGTAGACGGTTGGTCTACAACTGCCACAGATAATAAAATTGAATTATGGAAATCCGGTTTTAGTGGTGTAGCTTCTCAAAACGGAACCTATTTTGCTGAACTAAATGCAAATCAAAATTCTGCACTTTACCAACGCATATGTACAAGTCCTGGAGCAGAAATAACATGGTCTGTATGGCATAGAGGAAGAGCAGGTACAGATACTGCTGTAGTTAGAATTGGCGAAAACTTAAGTACTGCAACTACAGAAGCAACTATGACAACTGGCAAAACTGAATGGGTGCAATATTCTGGAACCTACGTAGTCCCTGATAATCAAGATGACACTTATTTTATATTTGAAGCAGTAAGTACTGCTAGCAGTATTAGTGTCGGAAATTTTATAGATAATGTAGTAATAAAAGAAACTAAACCTGGAGACTGTACTAGTGTTACCAATAAATTATATTATCCTAACGAACTTACGAATGCTACCATAGCTTTCGAAGATTTATGGCCTTATTCAGGAGATTATGATTTTAATGATTTGGTAATTAGTTATAATATTAAAACCATATTAAATTCAGAAAATAAAGTGATACAACTTGACTACAACTACATTGTTGAATCTATAGGTGGAAGCTATACAAATGGGTATGGTATAGAATTAGAAGGTGTTTTACCATCTGCAATTGCAAATGTTTCTGGAGCTAATTTAACAGAAGGAATTATTTCAAATAATGCTAACGGAACAGAAAAGCAACAACCCAATGCAGTAATTGTATTTTTTGACAACTCACATATTAACGTTGGATTAAACAATACAATATCTATTACATTTACAGAACCTATATCAACTACAGCCTTAGGTAATGCGCCTTTTAATCCTTTTTTAATTATAAATAAAGATCGAACAAAAGAAGTGCACTTGCCTAATAAACCAACAACATATTACCCAACAACTACTTCTATTGAAGAAGGACCAACAGTAAGAGATAGTGATGGTAATTTTAAAACAACACAAGGTTTTCCTTGGGCAATGAATATTAACGGAAGTTACAAAGCACCAAAAGAAAGTGTTGTTATAACTGATGCTTACAACTTCTTTGCAGATTGGGCAACTTCTGGTGGTAGTACAAAAGCAGATTGGTATCAAGAAAAAAGCGGGTACAGAAACAATGCAAACCTTAAAAATTAAAACCTACCAATAATAAATCTATAGCATAAAACAAGTAACTATTTGCCATAATAAAAAAACACATCTCTTTAACAAAAATTTAAGGTTTGACCTTTTAGAGATTCCGTAATTTCGAAAACAATTCAAATCACATTTATTATGACAAAAAAAATATTCTCGCAACTTTTTATTGTTGCTCTTATTTTTGGTTTTTCTTTAGATGCACAAGCACAAATTTTTAAAAAGAAAAAAAAAGAACAACCAAAAAAATCGGCTACAAAGCCTAAGCCAAAACCTAAAAAAGATGCTATTCAGCCTTATGGTAAAGTAGTTACCAAAGAACACAAAACAGATGATGGCTTGTTTAAAGTACACACAAAAGATAATAGCTATCTTTTTGAGATACCAGACTCTCTTTTAGAAAGAGAAATGTTAATGGTTACTAGAATTGCTAAAACTGCAACCAATATTGGTTATGGTGGAGAAAACACCAACAATCAAGTGTTACGATGGCAACGTAAAGGGAAGAATATTTTACTAAGAATAGTTTCTCATCGAATCTCTGCAGATACTATACTACCTATTCATCAAGCCGTAGTAAATTCTAATTTTGAACCTATTTTATACTCTTTTCCAATTAAAGCTTTTAATAAAGACACCACAGGCGTAGTTATTGATGCTACAAAACTGCTTTCTGAAGATGTAAAACCAATGGGACTTGATCAAAGATCGAGAACAGCTTATAGAGTTACACGTTTAGACAAAACACGTTCTTATATAGAAAGAGTAAGTAGTTACCCAACAAACATCGAATTAAGACATGTAAAAACCTATTTTGCAAGTAAAGCACCATCAAATAGTGCTGTTGGTTCTATAACTCTAGAAATGAGTAACTCTATGATTTTACTACCTAAAGAACCTATGAAAAGACGTTATTTTGACGAAAGAGTCGGCTGGTTTGCAAGAGGACAATTAGATTACGGTTTAGATGCTCAAAAGGCTAAAACTGTAAGATATTTAGATAGATGGAGATTAGAGGTAAAAGATGAAGATATTGAAAAATTTAAACGAGGTGAATTAGTAGAACCTAAAAAACAGATTGTTTATTATATAGATCCTGCTACACCAATGAAATGGAGAAAGTATCTAAAACAAGGTGTTAACGATTGGCAGATTGCTTTTGAAGCAGCAGGTTTTAAAAACGCTATTGTAGCAAAAGATGCGCCAACTAAAGAAGAAGATCCAGATTGGTCTCCAGAAGATGCGCGTTATTCAGTAATTCGTTATTTTGCTTCAGACATTCAAAATGCATACGGGCCTCATGTAAGCGATCCTAGATCTGGAGAAATTTTAGAATCAGATATAGGTTGGTATCATAATGTAATGAGTTTATTACGCAACTGGTTCTTTATTCAAACTGCAGCAATAAATCCTGATGCTCAAAAAACTGAGTTTAAAGAAGAAGTTATGGGGCGTTTAATTCGTTTTGTATCGTCTCACGAAGTGGGTCATACACTGGGTTTACCACACAACATGGGAAGTTCTGTTGCCTATCCTGTAGATTCTTTACGTTCTGCAAGTTTTACACAAAAATATGGTACAGCACCATCTATTATGGATTATGCTCGTTTTAATTATGTAGCTCAACCAGAAGATAAAGGTGTTGCACTAATGCCGAATATTGGCCCTTATGATAAATATGCAATCAACTGGGGATATAGACCTATCTTAGAAAAAACTGCTAAAGAAGAGAAGCCTATTTTAAATCAATGGATTTTAGATAAAGCAGGAGACCCAATGTATCGTTTTGGACGTCAACAAAGAGGTGTAATAGATCCAAGTTCACAAACCGAAGATTTAGGTGATGATGCTGTAAAAGCAAGTATGTATGGTATCAAAAATTTAAAAAGAATTTTACCTAATCTAGAAAAATGGACAACCAAAGATGGAGAAACTTATGACGAAATGCAAACCATGTTTGGGCAAGTTGTCGGTCAATTTAACAGATATATGGGGCACGTTTCTTCCAATGTGGGTGGTATTTACGAATACTACAAAACTGCTGACCAAGAAGGAGCTGTTTATACACATGTAGATAAATCTAAGCAAAGAGAGTCTTTACAATTTGTAATAAACGAATTATTTAAAACTCCAACTTGGATGTTGAATAAAGATATGTTTGCTAAATTTCAGTCAAGTGGTATTGTAGAAAGCATTAGAGCTTTACAAGTTAGAACTTTAAACAATGTTTTGAGTACTTCACGTATGTCTAGAATGATAGAAAATGAAACACTTAATGGAAGCAAAGCTTATTCATTAGTTACCATGTTTTATGATCTACGCAGAGGTGTATGGTCTGAATTGTATAATGGAAAAAGTATTGATACCTATAGAAGAAACCTACAAAAAGCACATATAGAGCGTTTAAGTTATTTACTAAACGAAGCTGAAGATCAAAGAGGTCGTTTTGGAAGACCATCTGTAACTGTTAGTCAATCGGATATCAAATCTTTTGCAAGAGGAGAATTAAATAGATTGAAAAGAGATGTTAGATCCGCAGCTTCTAGAGCTTCAAACACAACTTCTCGTTATCACTTACAAGATGTTTTAGCTAGAATTGACATGGCTTTAGACCCAAAATAAATTTAACATAAAACTATAAAACTTACAAAAAGTCACATCAAAAAAACGATGTGACTTTTTTTAGTTTTAAATTTTACTTTAATTTAAAATCCATTAAAACAGGTAAATGATCTGATGCTTGCTCAAATTCATTCAAAACTTTACCCGAAATATATTCAATTGAATTTTTTGTATAAAATATATAATCAATACGCTCAAAAGGAGATTTTGAATCAAATGTATTGGCAATATTATCAGCATTAAAAGCGGCATTACCAACGCCTTTCATAGACAATAATTTTTGAATTACAGCCTCTTTATCTCTAGCTTTTGAGTTAAAATCGCCTAATAAAATGGTTGGAAAATCGTTTTTATATCGATTAAAAATTGTTAAAACTTCTTTAAATTGATGTGCTCTGGTTGCCTTATCAAACGCTTCTAAATGTACATTTATTAGCACAACTTCTTCATCTTGAAAATTAACTTTAACCACTTGTGCCAAACGTTCTAAATAAAAAACATCTCTATAAAAAGAAGCGTCAGCAACTCTTTGTAAAACCACTCTTTGATGCTCTTTTAAAGGGTATTTACTGAGTACAGATTGCCCTGAAACCACTTTACCAAAATGCATACTAAAAGGCCAATAAGGAAAAGGTATGTATTGCTCATCCCAATTGATAGCTCTTGCTGTAAAACCATAACCTAAGCTAGCTATTTCTTTTTCTTGATTGATGTGGTAACTTCTTGACGCATCGTAATCAATCTCTTGAAAAGCAATAATATCAGGTTGTAGTTTTTGTAGTTCTAATTTTACTTTTTGTAAATTAATATCAAATAACGATGTTGATTTTTCAATCGGTAAGTTATTCGTCATTCCACTTAAATACCCAATATTATAAGTGACAATGCTAAAAATTGAATCGTTTTTAGGCATTTCTAACGGATTCTCTTTTATCAATTTAGCATATTCGCTCTTATCTAAAGTAGAAGACGATGCCCAAAAAAAGAATCCTACAAAAGCGATTATGCAAACCACTAAAAAACGTAAAACATATTTTAAGAAACGTTTCATTAACTTTCTGGTGTATTTTCTGGTGGAGCATCATTTCTAAAAGCGGTAAGCACTTTATCTATCGATTTATTGATTTGTTCTTTATTTGTGTTATACTTTGGTAATAAATTTTCATTGCCTGCAAATTGCTCAATAGTAACTGTTGTAGACGGAAATGCAAATTCTACACCTAATTCTGCGGCTAATTTTATAATAGCCATGTGTAATCTATGCTTAGAAGATTGTTCTGTACCCCAAGCCAAACTTTTAAAATACACATTCATCATAATTAATAACGCAGAATCTCCAAAACCTGTAAATTCTACGTTATAAGAATCTGACTTTGTTTCTGGATGTTCTTTAATAATTATTCGAACTCCGTTTACGAAAGCTTCAATTAATTCTGGTGGTGTATCGTAACGTAAACCCAAGTTTGTGTTATAACGTCTATACAAACGTAAACCACTATTGTTAATTACCATTTCTGATAATTTACTATTCGGAATTTGAAAAACTGTAGTATCTGCAGCTCTCACTCTAGTAGACCTAAAACCAACTTCTTCTACTGTACCTGTTACTTCACCTGCACTAATCCAATCTCCTATATGAAACGGTTTATCTAAAAAAATAGCAACAGTGCCAATAAAGTTTTTTACGGTATCTTGAGATGCTAATGCAAATGCCAAACCTCCAATAGTTGCACCAGCTAACATGGTTGTAGTATCTACACCAAACAATTGCAACACTTTAAAGAAACCAAAAATAACTACAACACCTGTTAACAAATTGTTTAAAATAGGCACCAATTGGTCATCTAATTTACTATGAGTTTTTTCTGTTATTTCTTTATAAATTTGCATAATTACCTTTACCAATTTTAAGAAAACATAAATCCAAAAAACCGTTTCTGCAATATTTATGGCCAAAAAGACCCATTTATTTATTGCCAATGTAAACTGAAGCGAAGGAAAAATAATATCTATAAATTTTAAAGAAATTAAAAGACTCATGGGGTGTGCTAATTTTTTTAACACTGTTTTAACCTCAATATTTGTGTTATTACTTTTGGTAATATAATGTTGAATTCGCTGTAATATGGCAAATGCAATTTTTTTGAAAATTATGAAAATTAAAAGAGAAAGAACTAACAAAATAATAACAGCCACAAATTGCCAGAGTTCTATACCAAAAACTTTTTTATGACCCGAAACTGGAATAATATTCTGTAATTTATCAACATACCAAGGAAAAACTTCTTTATATAGTTCATCTATACTTGCTATGGTTTCTGCAGAATAATACCAGTTGTTTTCAATCTTTTCTACATAAATTTTTGGCATCCTTTGAGGAAATAAAACATATTTATGATAAGAAGTATACCCAATAGAATCTTTATGATTTGTGTTTGTTGGTATTCTATTAAAATCGATATACAAACCTTTACCATCTAAAACTTTTTTAATTTTAATGGCTTTTTCTATAGCCTCCTCAGCCACCAAACCGTGAATAGTTTTTGCTGCTTTTTCAGGCTGGTAAGTGTCTTCTTGTAGAAAATAAATATGCGTGTATACTGTTGATTTTGGGTTACTTAAATCTACAGTAACTGGCTCTTGAGCCTTTGTTAAAAATGATAAAAAATAAAATAGAATAATCACTTTTTTCATAATCTGTAAATTGTTAAACCGTTGTTAAATTAATACACAAATTTAAACCTTTTATTTTTTTTGATGTCAAAGAAGCATATTAATTAAATAATAACAAAGACATCATGAAAAAAGTAGTAAGTATTTTAGTTCTAGTATTCGTTTTTACTTTAACAACTCAAGCACAGCAAAAAAAGGGGCATAAAAGACCACAATTAACAGTTGAACAACATACAGAATTGGCTGTTAAAAAAATGACATTAGCTTTAGATTTATCTACAAAGCAACAAAATGAAATTGCACCTTTATTAAAAACTCAAGCAGAAAAGAGAAAGGCAGCTATGGAAAAGCGTAAAGAAATGAGAAAAAATGAAACTAAGCCTACTGCTGATGAAATATACGCAATGCAAAGCAAACGTTTAGATAATCAAATTGCTTTTAAAAATAGTATGAAAGAAATTTTAAACAAAGAGCAATTTGAAAAGTTTGAAAAAATGAATAAAGGTAGAAAAATGAGAGGAAAAATGAAGAAAAACAAAAAAGGCATGAAAGAACGCAGAATGGCAAGAGAAAAAAGAGATTAAAAGAAACTGATTTGGTTGATTGGTTTATTATACCCAGCCCAATTTTCTTTAGAGGAAATTGGGCTTAATTATTTTACCAATAATTGCTGACCTATAGAAATGGTATTGTCTGTTAAGCTGTTTATTTTCTTTAAAAAATCTACGGTAATTCCAAATTTTCTGCTAATAGAATACAAAGTATCTCCTTTTCTAACTTGATACATATTCTCTTTTGTTTTTTTTATTACAACCGGTTTTTTAAAAGTTTTACCTTCGTTTAGTTTTTTAACTTCTTTGGTGTATTTGCCTTTTTTAACATCATCAAATTCATATAATTTATAATCTTTTATAATCTTTAACAACTTGGCAGGATATTTTTTATCTGTGGCATAACCCGCTTTTCGTAAGCCATAAGCCCATTTTTTATAGTTTTTTATATTGTAATCAAACAAGAAAGCATAACGTCTTCTTTGGGTTAAAAATAAAGAATGATCGTTGTAAGAAGTTTCTGGATAAACGTATTTTCTAAAACATTCTCCTTTTTCATCATCATCATGATATACACGTTCGCCTGTCCAACCTGTGTGGCATTTTATACCAAAATGATTGTTCGATTTTAAAGCCAATTCGCTTCTGCCTCTTGAAGATTCTAAAATTCCTTGTGCTAATGTAATGCTTGCAGGTATTTTATATTCGTGCATTTCTTTTACTGCAATTGGCGCATATTTTCTAATATAAGCAAGGGTATATTTGTCTAAAGACGGATTCTTCTTTTTTAATTCTCTGGTTAATTCTTTTTCGTTTACAGAAGGCAACTCAATTGGTTTAGGCTCTACAATTACAACTCCAGGATTTTTTTTATTAACCACCTTTTTTTTAGAACCACAGCTGGCAAAAAACAAAATTGAGCTTAAAAAAAGTAAAATCCTAAATTTCATATCTATTGTATTATTTGTTGTCCTTTTCTTTTTAATTTTTGATTAAAACCTGCAATGCCTTGAATTCCTCCAGTATGAATTGCTAAAATTTTTGTTCCTGGTTTAAAGTAATTTTTTTGAACCAAATCTAAGATACCAAAAACCATTTTACCTGTATAAATAGGATCTAATAAAATATTCGTTTTCTGTTTAAAATTGTTGATGCATTGAATTAACTCATCATTATATTTAGCATAACCACCAAAATGATAATTGGTTTGTAAATGCCAATTCTTTTTACTGACAAACGAATTGATGTCATTTGCTAAAAAATTTCCTTTTAACGCAGGAAAACCAATTACCTGTTGATGCTGTTTAGAAGCATTAATTAAACCAGAAATTGTACCACCTGTGCCAACTGCAGAACAAATATAATCGAATTTAGAATCATCTGCTGTTAAAATTTCTTCGCAACCTTTTATGGCAAATTCATTTGTACCTCCTTCAGGAATTAAATAAAAATCTCCAAATTTTTCTTTAAGTTGATTTATAAAATCGTCATCAGATTTATGTCTATAATGAGCTCTAGAAACAAACTCAAAGGTCATTCCGTTTTTGTGCGCCTCTTTTAAAGTTGAATTTGAAGCTAAGGTTTTTTCTAAATTTTCGCCTAATTCATCACCCCTAATAACACCAATGGTTTTAAAACTAGACAAATGACCAGCAACAGCTGTTGCCACAATATGATTAGAAAACGCCCCACCAAAAGTAAGCAAAGTCTCTTTTTGTTGCTGTTTTGCTTGTTGTAGATTGTACTTTAATTTTCTGAATTTATTACCAGAAACAAAAGGATGAATTAGATCTTCTCTTTTAATACAGAGTTCAATCTTTTTTTCTTCCAAAATTGGAAGGTTTATGTTTTGGTTTTCGGAAATATAACGTTTATCAAAATCCATTTTTTAATTTCCAAAGATGAACTTACTTACCAATTATTAAGAAAACTTAGAAATCTGCTCTTCTACCTTTTCCCAATCTTCCATTAAAGTATCTACTTTGGCTTTTTTAGCTTTGTAGTTTTTAAAGAAATTAGGTCTTGCAGAAACTTCATCGTAATTATTTGCCAATTCTAAGTCAAGTTTTTCAATTTCACTTTCTAAATCTGCAATTTCAGTTTCTATTTTAGAAAGCTTATTATTTAGCTTTTTCAACTCCTTTTCTTGCTCTCTAGACAATTGAAAGGCTTCGTTTTTAGAAGTATCTTTTTCTACTTTAACTACAGTTTTCTTTTCAGCTTCACGCAAACTTTCCATTTTGTGCTGCTCTAAGAAATAATCAATATCACCTAAATATTCTTTAATTTCTTTGTCTTTAAATCCGTAAACAGTACTTGTTAATCCTTGTAAAAATTCTCTGTCGTGAGAAACCACAATTAAAGTACCATTAAAATTATTCAACGCTTCTTTTAAAACAGTTTTAGAGGCAATATCTAAGTGGTTTGTTGGCTCATCCATTATTAAAACATTGAAAGGTTGTAATAATAATTTACATAAAGCTAACCTGTTTCTTTCACCTCCAGAAAGCACTTTGGCTTTTTTATCTACTGCATCTCCACCAAATAAGAAAGAACCTAACATATCTCTAACTCGCATTCTGTTAGAGTCTGTTGCAGCATCTTCCATAATTTCTAACACTGTTTTTTCTGGTGGTAAATATTCTGATTGATTTTGTGCAAAATACCCAACTTCTACATTATGACCGAGTTTTAAATGCCCTTCAAACGGAATTTCGCCAACCATCATTTTAGCTAAAGTTGATTTTCCTTGTCCATTTTGACCAACAAAAGCAATTTTACTATTTCTTTCTATTAATAAATCTACACCTTCTAAAACATGTTTATCTCCATAGCTTTTCGATAAATTTTCTGCCTCAATAATAATTTTTCCAGGCTCTTTAGAAATGGCAAAACGTACATTCATTGCTGCATTATCATCTTGATCTACTTCTATAAGCTCAACTTTATCTAACTGTTTCATTAAAGATTGCGCCATAGAAGCTTTACTAGCTTTAGCCTTAAACTTATTAATCAGTTGTTGTTTTTGCTTAATTTCTTTTTCTTGATTTTTCTGAGCTTGCAATTGTTTTTCTTTAATTTCTGCTCGTAATGCTAAAAACTGAGTGTATGGTTTTTTATAATCGTAAATCTGTCCTAAAGAAATTTCTATAGTTCTGTTGGTTACGTTATCTAAAAACATTTTATCGTGCGAAACCAGAACAATAGCTCCAGAATATCCTTTTAAAAAATTCTCTAACCAAATGATCGATTCAATATCTAAGTGGTTGGTTGGCTCATCTAACAACAAAATATCATTATTCTGTAAAAGCAATTTGGCCAATTCTATACGCATTCTCCATCCACCAGAAAAAGTATCAGTAAGTTTATTAAAATCTTCTCTTTGAAAACCTAAACCCTGTAAAATTTTCTCTGTATCACCTTGGTAATTGTATCCTCCTAAAAGTTCGTAACGTTCTTGTTTGTCTGTTAAATCTTGTATTAATTGCGTGTAAGAATCGCTTTCATAATCTGTTCTAGTTGTTAACTGATTATTAATATCTTCTAATTCTAACTCAATTTTTTTAATTTCTTCGAAAGCTTGGTAGGCTTCTTCTAAAATAGTTCTACCTTCTACAAAATCGATGTCTTGTCTTAAAAAGCCAATTTGTACATCTTTATCAAACGCCATTGTGCCTCCACTACTTTCTATATCTTTAGAAAGCACTTTTAATAAAGTCGATTTTCCTGCTCCGTTTTTACCAATTAAACCGATTCTATCTCCTTTATTTAATTTAAAAGTTATGCCAGAAAACAAATCAGTTCCCATAAATGAAACTGTTAAATTATGAACGTTTAACATGAATTGTAATAATTGTTACTTAATTAGATTGGTAAAAAATTTACCTTTGCAAAAGTAGATAAAATTTAAAGTTATGATGTTTAAAAAAGGCACAAAATTATATAGTATTGCAAATGGTAAATGCCCTAAATGTCATAAAGGAGATTTCTTTAAATATTCTTTTACTTTTCATCCATCAAAAGTTACAAAATTACACGATAATTGCCCAAATTGTAATTTAAAATATATGATGGAACCTTCATTTTTTTATGGAGCTATGTATGTAAATTACGGAATTACAGTTGCCATTTCTATTGCCGTTTTTGTAATTACAAAACTATTTTTAGATTTTGATTTATTGCAATCTTTTTTATCTGTGATTGTAGCTTTGGTGGTTTTAGCTCCAATAAACTTGCGTTTATCTCGAATTCTTTGGATTAATATGTTTGTGAATTATAAAGAAAAAGAATAATCTTAGACGTTATAAATTGCCGGTTACAACTACTCAAATCTTTGAATGTCTGTAACTGGATCTAACTCCTCTCCTTTTTCTAAATGATGAAACAGCTGTTTGGCAACAGTAGGTGCAATCATTACACCTCTTGTTCCTAAACCGTTTAAAATTGCTAAGTTTGGATATGCTGGATGTTTACCTATTAATGGTCTTCTATCTCTTATAGTTGGTCTAACACCAGCAGTTTGACTCATAATTTTATACGGAACATCGATAACTTTTTTAAGCTTTTCAACCAATTCACTTTTACCTTCTTCGGATGGTTTTGATGTTTTATCTTTCCAATTAAAAGTAGCACCAACCTTATAAACATGATTTCCTAAAGGCAATACAAACAAGGTAGATTTTAATAAAAAATTAATATTTAAATTTGGTGCATGAATAGTTATTAGTTCACCTTTTACTTCATTTAAAGGCAAATAATTAAAGAATAAGTTTTGTTTCATTCCAAAGCCTTCACAAAAAACAATTGTGTTTGTAATTATTCCTTTATACTCTAATTGTAGGTCGTTTATTTTTAATTTTTGATGTTCGAATTGCTCAAAATGTATTTTACCTTCTTCTTTTAGGTAATCTCTATAAAAGTTCACTAACTTTTTGGTGTCTATTCTTCCTGCATGATTTACATTTCCAAAACCAAAATCTCCAAAAACACCTGTTTTATTTTGATGATCTATTTCTGGGTCTATATAGTCAACTAATAAAGGTATATCTGAAGCAGCAAACCAATTATTCTGATCTTCTACAGATTTGAATGCTTTTTTGATGATGAATTTTTGATCAAACTGAGTTTGAAATTTTTTTTCTAATCTTTCATAAAATGGCATTGCTATTTCTAATTGTTGTTTGGCATTCCAAACTGGTGTAAATCGTTTTAAAATTACAGGATTGTAAACACCACCAGCTACTAAAGATGATGTTTGAGAGTCATCTTCGAAAACTAAAAAACTTTTATTTTCCTGAATCAGTTCTTCTGCAAATGCTAAACCTGCTAAACCTAAACCTACAATTATATAATCTACTTTCACTTTGTAAAAATAAAAAAGCGCTTGCAAATACAAGCGCTCAATATCTAAAAAATTTGCTTTAACTTTTAGATGCTGAAACAAGTTCAGCATAAGTTTTTACATTGCAAAAACTTAATAATTCCACATATCAATTTCTCTATTTCTGATATCTTCTTTGATTTTATCAGCTTCTAACAACTGAAATAACGAATTACCACGAACATAATCTGAAATGGACCTGTTTCCGTAAATATTTTCTTCTCTTACAATAACAGAACTGAATCTTCTAGCGTTTAACAGATGATCGTAAGAGATAGGATGAGATGCATTCTTTGGATTAAACACTTTAGAATCGTGCAACACTTGTCTTGCAGATGGGAAAAATATCCAAAACAATTCGTATAAGCTTTCATCCTCTACGCCTTCTACTCCAAATGATTGCACATCTTTTCCCATTGGCGCTAAGGCTAGCAATCTGTATTTCATTTCACCTTGACGTTTATCAAAATACCACATTCCTTTTAGCATATAACCTCCTATATCTTGCGCTTGTAATGTATACGTATCTGTGTATCCGTTTTCTTCACGTACGTTTACTAAACGAGATTCTATTTCTTCTTGAGTTATCTTAGATGTAAAAAAAGAATCTGTATATGCATTTTCTATTTTACCTTGTCTGATTCCTTTTACAAGTGTATCAAACAAAGACCTTCTATCTGGAGAAATATTTAATGTATCAATAGGAAAATAATAGGGTAAATTTATTTTTTGATTTAAATCTACAAACTCCCAAACCACTTTAGACCACATAATATCTCTATCATCTACATATCCATAGGGAATTGGGCCATCATTGTCTGCTAAAAGTTGTTGTTCATTTTTTTTACCAATATCTTCAGGATTTTTCCAGTTTAGCATATTGGATTGCCCACTTGCTAAAGCTGTAAAAAGGGTGAAAAATAATATGAAACAATTTTTATACATCATTAATTTTTTTATGTTAATTTGTTAACTCTATGTTTACAGGAAATACCTTTTTAAGAGGCACACCATTAGCAGTTGCTTTAATATCATAAATATTAATTTGATCTCCTCTTCTGGCTCTAGATAATTTCTGCTTTGCTGCAGCTGTTAACCTATCTCCGTTTACAATAATAGTTAGCTGACCAGGTATTTTGATTTTAAAGCCTGTTACTTTTACTTTTAAGTCGAAGTCAAAATCTTCATAACCAGCGGTAATTGGTGAATTCGCTAAACCTGATTTTGGCATTTTAACAGTACCTGATTGATTACGAACAAGCCCTACTGCAGCTGGTAAATCTTTAATTCTAAAAGTTGCTTTAGAATTTACAGTTTTACCACTACTTAATTTAGCACTTACATTAATAGTTGCAACTTTACCTGCACCAGGTTTTAAAATGTATTTTCCTCTACTTCCTGAAAGTGAACCTCCAGAAGCTGAAACTTTTAAATTATTATCACCTACACCAGGTAAAGAAACAGAAATCGGGTTATCTAAACTTCTGTATACCACATTCATCTTGTCCGCAGAAACCACAGCATTACTTGGTTCTGGGATAACAGAGTATGAACTTTCAAAGGGTACTTCAACTGGTTCTCCATTTTGAGTAAAAGTAATCTTACCCTTTATATCATGACTCCCCACATTACCAGCAGGCATATCTATAATAACTTGACCTGATTCTATTTTTTTGTAATCTCTACCATTTAATATTACATTATCTGGAATCATAGTGGCATCGTAACGTCCTAAAACGATTTTACCACTCACTTTTTCGCCTGCAAAATATGCGTTCTTATCTAACGCAACAATACCTTTATAATTATTAAGTGATAAAGATTCTTCTAATTTTCCACCTAATAAAGAACTCACAATATCAGCTTCAGTATTTCTAACGTCAGCTTGCATTTGTGTTAAACTTGTTAAAGAAGCTACTAATGGAAAACCTTCGTATCTTGCTTTTAACCATTCTACTGTTTTTCCTGTTTTGCTATTTTTAACGGGGTCTGTAGAAAATCTATCGTTTAAAATTGGTGTAAACTTGCTATTCTCTCCTAAAACTTTGGTTACGTTAGTTCTGTAGTTGTTGATTTTGTCTAAGAATTCTTGACCATTTTCAGTATATCCATCACCTTTAAAAAAATAAACGTCTAAAAACTCTGTTTTATCCATTGACTCATAATCTGTTTTATCTTCGATATCTGAAGTCATTTTAGTTTTTAGATCACCTAAATAGGTGTAGAAATCATCTGAGTATTTTTGTATTTGTTTTGCTTGTTTGTTTAATTCTCCAAACTTGGCCGTTTGTTCTGATGCCTTTGTTGCTAAATTAGCATAGGCTTCTTTATTCTTTTCTATTGTAGAAATGTTATTTTCTGTTAGTTTTTCGTTCATGAAGCCAAAAGCAGATAATACTTCTTTACTCATATTCATTGCCAACATTGCAATAAATACAAGGTACATTAAGTTTATCATTTTTTGTCTTGCAGACATTTTTCCTCCTGCCATAGTAATTAGTTTTTCTTGTTATACAATTTCATTGAACTAATTAATTATTTGGTAGACATTGCAGAAAGCATACCTCCATAAACTCCATTTAATGAAGATAGGTTTTTTGCTAAAGAATCCATCTGTTCTTTTAATTTTTGAGTATTCTCTACAACCTCTGAATTTAAACTGGCTTGTTTCGTAGTATTTTCTACCTGTACTTTATACAAACTATTTAAAGATTCCATTTGTGCAGCTGCTAAAGAAACTTGTTCATTGTATTTATTCGTAGAAGCTACAGATTCTGATGCGGATGACAAGCCTTCTGCTGCATTTTGAAAATTCTTCATACTGTTTCCTAAACTATCCATTAAAGCTGAATCAATTTTGGCTTCTTGTAACAAGTTATCTAATTTTTTAGACAACAAACCTTCTGCGCTTGCCTTTTCTTCCTTTTCAGCAACAAAACCATCATCATTTAATTCAGGGTAAACCTTAGACCAATCAAACTCATCCTCTGGCGCATCAAAAGCAGAAATTGCGAATACAGCTGCTTCAACCAATAATCCTATGGTAAGCATTACACCTCCTGTTATTGGTCCTATAGATATATGTTGAATTTTAAATAATGCTCCTACAATTACTACTGCAGCTCCCATTCCGTAAACGAAATTCATTGTTTTTTTGTAACCTCTTGATTGTGCCATTTTCTTTTTTTTTAATTCTTATTTTCTTTTTAATTTTTATTTGTTTGTTGTACCTAAATAATTTTGGACAGTTCTAAACCCTATATAGCTTCTTGCAGTATCAGCATATTCATAATCTCTTGAGCCTACTTCTAAATAATATGCAACGTCTTTCCAAGAACCACCTCTTATGATTTTTCTTTTATTTTTTCGATCCTCTACATTCGGATTCATTGTAGATGCCATGTAGTAAGAAGATAAGTTGTAAGCCGTATTTGTCCACTCAGAAACATTACCTGCCATGTTATACAAACCGTAATCATTTGCATTGAACGATTTTGCTTCAACTGTGTATAATGCACCATCAACAGCGTAATTACCTCTTACGGGTTTGAAATTTGCTAAGAAACAACCTCTATCACTTGTGGTACTCCCTGTTCCCCAAGGATAAGTTGCAAATTCTAAGCCACCTCTTGCAGCATATTCCCATTCTGCTTCTGTTGGTAATCTAAAATCTGGGACTAAGCTAGACCCTTTTTTACCTCTTAAATAATCATTTTTCTTTTTTGTTCTCCAATTACAAAAAGCATTTGCTTGTTCCCAAGTAACCCCAACTACTGGGTAATCTCCATAAGATTGATGATAAAAATAATCTTGGTGCATTGGGTCATTATATGAATAATTAAAATCTTTAACCCAAACTGTAGTATCTGGGTAAATATTTAAAACTTCAGTTTCTACAAAGTCTTTTCGATTCCCACCTTTTCTTGCTGCATTATCTCTATCAAACCAAGAATATTTATAGTTTAAATATTTGGTATTAAAAGTTCTAATTCCGTCTACAGCTTCTTCTCTGCTTATGTACAAAGAATCCATAACTTCTACATAGTCAACGTCTGGGTACTCATCTTTTTCCCAAATAAGATCTTCATCCCAATTTAATGGTTGTATGGTATCAAAACTATAGTAATTTTCATACATGTATTTTTGATAAGGTGTCGTGTTTTCTACAGTATCTTTATACGCATAATTTTGAATTCCTGATGTTCTTCGGTTGCCTTCTGCACCAGCATCTGCTCCTAAAGAAGCAAACTCTGCTTGCTCTGCTAACCTTGTTCTTACAATAGAATCTCTGACCCAAAATACAAATTCTTTATATTCGTTATTTGTAATTTCAGTTTCATCCATATAATAAGGTCTTACTGTTACAGTTTTGGTAGGTGTATTTAGCGTACCTAATATATCTTGGTCTTGTTTACCCATGGTAAAGGAGCCCCCTGGAATTAATGCCATTCCGTAAGGTTTTTCAGAAAACCATTTTTTATTAGACTTTACACCAACTAATTCTCCTCTATCATTAGAACCACAACTGTAAAAAACGGCTATTAAGAGTGCAAATATGGCTGCTTTTTTCATATTTTATTTTTGTCTTTACTAAAAGTTCGTAAACCTATTATTTTTTTTGCTAAGATACAATGTTGAAATTATATTTTTAAGCATTCATTTCTATTAAATTCGTAAATTATATCATTTTTTGCATGGCTTTATACCATCTTTCTGGTATAATTTGCTTTGTTGCATCTTTATAATCTTTATATGTACATGGTATTAACGCATGTCTTTTGTATTTATTATCTGATAAAATATTAATCTCCATCCACCATCTTCCAGTTTTATTGCTTTTATAAAATACTAACGAATCGTCATCTTCCATAATTACGGTAAACTTTTGATAATTTTCTTTGCCCGAAAACGGATAATCTTTTACTCTAAAGTTTACTCCTTCAATAAAATACCAAATCATTTGAGCAACTAAACTTGCTGTTTGATGATTATTATCGTATTTGTAGTTGTATTCGTAAATACCAAGTGAGGATACTTTATCACTAATGCCTGCGTATCTTGCAATGGCGCAAATTTCATCACCATAGAAACCATTGGGTGATGCGTTGTTATTTGCTGGTGCTTCACTTTGCCTAACAGCGCCTAAATCTATAGACACAATATCTGCATTTCTAAAAGCGGGCTCTATATTTTCTAATTCTTTAGCTTTGCCTAATCTACAGGTATCAAAAAATAAAGAATCAAACAACTTTATTTCTTCTTGGGCATTAAAATACGTTTGATAACCTACATTACTATAATTGAATAAATTGTTTGGTTTTTGCATGATGATTTTACTCAAATAGGACTGAGATGTAAGCTCATCATCTAAATTACCCAAATCAAAACGACTGTCTACTGCTGTAATGTTTATCGTTTGTTCTAAAGTATCGTAAGCACGATAATTTACGTAGGTTAAATCTTGGCCACCACCAATAATAATAGGAATAATTTGTTGTTTTACAAGTGAAGTAATTACTTCTGAGACCGCAAAATACGTGTCTGCAACTGTAGCGCCTTTTAGCACATTGCCTAAATCTGCAATTTCTAGATTCCATTTTCCTGGAAACAACTCGTACAGTTTTGTACGGATAAAATGTAAATTTTCACCACATCCAAAATTATTCTCTGAGTTTCTATCTTCTTGAACCCCAAAAATTGCTAACTTAACATGATCTAATTCTGGGAAACCATCTTGTTGGGTATGAATTCTTATTCTGTTCCCCAAACAATAAGGAGAACTCAGCAACAGCTTTGCTAAAGCTGTTTCTTTAACAGGGGATAAGAAATCTTTATTCATCAATTTTTTTTACTTGAAAACGCAATATACCAAAAATCTTTATTTCTTTTTAGTGGTTTTTCTTTTTCTTGTTTTTTTCTTTGGCGTTTTTGCTTCAATCATTTTTACTGCCTCTTCTTTAGACAGTTTTTCTATTTTGGTAGTTTTTGGCAATTCTACCTTTATTTTTCCTTTAATTACGTTGAATCTTCCCCATCTTGCCTTTTCTACTTTTATCCCAACATCTTCCCAATTATGGATTACCTTATCAATTTCTTTTTGTTTCTTTTCTTCAATTAAAGTTACAATATCATCATCTGAAAGGTTATCAAAATCGTATTTTTTATTTACGTTGATAAACATACCATTCCATTTTAAGAATGGCCCAAAACGCCCAACACCTTTTTGCACAGGTAAATCTTCATAGTGATAAATAGGAGCATCTGCTTTCTTTTTTGCTTCAATCAATTCTTCTGCTCTGGGTAAATCTACCTCCATAGGATTTTCTCCTTTATCTAAAGAAACATACATTTTGCCAAACTTAACATAAGGTCCAAAACGTCCATTAGAAACAATAACTTCTTCGCCTTCGTAAGTACCTAAAGTTTTAGGCAACAAAAACAATTCTAATGCTTCTTCTAGTGTAATTGTTCCTAAATGTTGGTCTTTATTTAAGCTTGCAAATTGCTTTTCTTCATCTTCTGGAGCACCAATTTGTGCAATTGGCCCAAATTTACCCAAACGCACTAAAACTGTTTTTCCACTCTGTGGATGTTTTCCTAAAATGCGTTCTCCACTTTCTCTTTCGGCATTTTCTTTAACATCTTCTACGTTATCATGAAATTTACTGTAGAATTCTTTAATCATTTCTGTCCAGTTTTCATCACCTTCAGAAATGTCATCAAAAGAGTTTTCTACTTTAGCAGTAAAACCAAAATCTAAAATATTTGAAAAATTAGCTACCAAAAAATCATTGACAATATTACCGATGTCTGTAGGTACTAATTTATTTTTATTAGCCCCTGTTTTTTCGGTTAACGATTTGCTTTTTACAATGCCATCAACCAAAATTAGTTGCTCGTAGTTTCTTTCTTTACCTTCATCTTGGCCTTTTTCAATGTAACCACGTCTTTGAACCGTAGAAATTGTGGGTGCATAAGTTGATGGACGACCAATACCTAATTCTTCTAATTGTTTTACCAAAGATGCTTCTGTAAAACGATAAGGTGGACTTGTAAAACGTTGTGTTGCATTGATAAAAGCGTAAGATAATTTATCGTTTATTTTTAAATTCGGCAGCATTCCTGCTTGTTCTTCCTCTTCATTATCAGTTCCTTCTAGATACACTTTTAAGAAACCATCAAATTTTATCATTTCACCATTTGCTGTGAAAATTTTATCGTTGTTAGAGTTTTCGATCTTTACGTTGGTTCTTTCTAATTGTGCATCACTCATTTGTGAAGCCAATGTTCTTTTCCAAATTAAATCGTACAATCTATTTTGATCGTATTCAGTGGAAATGGAATGCATTTTCATGTTTGTTGGTCTTATCGCTTCGTGGGCTTCTTGAGCGCCTTTTGCTTTCGACTTAAAAACACGTTGTTTGCTGTATTCTTTTCCGTAATAATTTGTAATTTCTTCTTCTGCCTCGTTTCTAGCATCAACAGATAAATTTACACTATCTGTTCTCATATACGTAATTAAACCAGCTTCGTATAAACGTTGTGCAACTTGCATGGTTCTACCAACCGCAAAACCTAATTTACGTGATGCTTCTTGCTGTAATGTTGATGTTGTAAATGGCGCTGCTGGCGACTTTTTTGCTGGTTTTTTTGTTAAATCTGCAATAGAAAAATCTGCATTTGCACACGATTTTAAAAAATCTTCTGCCGCTTTTTTAGAATTGAAATTCTTAGGAATAGTAGCTTTAAACTTCTTTCCTTCATCGTTTAAAAACTCTGCAACAACCTTATAATGTGTTTCTGCCTTAAATTCTAAAATACTTCTTTCTCGTTCAACTATTAATCGTACTGCCACAGATTGCACTCTACCTGCAGACAAACCGCCTTTTACTTTTCGCCACAAAACTGGAGATAATTCATAACCTACAAGACGATCTAAAACTCTACGTGCTTGCTGCGCATTCACCATATTATAATCGATATCTCTAGGATTTTCGACCGCTTTTAAAATGGCTTTTTTAGTAATTTCATGAAATACGATACGTTTAGTATTTTCATCTTTTAAATCCAATTGCTCTTTTAAGTGCCATGCAATTGCTTCTCCTTCTCGATCCTCATCACTTGCTAACCAAACAACATCTGCTTTCTTTGCTAACGTTTTTAATTTCTTAACAACAGGTTTCTTATCTGTCGAAACAATATATTTAGGACTAAAATCTCCTTCAACATCAATACCTAATTCTTTGGATGGTAAGTCTGCAATATGCCCATAACTCGATTCTACTTGAAATTCTTTTCCAAGAAACTTTTCGATAGTTTTTGCTTTTGCTGGTGACTCTACTATTACTAAATTCTTTGCCATTTATTTCTTTTTGTCGCTAAAACGCTTTAAAAACGTACTATTATCAGCTACAAAAGTAGTCAGTTTTTTGTGAAAAAAAATTTTTTATTGAATTTTCAATCGATAATTAACACTATTACAACATTATTTTTTCTGCCAATTTGTCATAAAAATACATTTTTGGTTGTATCTTTGCCCACCCTTTAATGGCAAATTAAAAGATGGAACACGTAGAAAAAATCATTGACGAAAAAAGACAAGGTAAAGCACTTGTAACCGAAAATAAAAAAGAAAATTCTAAAAAATTATTCATTGAAAGCTATGGTTGTCAAATGAATATGAACGATAGTGAAATTGTTGCATCTATTTTAGACAAGCAAGGTTATAACACCACTCAGGTTTTAGAAGAGGCAGATTTGGTCTTAGTGAACACTTGCTCAATTCGCGAAAAAGCAGAAACCACAGTTCGTAAAAGATTACAAAAATACAATGCTGTAAAACAAGTTAATAAAAAAATGAAAGTAGGCGTTTTAGGCTGTATGGCTGAACGTTTGAAAGAAAAATTTTTAGAAGAAGAAAAAATTGTTGATTTGGTTGTTGGTCCAGATGCTTATAAAGACCTCCCAAATTTATTAGAAGAAGTAAATGAAGGTAGAGATGCTGTAAATGTAATTTTATCTAAAGAAGAAACCTATGGAGACATTTCTCCTGTGCGTTTAAATTCTAACGGAGTTTCCGCTTTTGTTTCTATAACTAGAGGATGCGATAATATGTGCACATTCTGTGTAGTACCTTTTACTCGTGGACGAGAAAGAAGTCGTGACCCAAAAAGTATTCTTGAAGAAATTCAATCTATGGTTGATAAAAACTTTAAAGAAATTACGCTTTTAGGTCAAAATGTAGATAGTTTTCTTTGGTATGGAGGTGGTTTAAAGAAAGATTTTAAAAAAGCTTCTGAAATGGCGCAAGCAACAGCTGTAGATTTTGCTCAGCTGTTAGATATGTGTGCTACAAAATTTCCTAAAACACGTTTCCGTTTTTCTACATCAAACCCTCAAGATATGAGTTTAGATGTAATTCACACTATGGCCAAACACAAAAATATTTGCAAGTACATTCACTTACCTGTACAAAGTGGAAGTAATGCCATGTTAAAAGCCATGAACAGACAACATACTCGAGAAGAATATATGGAGTTGGTTGATAATATTTACAATATAATTCCAGAAATGGCTTTATCACAAGATATGATTGTTGGTTTTTGTGGAGAAACAGAACAAGATCATCAAGACACTTTAGATTTAATGGAGTATGTAAAATACGATTTCGGATTTATGTTTGCATATTCCGAAAGACCAGGAACTTTAGCTGGCAAAAAAATGGATGATGATGTGCCTGCAGCTGTAAAAAAACGTCGTTTAACAGAAGTTATCGATTTACAACAAAAACACTCATTATATAGAACACAACAACATTTAGGCAAAATTGAAGAAGTTTTAATAGAAGGTACTTCTAAGAAAAATCCTAATGAATGGAAAGGAAGAAACACACAAAATACAGTAATCGTTTTTCCTAAAGAACATTATAAATTAGGAGATTTTGTAAATGTAAAAGTAGAAGATTGTACCTCAGCAACCTTAAAAGGAACTGCTGTTGGGTATTCTGATAACAACTAAATAAGCCCCTCCTAACCTCCCCAAAAGGGAGGAACTCCAATCTTTGTGGAAAATTGGGGTATTTAGGTTGGAGTTTTAAAAATTAAAAAAAATACAAGACAAAGGAATAAAAAAGACGTTCACAATTACTTCCCTTTCGGAAGATGAGGATGTGCAAATTTTTCCTCTTTGGGGAAATTAAAAGAGGCTTATTTATGGAAAACTTACAAGCATTAAAACAACGTTTTGGAATTATTGGTAACGATATTCAATTAAACAGAGCTTTAGAAAAAGCAGTTAGAGTTGCGCCTACTGATATTTCTGTTTTAGTAACAGGAGAAAGTGGTGTTGGTAAAGAAAGTATTCCAAAAATTATACATTCTTTATCGCACAGAAAACACGCCAAATATATTGCGGTTAACTGTGGTGCAATTCCTGAAGGAACTATAGACAGTGAGTTATTTGGACACGAAAAAGGAGCTTTTACAGGAGCTACACAAGATAGAAAAGGATATTTTGAAGTTGCTGATGGTGGAACTATTTTTTTAGATGAAGTTGGTGAGTTACCTTTAACCACACAAGTACGTTTGCTGCGTGTTTTAGAAAACGGAGAATTTATAAAAGTAGGTTCATCTAAAGTACTAAAAACAAACGTTAGAATTGTAGCAGCAACCAATGTAAATATGCGATCTGCTATTCAAAAAGAAAAATTTAGAGAAGATTTATATTACAGATTAAGCACGGTAGAAATTAGCTTGCCAGCTTTGAGAGATCGTAATGAAGATATTCATTTATTATTTCGAAAATTTGCTTCCGATTTTGCCCAAAAATACAGAATGCCTTCTATCAGATTAGATGAAAATGCAGTAAACATTTTATTAAATTATCGATTTCCTGGCAATATTCGTCAATTAAAAAATTTAGCAGAGCAAATATCTGTTATAGAGGAAGATAGAATAGTTTCTGCAACAAAATTAAAGCAATATTTACCCGATAATAATGGAAATTTACCTGCCATTGTTGGCGGTAAAAAAGACAATGATTTTTCTACAGAACGTGATATTATGTATAAGATTTTGTTTGATATGCGAAATGATATCAACGATTTAAAGAAATTGACTTTAGATTTGATGAAAACCGGAAATGTAGAAGAAGTTCAAGAAGAAAATCATAGACTTTTAGAAAAAATATACAACAACAAAGACTTAGAAGATTTAGATATTGAGGTTTTAAACATCCCTCAAAAAACATCAGAAGAGCAAGAATATGATTTCATTGAAACCATTGAAGAAGACGAATCTTTATCTTTGCAAGACAAAGAAATCGAGATGATTAAAAAATCTTTAGAAAAAAACAACAACAAACGTAAATTGGCTGCTAAAGAATTAGGTATTTCTGAACGCACATTATACCGAAAAATTAAACAATACGATTTGTAAATTAAAATAAGTAAAGTATTCACTGTAACTTTCTTCCTTGGTTTTTTTTGACAATATGTAAACTCATGAAAAAAATAATTTTATCCTTAATCATAATTACCACTTTAATCGGTTGTGGAGCTTACTCCTTTACTGGAGGAAATACTGGAGATGCAAAAACCATTCAAATTGATTTTTTCCCAAACAACGCACCTCTTGTAGAACCTGCTTTAACCCAACGATTTACAAACGATTTGCAAGATTTATTTACACGTCAAACAAATTTAACACTTACCAATTCTAATGGCGATTTGCATTTTAGTGGTGAAATTACCGGATACAGAGTAACACCAATGAGTGGAACATCAGATCAAACTGCAGCTCAAAATAGATTAACAGTTACTGTAAACGTTCGTTTTACCAACAAACTAGAAGAAAAAGATGATTTTGAAAAAAACTTTTCTTTTTACTCTGATTTTGCAGCAGATGCTCAGTTAACTGGAGGAGTTCTTGAAAGCGCATTAGATGAAATTGTAGAACGATTGACACAAGATATTTTTAATGCATCAGTAGCAAAATGGTAACAATCAGGTAACCCTTAACAGAGTAATACACACTCTTAAAATTATAAAAATTGAAATTAGAGCGATTTAACAACTTATTAGCCAATAAAACTCCAATTCAGCAATTAGACACTGCAGAGTTAAAAACTATTATTGATGAATTTCCCTATTTTCAGTCAGCTAGAGCTTTGTATTTAAAAGGATTAAAAAATCAGGACAGCTTTAAATACAATAACGAATTAAAAATAACTGCTGCCCATACTACAGACAGAACAGTTTTATTTGACTTTATTACATCTAAAGAATTTGAAAATTCTGATAAAGAAATTCATCAACAAATTCAAAGTAAAATTTCGGAAAAAGAGCCAACAAAAACACCTCTAGAAGATAAAGCTGTAAAACCAGAAGAAACTTTTAAACCTATTAAAAACACAGAAGAACAATTGGCAATAGGCAAACCTATTCCGTTTGTAAAATCAGAAAATTATTCATTTAATCAATGGTTACAACTGTCTGCAAAAAAAACAATCATCAGAAAAGAAACCTTAGAACCCCCTATATCTAAAAAAGAAAAAATTATTGAAAAATTTATCAAAACAAACCCTAAAATAGAACCGCTTTCAAAAGACAAATCGGTATCTATTGCTATCGCTAAAAACAAGCAAGATTCGTCTTTAATGACAGAAACTTTGGCTAAGGTATATCTTGAGCAAAAAAAGTACGATAATGCTATTCAAGCATATAGAATTTTAAGTTTGAAATATCCAGAAAAAAGTGGTTTCTTTGCAGACCAAATTAAAAGAATACAAATTTTACAAAAACATAAATAATGAGTTATACAGCATTTTTAATATTAATTTTAATAGTAGCAGTAGCTTTAATTTTAATAGTAATGGTTCAAAACCCTAAAGGTGGAGGTTTATCTTCTTCTTTTGGTGGTGGAGGCGCACAATCTTTAGGTGGCGTACAAAACACCAATAACTTTTTAGACAGAACAACCTGGACCTTAGCCATAGCAATGTTTGCTTTAATTTTATTGGCAAATTTTGCTATTCCAAGAGAAGGAGCAAATAATGTAAATTTAGACAATACTTTAGACGGAGTTGAAACCACAATTCCTGCTGAAAACTCAACACCAATAACAAACGATAGTATCAACTAAGTTTTAGTTTAAACATATTAAAAATGCCAACGAAAATGACACGTTGGCATTTTTTTATGGGCAAAATTCAAGTATAAAATCAATCAAAGTAAAATTGTCAGTTTTTAAGCAATGGCACAATTTCTGAAAGCTATTTAGCATAAAAAATAATTTTAATAAATCAAAATTTATAAAACAATGGGATTAAACATTAAACCTTTAGCAGACAGAGTTCTTGTAGAACCTGCTCCAGCAGAAACAAAAACCGCTTCTGGATTAATCATACCAGATAATGCAAAAGAAAAACCGCAAAAAGGAACTGTTGTTGCAGTTGGCAATGGTAAAAAAGACGAGCCTTTAACTGTAAAAGTTGGTGACACTGTTTTATATGGAAAATATGGTGGAACTGATTTAAAATTAGAAGGTGTAGATTATTTAATGATGCGCGAATCTGATATTTTGGCGATTATTTAATTCGCTAACTGCTATTAGCGTTTCGCTTTTAGCCAACTAAAATAATTAATTAACTAAGCCAATAGCGAAAAGCTAGAGGCAAAAAGCTAAAATAAAACAATGGCAAAAGATATAAAATTTGATATAGAAGCTAGAGATGGCTTAAAACGTGGAGTTGATGCATTAGCAAATGCAGTAAAAGTAACTTTAGGACCAAAAGGAAGAAATGTAATTATTTCTAAATCTTTTGGCGCACCAACAGTAACTAAAGATGGTGTTTCTGTTGCGAAAGAAGTAGAGTTAGAGAATGAGCTTGAAAACATGGGAGCTCAAATGGTAAAAGAGGTGGCTTCTAAAACCAACGATTTAGCTGGTGATGGAACAACAACTGCAACTGTTTTAGCGCAAGCAATTGTAAAAGAAGGCTTAAAAAATGTTGCAGCTGGTGCAAATCCAATGGATTTAAAAAGAGGAATTGACAAAGCTGTTGAAGCAATTGTAGCAGATTTAGAAAACCAAACTCAAAAAGTTGGTAACTCTTCAGATAAAATTCAACAAGTAGCTTCAATTTCTGCAAATAACGATGCTGTTATTGGAGACTTAATTGCAACAGCTTTCGATAAAGTTGGCAAAGAAGGTGTAATTACAGTAGAAGAAGCAAAAGGTACAGATACTTATGTAGATGTTGTAGAAGGTATGCAATTTGATAGAGGGTATTTATCGCCTTACTTTGTTACTGATGCAGATAAAATGATTGCAGATTTAGAAAATCCTTATGTTTTATTGTTTGATAAAAAGATTTCTAACCTACAAGAAATTTTACCAATTTTAGAACCAGTTTCTCAATCTGGTAGACCTTTATTAATTATTGCAGAAGATGTAGATGGACAAGCTTTAGCTACTTTAGTGGTTAATAAATTACGTGGTGGCTTAAAAATTGCTGCTGTAAAAGCTCCTGGTTTTGGAGACCGTAGAAAAGCAATGTTAGAAGATATTGCAATTTTAACTGGTGGAACTGTGATTTCTGAAGAAAGAGGATTCTCTCTAGAAAATGCAACTTTAGATTTATTAGGTACTGCAGAAAGCATCACTATAGATAAAGATAACACAACTATTGTAAATGGTTTAGGCGATGCAGAAGCGATTAAAGGAAGAGTAAACCAGATTAAAGCGCAAATAGAAACTACTACTTCTGATTACGATAAAGAAAAACTACAAGAACGTTTGGCTAAATTAGCTGGTGGTGTTGCAGTTTTATATGTTGGTGCTGCTTCTGAAGTAGAAATGAAAGAAAAGAAAGACAGAGTTGATGATGCTTTACACGCTACAAGAGCTGCAGTTGAAGAAGGTATTGTTGCTGGTGGTGGTGTTGCTTTAGTACGTGCTAAAAAAGTATTAGAATCTTTGGTTACTGAAAACCTAGATGAAACTACAGGAGTACAGATTGTAAACAAAGCAATCGAATCGCCATTAAGAACTATTGTAGAAAATGCTGGTGGAGAAGGTTCTGTAGTAATCAACAAAGTATTAGAAGGTAAAAAAGACTTTGGTTACGATGCAAAATCTGATGCTTATGTAGATATGCTAGAAGCAGGTATCATCGATCCTAAAAAAGTAACTCGTGTTGCTTTAGAAAATGCAGCTTCTGTTGCTGGTATGATTTTAACTACAGAGTGTGCTTTAGTAGATATTAAAGAAGATGCTCCTGCTGGTGGTGGAATGCCTCCAATGGGTGGTGGAATGCCAGGAATGATGTAATCTAATAGCATTTTTCTAACTGTCTATTACCAATGTAATGTACTACTCTCCCTTATCGTTTTCTCGATTTTATGGAGATAGCTTAAATAAAAATCCGATAGAATTTTCTATCGGATTTTTTGGTTTTGTACAAGTTTTTTTAAGTTAAATTAGGTACTAAAAACAAACTCTCTTACCCTACTGATGATGCTGTTATTAAATCTGTATTTTTAGCTTTAAGAGAATCCACAAGAAAATGGAAAATGCCAATTAGAAATTGGGGAATCATCTTAAACCAACTTTTGGCTATATTTAAAAACAGGATTAAACTATGAAAAATCTAATCCTGTAATTTTTAACTTACACACTTGATGGGAAAGTGTCCTTTTTTGGTTTTTATTATATCTAATATTCCTTTAAAAAAACATTTTTATAATACAACTCTGCTCCTTCAGCTTGAAGTAATATTTTACCCTCTATTAATGGAATCATTTTTTTTAATTCAGTATCCCAACGTTTCATATTTATAGCCTCATTAACAACCTTTCCATTTAGTTTAAATAGTGCATTATCTTCAATAACTTCTATTTCTAAAAAATTCCATTGGCCATGTGGTTTTTCCCAATCATATCCTCTATGAAATCTATTAAATTTCCCTTTTCCATAACCTCCTCTTGTTATAGTATCTCCTTTCTTACTATAATTTCTAATAACACTGTTTACTTTTGATGAGACTTGAGTATTTATAGCCCAAACATCTCCTGTATCTCCTTCTTGAATTTGACATTCTACACTATTTGGCCATATAATATTATTGCCAAAAACATGAAATAAAACACCTGCATCTCTTACAAAATTGTTTCTTGGAGCAAACTTATTTTCACCCCATTTATATTCTAATTGCAAAGAGTAATTTTTATACTTTTTCTTTGTAATTATCCCTGCAAAAGTTTGTGTAGAATTATGTTTTTGTGTTGGATATACATGAATAATACCATTTTCAACTTTAAAAATATCATTAATTGTTCCTTGATATGTTGCATCTCTTGTAAAAAAAGACCAATTATCTAAATTTTTACCATTAAAAAGTGCTATCCATCCTTTAGGAGGATTTGATTTAGATTTACCAACAATCTCTTCTTTTTCTTTTTTACAGGCTAAAGTGAATATCACAACTATTATTAAAAAACTATTTTTCATTTTAACATTTTATTCTTTTAAATAATTATATTTAAACCAATCAAAAATTGCTTTATTTTTTGATTTTTTTCCTTGACTACTTGTATACATACCCACATAAGCCCCTATAAATCCCCCAGCCACTTTTGAGGTAAGTACAGATGCTTCTTGATCTTTTCCTATTTGATGTAAATTACTTTCATCATCACCATAAAAGAATTGAAGAGACATCCCTTTATTAATCATTCTCATGATAACAACATCTTTTTTATAAAATACAGAAGCTACTTGAGTAATTGTTTGCTCTTTTCGGTTTTTGTTATAGACTTTAAAAAGTTGAATGCTGTCTTTGGTTTTTAATAATTGGTATTGATAGTTTTTATTCTGAAACGTTACCAAACCTGCAACTTCATTTGTTTTTCTAGTTGTAAAGTTAAATTTTGTAGTTGCTTGACTTTTTAAATATTTTAATCTGCGCGCAATTACTGAAGGATTCTTCCTATCTGTTATTTTTTCTGGTCTTGTCTTTATTTCAAGAACACCATTTTTTAAATTGTACCATTTTTCTTGTGGCGTTCTAATAAAATTCCAATCAAAGGCTAATTTGTCCGTATTAAAATCATCTTTTGTTTCTTTTTTAAACGGATGCCATGGTAAATTTGGTCTTTTATCTTCTAGCAAAACTTGCCCTTTTCCTTTATTAAATATGGGTGTTGTTCCTTCAAAAGTAACTGGAGTTAAAAAAGTTTCACGACCTAAATAATACTTACCATTAATAGGTCTGCAGCCTAACATTACTGACCACCATTCTCCATTTTGAGTTTGTACTAAATCTGAGTGACCAATTGTAGTTATTGGAAAACCGCTACCAAAATGCCTGTGCGTTAACACAGGATTTATTTGTGTCGGTGCGTAAGGTCCTGTAACTTTATTTGCTGTAAAGGTGGTAATTGCATGATTGTTCCAAGTGCCACCTTCAGAGATCATTAATAAATATTTTCCATTAATTTTATAGATGTGAGGGCCTTCTGCAAACTTTGCATTTGTTGCATGACCTGATGTTAATACAATGGGATCTGTTAAAATTTTACCCGTTTTTAAATCTATTTCGCTGATGTAAATTTTGTCTTGAGAAGGCCATTCTCTTCCCCCTTCTAAAGCGTGTGTGGAGCCTATGTAGTAGGTTTTCCCATCATCATCCCAAAAAATTGTAGGGTCTATTCCATAGGATTTATCTACCCAAATAGGATCTGACCAAGGTCCTTCTGGGTTTTTTGCTGTTACATAAAAATTATCACCACAATTACATGTGTTTATACATTGTTTACAAGTTACAATTACGTAAAATAAACCATCTTTATAACGAATTGTTGGCGCCCAAATACCACCTCCATTACTAGGCGTTTTCATATTTAATTGCTCTTTTCTTGTAAGTACATGTCCAATTTGTTTCCAATTTACTAAGTCTTTGCTGTGGAAAATTGGAATACCAGGAAACATATTAAAAGAGGAGTTTACCAAATAATAATCTTCACCTACTCTTGTAATTGATGGATCTGGATGAAAACCAGAAATTACAGGGTTTTGAAATGTTTTTGGAGCCTCTTGTGAATAAAAATTATGCAACAACAAAAAAGTTACAAAACCTAATACAATATTTCTCATTTTGTAAAATTTAATTATACTTTGAGTTTAGATAAAACAGTTAAAAACTGATACGTATTAATGAACTGATTTTAAAGAAAAACAATTAAATACTGATTTATCTCGCTCTTTTCCATTGCTATATAACCCAACACGTAAAGCTCTATCCCAAGGTGGTAAAAAGCTACAATCAATTGGTTTTTTATTTATAGGAATAAAATTTTTTCCATTTGTACTGTACATAAAGGTTGCATTGATATTGTTTTTAACAACAACTCTCAAGTGCATGTTTTTTATTTTTTCATTCAATAAAGTTTTATGTAATATTTTTTGTTCTTTCTTATTTTTAAAGTTAATCCATAAACTGTCATCTTTAAATACCAAACTGATATTTTTACTTTCGTCCCCAATTAGCGAAATTCCAGATAATGCAGTACTTTTTCTATGTACTATTGTAGTAGCTTGATAATTTTTTGAGTATATTTTTTGACCTAGCAAAACAGGTTTTTGATTTGCATTACCTGAAACTATCAGTTTATTTCTTTTTTGTTTTAAAATTGGTTCGCTGTAAATGCTCCAATTCCAAGATGGTTTCATTCTATTTCCTGAAAAATCGTCTTCAAAATAAACTATTGAGTCCTCACTATTTTTTGT
Source organism: Polaribacter litoreus (assembly GCF_054584775.1). Taxonomy (NCBI): domain Bacteria; kingdom Pseudomonadati; phylum Bacteroidota; class Flavobacteriia; order Flavobacteriales; family Flavobacteriaceae; genus Polaribacter; species Polaribacter litoreus. The sequence goes on along the minus strand of NZ_JBTLRD010000004.1, from coordinate 157,931 downwards.
TCCTAAATCAGATTCTATATAATTTGGTAAAAAATCTATCCAATCGTCATTATTTACTGCATACTCTCTTAAAATACCTTGACGACCGGTAAAAATGCCAGTTTCTAGGCTGTAAGCGTGATATAGAAAGTAGTTTTTATCTCCAACTATTATTGGGGTTCCATGACCTTGACATTTCCAATTTTCTTCATCTTGTAAAATTGGATTGTTAGGATCTTTTTCCCAAGGTCCAAAAAGGTCTTTAGCTCTGGCTACTCCAGTTGTATAAGAACACTTTTTTCCACAACACCCATTCGCTGAATAAAAGCAATAGTAATAGTTTCCATGTTTCACAATGGCCTCACCTTCTATCAAATTTCCTTCCCATTCTAAATCGTTACGAAATAACTCGACTGGTTTTCCTAGAAGTTGAGTGCGTTCTTCATTCATTTCTTGTGCCCAAAATGGTGTAGGTTGGCCTTTGCTATTTCCATCAGTTTTCCAAATTAAATAAAGCTTATTGTTTTTATCTCGAATTGCAAACCCATCAATAGAACCAACTATAGGTTCGCAAACTAATGGACCATGATCTGTATATGGGCCTTCTGGATTATCTGCACTTGCTACTCCTACGCATAAAACAGAAGATTTTTTTCTTGCGGTATAATAAATATACACTTTATCATTTTCAGTAGTTATTTCTGGTGCCCAATAAGAGTTATTAATCCAATTTGGCTTATTGGGAAAAACGTTTGTTATCCATTCCCAATTTTTCATGTCTTTTGATTTTAATATTGGAAATCCTGGAGCCCAATTTGAGCTTGTGGCTGTAGCATAAAAATAATCACCATATTTAATTATGGAAGGATCTGGAAAATCACCATGTACATTAGCCACTTGGCTAAAAATTGGAAAATTAATTACGGTGTAAAGAAGAATTAAAAAATAAACCTTTTTCATTTATTGTTGGATTGTGGTATTTGTTTTAAAACAGGCATTGATTTATACCAATCAACTACTTGTTGTGTCATTTTTTTTACTAAGTCTGTATTTTTATGCGCTATATTTTGTGTTTCACCAGGATCGCTAACTATATCATAAAGTTGTGGATTACTCCCATTGTAATTACAAAGTAGTTTCCAATTTTTATGACGCATCGCTAAATCAGGTAAATTGTTAAAACCATAGTAGTTTTTTCTATCTGGTGGACGACTAAAAAAAATTGGTGCCATTCTAGATGATTTTTCTTCTCCTAAAATTGTTCTAATCAGATTTTCTCCATCTGTAATGGTGTTTTTAGATTCTTTGATGTTGGCAAAATCTAATAGTGAAGGTTTTAAATCAATCGCTGAAAAAACTGAATTTCTATTTCTAGTACCTTGTGCATCTTTATTGACAAACTTAGGTCCCCAAACAATAAGTGATGAACGAACTCCTCCTTCATAAAGCTGAGTTTTGTAACCTTTTAACTCTCCTGCTCTACCAGCTCCTTTTTCTGGTCCATTATCCGAACAAAATACGATAAGAGTATTATCGCGTAATTTCTCATGATTTTGTACATACTCAAAAAGTTTCCCAAATTGTTTATCCATTTCCTCTAAAACAGCTAGATACAAGCCTCGCTTACCTTCTTTTTTAGCAATACCATATTCTTTAAATGATGGCCAAAATGGACTGTGAACATCATCGGGCCAAACGTTAACATAAAAAGGTTTTTTACTCTCAACGGCTTCATCCATAAATGAAATCGCAGCGTCTATAAAACCCGTAGTTATTTCTGAACGTTGTTTCCAATAATAAGGTTTACCAAGTCTTTGCGCTCCTTTCCAAATAGAATCAACTTTTCCTGTTTCGTCTTGGGTTAGTGGTAGTAATTTTGCTCCCATTCCTTCGAAATTGGTTAACGATTCATCAAAACCATATTCAGTAATGTATGGGGCATTGTCAACATCTCTTTGTCCTCCCATATGCCATTTTCCAAAATGACCTGTTGTATATCCTGAATTATTAAGACTACGCGCTAACATAGGGGCTGAAGTATCTAGCCAATTCGCCATAGAACGTTTTTCATTCTTTTTTTGATGTGCTAAATACGAAGTAATATTCCAACGTTGAGGATAAGTACCTGTTGAAATAGCTACTCTAGATGGTGAACAAATGGGAGAGTTTACATAAAACTGTTCAAAACTAATTCCTTCTGAAGCTAATTTATCAATATTAGGTGTTTTTGCATCTTTATTACCAAAACAAGATAAATCTGCCCATCCCATATCATCAATAAAAATTAAAATGATATTAGGTTTTTTGGGTTCTATATCTGTATTGCAAGAGTATAAAAATGTCAAACTAACAAGTAAGAAAAATGATTTTTTCATTGGTAATGCAATCAATGCTGATTATAAATAATTTTAAAAAGATTATTGTGTGGCTTTAATTTCTATCTATTTTGTTTTTAAGAAAAATCTTTACAAAAAATTACTCAGTGTATTTATTTTCTGTTAGGAACCATTGGTTGTGGATAGTCATTTAAAATTCGCTCTAATTTCTCTACTATTTCTGGTTTAAAATTCGCGTGATTTTTTGTTTCTAAAGGATCCTCCTTATAATCATATAATTCATAAATAGGTTGCGCATTTTTATCAACAATATTAGTCCATCTTACCATTCGATACCTTTCTGTTCTAATTGCTTGACCTATTAATTTTCCACCTCTTTTTGGAAAAGAATGATATACATGATTATCAACTGATTTTGTATATCCTTTTAAAACTGGTGCTAAACTAATACCGTCAAAGGGTTGTGAAGTTTTTGGTTTTGGTAAACTTGCTAATTCTACTAATGTCGGATACACGTCTACAGTTTCTGCCAATTGATTAGTTTGGGAATTTGTAGCGATTCCTTTTCCTGCAAAAAGTAGAGGTATTCTTGTTGCTTGCTCAAAATTTGAATGTTTAGTCCAAGAGCCATGATCGCCTAAGTGCCAACCATGATCGCCCCAAAGTACAATTATTGTATTCTCTAAAATATTTAATCTTTCTAATTCCTCAATTACTTTCCCAACTTGTGCATCCATATAACTAACACTTGCATAATATCCATGAATTAGTTTTGTTTTTAGTTCTTTATTTAAGACTCCTGTTGTATTTGGTATAGGCTTAAAGTTGGTTAACTCCATTTTTCTTTTTATGGCAAATTTAGGTGTCCCTTCTGGATCTTTTTCAAATTCTGGCATTGGTAATTTATCAGGATTATATAAATCCCAATATTTTTTTGGTACAGAAAAAGGTAAATGTGGACGTGCAAAACCAACTGCTAAAAAGAAAGGTTTATTTTTAGTATCATTTAAAATTCGCAACCTATTTATAGCATGATTTGCAACTCTTGCATCTGCATAAGCACCATCTAAAACATCAGGATTTTCCCAAGCAGCACCTCTAGGAATATCTTTCATTTTTGGAACATTTTTATAATACTTCCTAGTATTTTGAAAAAAAACTTCTTCTCTAGTTAGTTTTCTATCTGTACTTTTTGGATCTACATATTCTATCACTTTATCTTCATGATGTGGTACACTCCAAGAAGCTATATCATTATCATTACCATGACCAATATGATATACCTTACCCATAGATTCTGTATGATAACCAGCATTTTTAAAGTATTGAGGCAATGTAACAGCGTTTGGATACGATTTTCTAAAATCGTTACCAAAAAAATAAAAACCAGTACTTGTAGAACGTGATCCTAACATTAGGTTGTATCTTGAAGGTGCACAAACAGCTTGATTAGCATAGGCTAGATTAAAACGCATACCCATTTTTGCGAGTTTGTCTATATTAGGACTTATTGCAGTTTTATCACCATAAACACCTAATGCTGGCTTTAAATCATCAACCAAAATCATTACAATATTTGGTTTTTTCTTTTTTGATGCTTCTTCTTTTTCAGATTGTCCGTAAGAACTAAAAATCGTTAAAAAGAAAATAAAAAAACTAACTTTTCTCATTACTTACTTTTCTTTTTTATGTAGGTTGATTTATTTGCTTCAGTTACCCGTTTTTTATCTAACTTAATTACTTTTCTATCATAAGTATAAAGTCCGTTCATTTCGTTTTCTACATCCGTCCATTGTGTATATACAGATGCACTTAATCCTTCTTTTTGAAAATCTTCAACTATCATTTTTATAAAACGTTCGTATTCTTTTGTTGCAGCTTCTTTGTCTTTATAATTATGGTGAACCCAAGGACCATCTAAATCCCAAATATGATTTTTAATTTTATATCCAATAGCACCATATTCTCCATTTACCACAGCTCGTTTATTGGATGCAAAAGGAACTGATGGTGGACGATAAGAGTGGTTGTCTTTAATATGGCCTACTTCATAATCAATATCTGGTCTGCCTGCATCAATACCACTATTTCCTATAACTAAACGTGATGGATCTTGTGCCATTACATTTTCTGTTAAACGTTCTACATCATACAAACCCCAGTGTTCATTAAACACCACCCAAACAATAATTGAAGGATGATTAATATTGTTTATAACCATTTTTGATAGTTCACTTTCAAACTGAATTTTTTCACTTTCGGTACGTTTCCCAAAAGTACTTGGCATATCTTGCCAAACCAAAACCCCTAATTTATCACACCAATAGTACCAACGTTGTGGCTCAATTTTAATATGTTTACGTATCATATTAAAACCCCATTCTTTGGTCATTTCCACATCCCATTTTAAGGCTTCATCTGTAGGAGCTGTATAAATTCCATCTGGCCAATATCCTTGATCTAAAGGCCCCATTTGAAACAGAAACTTATTGTTTACATATATTTTCTTTAGATTTCCTTCATTTTCAATAGAAATTTTACGCATTCCTGTATATGATTTTACTTCATCTAAAATAGTATCACCTTCTTTTAATTTGATAGTTACATCATATAAAAAAGGATTTTCTGGAGACCACAATTTAGGATTTGGAACAGTAATAGTAAATGGGATATTTACTGTTCCTTCTGAAGAAGATACTAAAACACCATTGTTAAAAACGCTTACTTCTGCAATGGTATTTTTATTAAAACCTGAATAATTAACGGTAGCCGAAAGTGTTTCTGTATCTATATTAGGAATTAAACTAAAATTAGTAACGTGTTGTTTTGCAACAGGTTCTAACCAAACCGTTTGCCAAATACCAGAAGCTCCAGAGTATGCATAACGTTGTGGATTTGAAAATCGGGAATTGTTTTGTTTACCATAAGCTATGGCTTCATCATTTCCTGGGTCGTAAACTTCAACTATTACTTCGTTTTTTTTAGATTTTAAAAAATTGGTAATATTAAACGAAAATGCATCATATCCTCCTTTGTGAATTCCTACAAATTGATTGTTAATAAAAACTTTGGCTTCAAAATCAACCGCTCCAAAATGAAGTAAAACATCATCTTTGTTCCAGGAACTTGGGATGGTAAAACTTCTTTTATACCAAGCTCTTTTAGTATCTAATTGTCTGTTAATGCCTGATAAGTGAGATTCCCAAGGAAAAGGAACTGTAATTTTTTCTTTAAGCTTTTTAGGTACAGAAGCTCCTAATTGAGCTTCTTGAAACTGCCAAACTCCATTTAGGTTTTTCCATCGTTCTCTAACCATTACAGGTCTTGGATATTCTGGAAGAGGATTGTTTTTATCTACATCTTTTGCCCAAGGAGTTACTATAGGCTCATTTGGTTTTACGTGTGTACCATCTATAGCTTTTTTGTTTTGAGCTGTAATTATTAACAAACAAAAACTAAATATTAAAAAAGTGATTTTTTTCTTCATAAAATAAATTTTAAATACTATTAAATATAGTTTACGAACCATTTGGTCCTGGTGCTTTTTTCATACTTGGTCGCATCACTTTATCTAAATCTTTTGGCACTTCTAACCGACCACCTAACGATGGTGCCCATTTTTTGGGAATATGTTTAGAAAGTTCTTTTTTTATAGTTTCATTTTCTAGTTTTGATGCAATATTTGTCCATTCATAGGGATCATTATTATGGTCATACAATTCTTCTGATCCATCAGGATATCTTAAATATCGGTATCTTTCATTTCTAACTGATGAATATTCTACTCCATAAGACGTAAAAGATGGTTTATTCCATTGTAAATATGGATTTTTTATTAGAGGCACTAAACTATTACCATCTAAAGAATGTGATGGTTTGGTTATACCACAATAATCTACCAATGTTGGATAAATGTCTATTAAGCTTACTGTAGCTTTACTCTCTGCTTGCTTTTTTTGTGGAGTACGAATTAAAAAAGGCACATAATCTGATTGTTCCCACAAGGTAGATTTTCCCCAACGCAATTTTTCTCCGTTGTTAAATCCGTTGTCAGAAATGACAACAACTATGGTGTTTTTGGCATAATCGCTATTATCTAAAGCTTCTACAACACGCCCTATATTCCAATCAGCAAAACTGTAATTAGCTGCATAACCATACCTAAATTTTTTCCAGGTTTTTAATAATCCTTTTTTATTTCCTCTAAAGTTATTTAACGAATCTACCAACATTTGTCCTAGATATGGCACATCATCAAAATCATCCTCTTTATATCCTTTTGGCAGGTCAAAATCAGCTTCATTATACATATCAAAAAAACGTTTTGGTGCTGTGTAAGGTGAATGTGGGCGCCACAAACCATAAACCATTAAAAAAGGTTTTTTGTGTTTTTTATTTAAAAACTCAATTGCACTATTCGCATTTTTAACATCAGGAAAATCAGTATCATTTTGTTCCCAAGGTTGAACTCCCATAAAATGTTTGCCTTTATATCTTAATTCTTTTTTTGGAAAAGGACCAAAACCACCTTTATAGACAGGATAATTGTCCCACATATAAGATTCTCTTTCTTTGGTAAATTTGTTGTGATATAATTTACCTGCACCCCAAGTTGTGTAACCCTGATCTTTAAAATGTTCTGGTATGTTTCTTATTGTTGATAAGATTTTAGAACGATTCCAACCATCACTACCATTTACATAAGCACCAGTATTGTGAGGATGCAAACCACTAAAAAAAGAACTTCTTGATGGATTACAAACAGGCGTATTACAAGCTGCATTTATAAAGTTGATACTTTGGCTTTTAAACTTATCTAAATAAGGCGATTTTACTAATGTGTCTTGTTTATTTAAACCATAACCATTCATATCATCAGCAATAATAAATAGAACATTTGGTTGGTTATTTTCTACTGATTTATCCTTGTTTTCGGTTGATTGATTGCAAGAAAAAAATACCAGTATTGCAAACGATAAAAATAATTGCTTTACCATAATATCTAGTTTTATTCCTTTAGGAATTGCTCTATAGGCAAATCTTCCTTAAACTCTTTTATTTTGATATTTCTATAAAAAACCTCAGCAGTTTCTGCTTGTAAACCTATTGGGCCTTCTGAATGACTTAAATTGGTTATCACATTTACTACTTTTCCATTTAATTTGTAAATGGCATATTTATTACTCATTACAATTACTTCACATTCGTTCCATTTATCATTTAGCGCATTAAAAGGAGCGTTAGCATGAGCTCTATGTTCTCCTCCTCTGTGAGGTTGAGCTACTCCTCCATCTTCTTTTGATAAATATGTTCTAAGATTTGGCTCTCCTGGAGTTGCTGTTGCTGTCCAGTCAAATTTTGCGCCAGAGTTCCAAATATCACCTGTATGATTTCTATCTTTTGTGTGATCGTATCTTACTTGATACTCAATACCCTGTGGCCATATTTTTACGTCAAATACATGAAAATATAGACCAGCATCATATTGAAATCTATCGAAATTATTGAACCTTTTTTCACCCCATTTATAATCAAATTTAAAGCTGTATCTGCTGTAAGATTTATGGGTAAAAAACATACAATGTGTACCTGATTTGTTTTTTTCAAATCCATACTCATCTGGAAAATCTTTAAAAACGTGCATTTCTCCTTTTTTTCCTGCTGTAAAAACACGTTCTGGTAAACCTTCTGTTTTATCACGACACATGATGTTCCAATTATCCATGTTTTTACCATTGTATAGATTGGTATAGCCCTCGTTTTTATCAGAAGCGCAAGAAAAACTTATTAATATAGCTGCTAGTAATAGTAATTTACTAAACGAAATTTTCATAAGGCATTAAAAATTTGTTGGTTATTAGGATTAAAAAGTTATAAAAAAAGCCACTTAAAATTATACTAAGTGACTTTATAAACATGATAAATTATAATCTAAAAATTACTTGATTATATAGATAATTAAAACTAGTGGTATAATTTTATTCTAAATTGTAAGATACTATTTTAGTTTATCGTTAAATCAAACTCTTCAAAAACAGTATTATCGTTTCTATAAACTAAAGTGTCTTTTACTCTGTGAAATACACCTCCGTTTTCATATTCATACTCTAAAAACATTGTTTTATGAGACTGACCTCCCCAAGATTCTGCATCAGCATCATCTTTGGTTACAAAACGACCAGTACCTGTAACAGAGTTAGCTCCGGTTACTGGCGAAATAGTAATAGAACCATCATCAGCAATGGTTAATTCCATCTGAAAATTATTACCAACATTTTGCCCCATTCTATTGGTAAGTGATTTGCTTAGTGTTAATGTAGTAAGCTCTGTATCATCATTTTTTTCAAGAAAAGCTTCATTATAAATTGTTGGTGTGCCTACAACATTTCCATTAGGTCCATCTAGAGTATTATCTTCTCCTTTGTATAAATACACGCCATCATATTTATTTATGTATTTTACAGCAAACATTGTAAAGTTTTTTGGAGCTTTACCTGCTTCCCAATCAGATGTTACTCTAACATCTGGATCTGCAACTGATGCTGAAGGTGTACCGTCTAAAACACTATAATTGCCATCAATTATTTTTAAAGGAATAACATAGTTAGCTTCTAAGGCTAGAGGATCTGCAAAAAAAGCGTCTGTTAAATCAACCTTAATTTTACCAGAAAAACTACCAGCTGGAATTGTTATACTGCTTGAAGATTCTATTGAGTAATAGTTAGAAGGCATTACTAAAGCTGTTCGCCCATCAATTAATGCATTGTCTGCTAATTCTGGAGCTGGAGCGATATTTATTACTCTGTCTTTTGTATTGTTTCTAAGCCCTCCTATAGAAACACCTATACTAAATGCTCTTTCTAAATCTATAGAGTTATCTATTCTACTATCTTCTATAAGATTTACAGTTCTTACAGGAAACTGTAATGGAAAATAAACATTTTGAACATCAAAATCGTCAAACTCGTTTTCTTGATTTGTACATGATAGCATAAAGACTAATGTGAATAATGCTAAATATTTTAACTTGTATTTCATTATATATACTTTTAAACTGTTTGAATTTAGTTTTACCATCCTTTATTTTGAATTAAATTGTATTTCTGAATTTCAGAAAGTGGTATAGGTCCATAAATTTGAAAACTTTGATAGTTTCTTGGTGCGACTACAAATTTACTATACGTTAAGTTATCTTCAGAAATGTTTACACCTTCAACACTTTCAGACATTGTTGATGTTAACCCCCATCTTCTTAAATCCCAAAAGCGATGACCTTCGAAAGATAATTCTATTCTTCGTTCATTTTGAATTACTTTACGCATATCTGCAGTGCTTGTAATTGCATCTACAAATGCTGTACTAGAAATACCTGCTCTTGTTCTTATAGCGTTTATGATATCTCTTGGAGTATACCCTTGAATATTATTATCTGGCCCACCAGCTTCATTAGCTGCTTCAGCAAAATTTAAATATGCCTCAGTCATTCTTGCGTAGGTATAAAAATGTGGTGCACCAACTGTTTGTCCTGATGGATCTAGTGAAACTGCAGGGTTCATAAACTTTTTCAGATAATATCCTGTAGTTGTTTTAAAGTTACTTACAGAATTTATTGCATCTATCTCTAAATCTGGTAATGATGTTTGTGATGTTTTAATAAAGTTACCACTAAAAGTACTTAAGTTATAGATTACAAACTTTTCTAATCGTGGATCTCTATTAACATAAGGGTTGTTAGCATCATAAGTAGCGGATTGATCAATAGGTGTTCCATCTGCCATACTAAACGCATCTACAAAGTTTTGAGTAGGGTTTGTTCTTCCTTGACCAAAAAGAGATGGTGGAAGGTTTGTATTTTCCCAACCAGAAACGTTAGGTAAAATTGTTGATGCCCAAATAATATCTTGAGGCTGTTGAGCTGCATTACCTGCCAAATAAAAGGTTACGTCGTTACCATTTAAAGTTAAACCTCCATTATTTGTAATTACATTGGCAGCAAAGGTAGCTGCTTCTGTCCAATTACTAGCATTTGCAGTTTGGTAAGAAGGACTTGCAGCATATAAAGCCACTCTAGATTTTATTAATTCTACAGCTAAACCGTTAATTCTATTTAAATTTCTTTCACCAACAACAGGATCATTACCTGTATATCTTGCGGGTAAACCTTGAATGGCATCATTACAATCTTGTAAAATAAAATCTACACATTCTTTAAATGTATTTCTAGGTAATTCAAAATTATCTTGATCCGTTAAAACTTTATCTACAATAGGGAAGCCTAACATTTCTCCATTTTCACCTTCTCCAGCATGCGCTTGTAATAAGTTAAAATTATACCAAGCTCTTAACCCCTTAGCTTCAGCTGTTATTCGTTTTCTAAAATCGGTATCTTTTGCATCATCATTTGGAAACCAAGCTATTGCATCTACATTTTGTAAAAATTTATTTAAATATAGAAGCATTTCATAAGATTGATTCCAAGTAGAAACTGGATTTGAATTTGCGCTCCAACCTCCACTATTCATATTATTGATGTTTAAGCCAAAGTTATTTGTATTGGCATCATCTGTTGCCACATCAATATTAAAATTATAATTTGTAGGTAACCCTTTATAGGCTTTTAACAACCAACCTTCTGCAAGACTTGGATCTGTAATTACCTGTTCTTCTGTTAATCTATTATCTGGATCAGTCTCTAAATAACTATCACAAGAAATGATAACACTAGATAGTAATAAAGTGAATACTATTTTAAATTTTATATTTTTTTTCATTGTTATTTATTTAAAATGATGATACAAGACCTACTGAAAAACCTTTTGTTAATGGGCTAGATCCAACTCCAAATCTTAAATCGCTAAACTCTTTGTTTTTATTTAACACTACTAAATTGTTTCCTTTAACAAAAAATCTAAAAGATTTAATTGTACTACCTGCTTTTGGTTCATAGTTGTATGATAGCTGCATTGTAGGTATTGTAAAGAAATTATTTTCATAGGTCCAAAAAGTTGATGTTCTAAAATTATTGTTATTAAAGTTAGAAGATAACCTTGGATAAAGTGCATTTACATTTTGATTATTAGGCCCATAAGCTTGTAAAGTATGTGCTGGATATTTATCGGTACCAGAAGTTCTAAAATAAGAGCCGCTTCTAATGTTTGTATCTCCATTTTGACCAAGACCTAACATAAAAAACTCAAAGTTTTTATATTCTAAGTTGAATGATAAACTGTATTGTAATGTTGGCGCGTTATTGCCAATTACACTTTGATCATCAACATCAATAACACCATCGTTATTGATATCTATATATTTTATATCTCCTGGTTGTACCGCTCCAAATACTGGTGTTGGCAAACCAGATACCAAGTCTCCATTTGTATCAAAATCACTTACACCATATAAACCATCTGCAGTATAACCAAAAATTGCATTTGCGCTTCTACCTGTTCTAACTCTTGATTGTGAATCAGCAGGGTAAATTGGTTCATCTAACTGATCTACTGTTGCAGTGGCATAAATTGTACTTGCTGATAAAGTAAGGTTTACATCTTTAGATAAATTTCTTTTATATTTTAAATTAAACTCTACTCCTTGATCTACAAAAGCATTATTATTAGCAGTAATTGTATAACCCAATAAATTTGGTGTACTGTTATTTAGGTTAGTAATCAAGTCAAATGATTTACTATAAAAATAACTTCCTTCTAAATACAATTTGTTATCAAAGAAAAGACCTTCAAAACCTAAGTTATACTCCAGTCTTTTTTGAAAACCTACATTAACACCTATATTATCTATATTCAGTTCTGCATTTCTTATACCATTATTACCTGTTGTGTTTGAATAGTTAAAAAACCCACCTCTGCTGTAATACGTTTCATGTAAAAAGTTTTGTTCAAAATTATCGTTTTGTAATAACCCTATTGTTCCTCTTAGCTTTAAATAGTTTATGTTTTTATTATTTTTTAAATAATCTTCTTTACTTATAATCCATCCTAAACCAAAAGTTGGTGAAAAGGCAGTGTTTTTATCTGTTGGGAATTTTCTTGAACCTACAAAAAGACCACCGAACTCAGCTAAATATTTGTTTTTGTACATATAATTAGCTCTTATTCCGTAATTTAAACTTCTTTGCTCTACAAAAACACTAGGTAATGAAAGTTGGTCTACATACAAAAGTGCGGTTACATCTAATTTGCTATCACTCCAATCTTTCTTATAATTTAATGTACCAAAACCTCCAAATCTTCTACTAAAAGTAGCTTCATCTGCTACTACAGATCTTGAATTAGAAGGTACATCCAGACCAATTTTGGTTACAGATAAACTATCTACACCATTAATATCTTGTAAAAATACTGGTTGATAAACCGCATAATCTCTGTTCTGCACTTCTACTGTTCTATTAAATAAATCAAAAGTAAAATCAGCAGTAGCTGTTAAACCCTCTGCAACAGTACTTAAATCCCAATCTAACCCTGTATTTAATTGTAAATATCTACTATTAATGTCTTTACGACCACTTTGTAACAGATCTCCATAAATATTTCTTTGGAATTCATTGGTACCAGCGAGTAAAAATTGTCCGTCAACTAAGTTTGCATTTGCATAACTTGCAGGATCTGCTATGTCTGCAATTGGAATAAGTAAAGGTACTGTTGGCAGTGTATTTTGTATGCTAGTCCAAAAATCTCCAGTTACATCAAAAAGGTTATCACCTCCGTTTCCTAAATTGTTAATTTGAAAAACGTCTGGTGATGAGAAAAAATCAAATACACCAACTACATCAAAACTAGCTCTTAATTTATCTGACAACTTATAGTCTGAGTTTGCTCTAATATTTACTCTATTTGTTTGCTCATTTTGTCCTAAATTAATCCAACCTTCTCTATTAGATACCCCTATGTTTAAAAAATAGTTTGCTTTATCTGTACCACCAGAGGCTTCTAAATTTACATCTACGTAGTTTATGGCATCTTTTAAAAAAGTACTACTGTATAAATCGTTATCAGGATATAAAAGAGGGTTGGTTCCTGCACGAGTAGCATCAATATCTGTTTGTGAATATTGGATAGGTTTACCGTCGTTAATATTTGCTTGATTAAATGCCTCCATATAGTCTGCTGCATTTAAATACTCTGGTAATTCGCGAGCAGAAAGTCTTCCAAACTCTGAACGTACTTTAAAATTTCTTTGAAATGGCTTTCCTCTTTTGGTAGTTATTAAAACTACACCTCTATCTGCGGCAGAACCATATAAAACTCTTGAAACTGCATCTTTTAGTACAGTAATTTCTTCAATTTCTGTTAAATTTACAAAACTAGGATCTCTAGGAATTCCGTCAACTACATACACAGCGCCACCTAAACCAAGTATGTCTGCATTATTAAAAACACCACCTACTTTACCACTGATAGCTGCACCAATTCCTATACGCTGATCTTCTTTTAGGTGTTGTTCTACATCTATTGTTGCCACTGACCCAACTAACCTGCCTTTTTCTAATTTACCAAAAGGAATGTTAACAAGGTTTTCTTTTCCCATAAAAGCTTCATTTTTATCTAGCTTAATCTCTAGCTTTACACTTTTATCATCTACAGGAATTATTTTTGTTGCATAACCCGATGATTCTACAACGATGTGTGTTAATTTTTTGGCGGAAATAGTAAACTCTCCGCTTTCATCTGTATACGCAATATTACCAGAATTACTACTTACCTTAACCTTCTGTATAATTTGCCCATCAGTACTTGTTACTTTACCCGACACAAAAGATTTATCTTTATTTTGGGCATTTATAGTTGACACCAGTAAAATGGCAGCAAATATTATTATTTTATGATATAACTTTTTAATCATTACTTTAGTTTGATTTCTTTATTAATAAATAGTTTACCAACCTGGATTTTGTGGAAAATCTTCGTAGAGAAGAGTTAAGTTTCTTGGAAAAGGCATCCAAAAGTTACGCTCTTCAAAAATGTATGACTGTATAACTTCTCTATTAAAAAAGGTATAATCTTTATCAAAAGTCATTTTATATAAAATTGGATCTGGGAACTTTCTCCATCTTCTAAAATCATACCATCTATGCCCTTCAAAAGCCAACTCTATATCTCTTTCATTTCTAACTAACGCTCTAAAACTGCCTCCATAAGCCGCAGGATTTGCTGTTACATTTGGCATGCCTGCTCTATTTCTAACTACATTTACTGCATCTACTGCAGACATAGGGTAGTTAGATGCTGTTGAGTTTGCATCTTCTGTAGCTTCAAAAACAGCTTCAGCATAAATTAAATATATTTCGGCTAATCTTAAATGAGGAGTAACGTATCTAAAATTGTTCCATCCCTGATCTCTTTTATTAACACCCAAAGGCCAAAACTTATGAACAATATATGGACTCATTGTATTACCTCCATTTAAGGTTCTACCTCCATTGTACAATTGTAATTCCGTTAATGGATGAATTCCTGCCATATCTCCATCTACATAAATATTTTTTCTAAACCTTGGGTCTCTTCCATTCCATCTTTTAGCATCATCTTCATCATACCCACCCTCTGCTGCAGTGCCTGGCTTATATTTTGTACCATCTGCCATTTCGTACAAATCAACAAAGTTTTGGGTAACTGCTTCTGTGATACCATTTCCGCCAAACAAGGCTTGATGAGGAAGATATAATCTGCCTAAAAAAGTTGTTACTTCTCCAGCACCTACTTGTCTTTTGTTCTTTTGAAAAATAGTTTCAGGAGAGTTTGGCAATGAACCATCTGTTCTAGCAAACATATCTTGAATATTTTCAAAAGGTTGTAATTCATAAACCCCTTTATCTGCTAATTTTAAAACCTCTGCAGCAGCCTCTCCAGCTCTTTTCATATATTCTTTATCGAAAGTTGGTGAGTTTCTAGAGTATTGATTCATTAATGGGCTACCTGCATATAACAATGCTTTTGCTTTTACCGATAGCGCTGCTCCTTTAGTAGCTCTACCATATTCTGAATTTGGGTTTGGCCAAACTTCTGGTAATAATTCAGCTGCTTTGTCCATATCCTCCACAATTTTTTCTGTAACTGCTTGATAATCGAATTTACCATTGTATTCCCAAAAACGTGGCAATTCTAAATCTTCTGGAGATAATGTTTTATCTATATAAGGAATTGAGCCGAATGCTCTTACTATTTCCCAATGAAAATAGGCTCTAAAGAAATAGGCTTGACCTTCTATAACTTGTTTTTCAAAATCTGTAGCATCTACTAAAAGATCTAGGTTTTCAAGGCAAAGATTTGCTATTCTAATTCCACTCCAGCTTTCTTGATAGATTCCATATTTACCTTGATTACCTCCATAATCGTTAAAATTAGAACGTCCGTTAATTAAACTTAAATAATTACCTGTAGATGCCGCTTGAGATGAATTCCACCCTTGTCTTGCAATTGTTTCGCCAGTAAAATTATGACCAACAGTAATTTTAGCACTATTATAATCAATAATAAAAGAGTACATTCTATCTTGAAAACCTTGGAAATTTTGGTAATTTCCATAAATATCTTCTGGAAAAATATCGGTTTCCGCTGGTCGTTCTAAATAATCTGATTCACAACCAATCAATGTAAAAAGTAAAATTGGTAATGAATAAATAATTTTTTTAAAATTCTTCATCTTCTGTGTTTTTTTTATTAAAATGTAGCTGTTAAACCTAAATTGAATTGTTTTGTAACAGGATAGTTTCTAACGTCAAAGTTTGTGCCCTCAATATCAACTGGTAAATCAGACCATAGCCAAAGATTTGTACCATTAAAAAACACTTTTAAACTTTTTAAACCTGCATTTTCTACAAATGCTGTTGGCAATTGATATCCTACTTGTGCTGCTTTTAATCTTAAAAAAGAACCATCTAAGGTATTAAAGTTTCCATTTGAAACATTTGTTCTTTGATATCTTAAAGCTCTAAATGTTGGGTTTGCATTGTTATATTCTGGCGTAAACGTACCGTCTAAATAGTTTTGATAAATTGCTGGTGCATTAAATGCAAACTCACCTAAATTAACGTTTTGTGTAACGTTATACTGACCGTAAAAGTTTAAGTTAAAACTAAATCCTTTATAGCTACCTCCAAAAATAAAGTTATAGGTATGTTGAGGTCTATTAGGAAAACCAAATACAGTACTATCATTAACATCAACAATACCATCTGCATTAAAATCTACTAATCTAAAATCACCTGGTAAGAATAAATCGTTATTAGGACCAAGTACACCTGTGTAAACATCGTCCCAAGATGTAACGATTTGATCTTCTAAAATACCTCTATTCTGACCAATTTGAAAACCTGCTTGTTGTTGATAATCTGGCGTTAATGCTGGATCCTCTCTAAACACAATTTCATCTTTAGCATAGGTATGGTTAATTGTAATATTATAATTAAAGTCTCCAATATTATTTTTATAGGTTGATGTAAACTCATACCCTTGAATTTTTACAATTCCAACATTAGCTACAGGTGGTGTAGCACCAAAGAAATCAGGAACTTGTCTTTGACTTGGTGGAATTAAAATATCTTCTCTACGTTCTCTAAACAGATCCATAGATAAAGTTAATTTATTATCAAACAATCCTAAATCTATACCATAATTATGTTTTTCTGAAGACTCCCACCTCAAATCAGGATTTCCAATTACAGCCTCTCTAATAAAGGTTGGTCCAAAAATAGGAACGTTATTACCAAAAGTTTGTTGGTTATCAAAACCACCACCAGCTCCACCAATGCCAAATTGAGTTAGATAAGGAAATAAAGGAACATTTCCAACTCTGTCGTTACCAACAAGTCCTCCTGAATATCTTAATTTAAGTTGATTAACATAAGGTTTTGCCAATTCAAAGAATTCTTCATTATGAACATTCCAACCTAAACCTACTGCTGGAAAAAAGTCATATCTATAATCTGGACCAAAAAGGTCTGAACCGTTGTAAGAGCCTGACAACTCAATATTATATCTTTTATCATAATTATAAGTGATTCTTCCTGTATAATCTTCTCTCTTAATTGGAAAGGCAGATTGAGTATAATTTTGTCGACTCTCTCTACTAAATAAGGCAAGAGCACCTACATTATGTTTGCCAAAATCTCTATTATAATTCAAAGTAAATCTTCCTAAAATATTTATTGCTGTATTATTAGCTGCACCTCCGTCAATTACTTCATTTTGATACACTAATGGATTGTTGGTATAATCGAATCCATCTGTATCTGTATTAGGGAAGAAATACTCAGTATAATCTTCAATATCTAATGTTGGATCGTTTAACAAATAATACTCAGGATCTACATATTTGGTTAAAACTCCATCATCAATTATACCTCGCCCTCTTGTTCTTGTATTTACATCATAGGCAAATTCTGCTAAAAATGATAACCCAGGAGTTATAAATTTTAAATCTTGATTTAATTTAAGACCTGAGTTAAACTCGGATCTGTTTCTAACATCTAAACCGCTAAAATTTAGGTCTGCATATTCATTGGCTCCTAACCTTTCATATTCAACACCTGCTCCATAAGTACCATTTTCATATTGAACAACTGGATGTGTCCAAGGCTTAGAGTATACACCAAACCAAACATTAAATTGACTTGCTCTAGACAGCTGTTGTCTTCCATAAATTCCAGAAAAATTCACAGAAAGTTTTGTTGTTTCCGTAAGTTTAAAATCTAAATTAGACCTGTAGTTTAATCTTTTGTAGTTAAAATCTGGATCATATCCTTGCCCAAGATCTTCTGTTGCAAATATATCGCCATCATGTAAAAAACCTAAGGCACCATAATACTTTAAGAAATCATTACCACCTGAAACACTTACATTTACTTTATATGATTGTGCAAAATCATTTAGCATTAAATCTTGCCAATCTACATTTGGATATGCATAAGGAAATTGACCTGACTGAATATAACCTAGCTCGTCATCAGTAACATAATCTGACCAGCTAGAAGGGTTTGTAGCTAGCTCTCCAATTATTGCTCTATTTCTTGCAAGGGTGCTCGTATAGCCCTCTAAAACTTTTGGTATTCTTGAGATTGTTTTAATAGAATAATTAGAATCTACTCTAAAAACAGCTTCTCCTGTTTTACCTCTTTTGGTAGTAATTAATATAACTCCATTTCCTCCTTTAACCCCAAAAACAGCTGTTGCAGAGGCATCTTTTAAAACAGACATTGTTTCAATGTCATTAGGATCTATTTCATCAAAAGCTCTTTCAATACCATCTACTAGTACTAATGGTCTTGCATCTGCATTATTAAATGTAGATTGACCTCTAATTAAAATCGCAGAATTTTGACCATAATTACCATTTGGTGCACCTCCAGGAATACCTGTACTTTGTAAAACAGTTACCCCAGGTATTGCGCCACTTAAAGCATCTGTTACAGTAGGTGTTGTTCCTCTTTGCGCTAGTACTTCACCATCTAGCTGAGTAATAGCTCCTACAACGCTTTCTTTCTTTTGTTTACCATAGCCAACTATTACAATTTCATCTAATTGACCAACATCTTCTTTTAATACTACGTTTAAAACTTTAGAAGCTGTTACTTTTATTGTTTTTTCAGTATAGCCTAAATACCTAAAAACTATTTCATCTCCTAAATTTACATTTAAAACATAATTACCGTCAAAATCTGTTAAAGTTCCACTTTGCTTACCCTTTACAGTAACGGAAGCTCCTGGCAGAGGATTCCCTTGATTATCTGTAACTGTTCCGCTAACCTTTGCAGATTGCGCAGTTATAACCGAAGATACTAATAATAACAAAATTAAAAACGCTTCTCTGTAAATACCAGTTATTAAACCTACTTTTACCTTACTCATTTGATTCTTGTTTAAAATTGGTGATTATTTCTTTTTTGATTGATAATTTCTTCATTTTAATTTCAGCCATTTAAGTTAGTAATATTCTCTAATGTTATTTACACTAAAACTTACATAATGTTTTTATAAGTTTTTTTGATATGATTTTTTTGATTGAATCAACTATCTAAATAACACTACAAATATTAATTTTGTGTTAAAAAAGCTTAAGCTCAATAGTGCTTTTTTGTTGTTTTTTTGACCCATTTAGAATGATTTTTCGCTTTAAATTAGGAAATATTATTTCTTAAGCCCCTAATTTTAAAGCATCTTTAAAAACTTAACCCTATAATTGATCTTATCACAAAAAAAACCATTTTAAAAGAATGAACTTATACCAATGCACAAAAAAATAACTATAAATTAAGAATAGCATCATTAAAATATCAGGTAATATATTTTACCAAAATTCTATAAAATAAAGGGATAATTCAGTCATTTTAGTACACTAACAGCTTTTCATAAAAAGAAAAACATATAAACTATTATACGTGTTCAATATATTACTCCTAAAATTCGGTTTTATTGACTATTGGATTTATATAATCAAAAAGGCTGCAATTAAAACTAATAGCTTCAGAAGTTAGAAAAAGTTACGCTTATAAATTTAAAAACTAAAATTCTCATATAGAGTTTTGAGAGCTGTTTAATAGTTCTACCAAACTGATATGCTTAAAATTAGCACACATTATAAACATAAAATCAGCTTAAATAAATAGAATTCAATCAAAACGAACTTTTCGAGGTTTAGAAAAATGAAGTAATAACTTACTGAGCTATTTTCTC
This sequence comes from Polaribacter litoreus, assembly GCF_054584775.1. Taxonomy (NCBI): domain Bacteria; kingdom Pseudomonadati; phylum Bacteroidota; class Flavobacteriia; order Flavobacteriales; family Flavobacteriaceae; genus Polaribacter; species Polaribacter litoreus. The sequence continues at coordinate 137,929 of NZ_JBTLRD010000004.1, read as the reverse complement.
ACAACCAGAACCACCCAGTCTTTTTGAGTTTTATCAGGTGATTCTCCTAAAGCTACAGTACTACCTCCCCTAACTTTTTTCACTTTAGACTTTTGTAAATCACCTCCTTTTTTTGGATTAAACCAAAAAACAGTAAAGTTACCTTTAGCCTCCGACAAATCTAGGTTTATAGTTTCTACTGAATTCAAATACACAACATAAATTTCATTCTCTTTTGCTAAACAATATGCAGTGCTTTTGTTTTCAGAATTGCCTACCAAATCATTTCTGTTTTCCATTTCCCAAAAAGGAATCTTATGATCTAAAAAAAAGTTTTTTGCAATGGCAGCTTGATTCCAAAATAAATCTCTTGAACGATAATCTTCGCAAGTTAAATCTGAATGTGCATGTTTGTATCCAAAATACCATTCATTTCCCCAGCCACCTGCCATAAAAGTTGCCCATAATGCATTTTTACGTGCTAAATCATGATCTGGATCATCTGCATCTGGCATTAAGGAATGTTGTGCATCACCAGGTTCATCAACAGCTACAGCCCATTGTTTACCAGCTTCTTTAGATAATTTTAACCACTTTAAAACATCTTTATGAACCATTCTAAAATCTGCGTGATGAGTTTGTATAGAAGGCCCAGTTATTGCACTTTCTTTGCCTAAAACATCATTGTATTGAATTCCATTATGAATGACAATATGATGATTGTAAGGATCATTATCTTTAAAATATTGAGCCATTGCCAAACGTTGTGCAGTTTCTTGAGGTGGTGTAGGGTGGTTTTTAACCCACTCTCCATTTTCTTCACCTAAATTCCAATTTAATGCCAAATGATGTCCAAAACGCGCAATTAATTCTCTGTAATATAATTTGCTATTAAAACCTACGCCTCCATTGTCTAACAAACCTTGGTTTTCCATTTCTAAGGTTTTAAAATGTAGAAACAATCCGTTTTTTTGTGCGTGAGCAAAAACAATTTCCCATTGATCTGTTTTAGAAACATCAATTCTATCATAGGTATCATAATCTACATAAGGAAATACGTTTTGATCATCGCCTTTTATATTGTTGGTTAAAAAAGAGACAACATTTAAGTCTTTTGATGCCAAATAATTGATTGCTCCAATAATTGCTTTTCCTTTGCCATCCCTCCAAGTTGGGTTTCCTTTTTTCCAATCTTGTACATGTGCTTCCCATTTTTTTACCAAATTGTCTTTATGACCATCATTATGAAAAGTACCGTCAAAATCGACAAAAGACAAAAAGTTTTCTGGTGCATCTGGCCCTTGTTTTAAGAAATATTCTCCAGTTTCTGCAAATTGCAAATAGCGTTTGCCAACATAATTTAATCTTCCTTTGCTTCTAAAATCTCGTCCTGTTTTATCAGTTGGTTTTACTGTAAAACTTCCTGTAGCTCCATCCATAAAACCTGCTGAAACACCCGATTTCTTTTTGGTACTTACAGCTACCCATCTTCCTTTTCTAAAATCTACTTTATAAGTCCATTCTCCAATTTCATCTGGAGTAAAATTTACTTTCCATTTATTTCCTTTGTCTGCTCCTGTTTGTCCTGCTTTACCATCAGCAGCAAAAAAACCAGGTACAACATACTTTTTACCTGATGCTTTGTGTATAAATGTGGTATTGAATCTGTAATTTACAAAAGGATTGTATGTGGCTTTTTCTGAAGTTTCTGGTCCATCAAAAGTTAATGTAATTTTATGCCATTTTTTTAGTTCTTTACTAATTTTTACCTCAACATTTTTGGCAGTTTCTGCTTTAAAACTTTCTATTAAATTTTCTCCTTGCCCAATTGGTAAAATTATCAAAGCTCTCCATCTTCCTCTGCTATATTCTTTACCATCTGCACTTGCAACAAAACCCTGTATAGAGATTTCATCTCCATTATTAATCTGAACATCAGAAAACGATTTTGCATATTGTGCTCCTTCTTCAAAAGGCTCAATACTTAATGGTAAACGAAAATTACCTTGTTGATGATTATTGACTTTTAACGTAAATCTTGATTGCCCATCATTTTCGCCAACCCCTAATAAAACTACATCAAACAAACCTGATGCTCCAGCATATTTTAACGAAGCAGTGGCATTTTTGTTTTTATTTGGGTTAATTGCCAACCATTCGTTATTCTTATAAAAACCTGTGTTTTTAAAATTAAAATCAGTTGCTTTTAAAATAGTTGCTTTTGGATAGGCTTTTTTGGTTTGGTTGATTGTAGATACTTTATTTTTATTTTTTGATTTCTTTTTTCCTCTTGGATTGTAATTTTTATCATTGGTCATTAACCATTGATCCATTTCAAAACCATCTTCACGCATACTAAATTGTATTTCGTGTTCACCAGCTTTATCAATATCTAAATAAATTAGTCCTGCAACCCCACAATGTACTTCTTTGGTGCGTTGTTTGCTTTCCCAAAACCATTGTCTTTTTCCCTCACACCACTGCATTCTTTTACCAGATTGTGGCCAATTTCCATCTAAACCAACGTGAATTCCATTGTCTTCTGAACCTGTACTAAATGCTTTTACCCAAATATAGTATCTACCAGGAGTATTAATTTTAACTTTGTAATGCAATACACCAATTTTGCCAGCATCACCTGTAAAATTAACTCCGTTTGTAAGCTTATCTTTGTGTGTTACTCGTGTATCTGGAAGCAACTCAATATACTTTTTATTACTAGCTGTGGCAGCATGAGTTGGATCTGGATCTTGTAACTTATTTTTAAATTCTGGGGTAATTACATACCATTTTCTAACTCCAGATTTTGTTTGTTTGTAAAAATCTTCTGCCTCTACTTTTAAAAAACCATTTTTTTCTTCAAATACTTTATTGGTTTTTGTTTGTGCTTGATGTGACAGTACAGAACATTTAATAAATACACCAAGTAATATAATTTTGAATATGCTCTTTGATCTCATAAGTAGTATTTTTGGTTGTGATTGAATGTAATTTTAGGTGTATAAAAAGTTTAAGAACTATTTATTTTCGGCACTTTTAGAACGCCTTAACAATTCGTTATGAATATCTTTTGAGTAATCTTTAAACTTTTTTTCGTTTTCTTTTTCTTTGGATGGTTTGTTGGTTCCATTGCTTGCAATATCATTCAAACTTACGCCCCAATTTGATAATAAAACCCAATAAGTTGCTGCATCTGAATGATCTACACTATTGTGCACAAATTTCCCCTCAATAAATAGTTTGCCTAGTGCACTTGTGTTAAATTGATCGTAATATTCCTTTCCTTTTGGACTTCCTGTTACAATTCCGTGTTGACCTATAGCACCACATTCGAAATATTTGATAAATCCATTGAGTGCCATTTCTTTCATATAGGCACAAGCTTTTGCATCTTCTCTACAATTGGCAACATTTTGAGGCGCTTCTATACTACCTTGATGCAATCCTGAATTGGTCCAATGCGCAATAAAACGAACTTTGTGTAAAGTATTGTATTTTTTGTTTGCCAAACAATAATTTACAAAGATTGCTGGCTCTGTTAATGAACCCCAACACAACACATTTATAATATCATCTTGACTGTCTACTTCGTCTAAAAAAGCTTTTGTACTAGTGTATTTTTCTAATGATGTATATGTTTTTTTAGATTGATATCTTTCTGCTGATTCTTTAATTGAAGACTGGATATACGATATGGATTCTGGATAACCTCCAATATTTTTATTCAAATGAACAACATCTTGTTGATAAGCTTTTCCAAAAAAAGTATTTGCCCAATCTGCTTGATTTGGCGTGAATTTATGTTGACCCCTATGTGTACTTCCAACAACTACACCTCTGGTATCAAACATATTAGCCATTAATAAATAGCCAGCCATTGCAGATACATCATCAGGATCGTTAATAGTACCCATATGATTATTTCCTTGTAAAGTTGGATCTGTCATATCTGTAAAGATCCAGACTTTTGGTTTTTGCGCTGCTATTTTTGTGACGAATAATATCGAAAAAAACAGTATACTAATTTTTTTCATAAATGCTATTTTTTGCTGTATTCAAACCAATTAAATTCAGCAGTTTTTTTAGATTTTTTACCATTACTTGTAGCATACATACCCACATAAGGTCCATTAAACCCTAAAGCAACTTCATCTGCAATCATTGTTAAATCTACATCTTTTGCCAAAACTGTATAGCTGTTGTTACTAATTCCATAACTAAAAGTAGCTCTAATATTATCGCCCTCAACTTTTACAAAAACATTTTTTTCGTTGAAAGGAACTCTTTTAATTTCTGTACGAACTCCTCTTTTGGTAGCTATTAAAATTAATTCGTTTTTTTGTTTTACCAATTGAATATGATTTTTACTATTTCTGTATAGCACCAAACCAGCTTGTTCATTTTCTTTTTTTGATGAAAATTTAAAACTTGTTGAAGCTTCAAATTGATGATGTTGGATTCTTTTGCCTATGTAAGATGGATTTACCAAGCTATCTAGAACTTCAGGCCTAAGTGCTATACATAACTTATCATTAGTTAAGTTGTGCCATTTTGTAAACGGTGTTCTTATAAAATTCCATGGTAAAGCTAGTTTATCACCAGAAAATTCATCTCGTTTTGGAATTGGTTTTACAGGTGTCCAAGGTAAATTTGGTCTTTTTTGTGATTCTAATAAATGGCCAACACCAGGATTAAAAACGGGTGTTAAAAAATTGTCTTGTTTCTCAAATTTAACCGGAGTTAAAAATGTTTCTCTTGCTAATAAAGAATACCCTTCTTTTTTACGTTTTCCTAAGGTTACTGCCCACCATTCTCCATTTTGAGTTTCAACCAAATCTGCATGACCAACAGAATGTATGGGATAATCTTGCCCTAAATTTCTATGCGTTAACACAGGATTTGAATGATTAGGAATGTAAGGTCCCCAAAGTTTATCACTATGATGTACAGTTACAGAATGGAAAAACCCTGTACCTCCTTCTGCTACCAAAAGCATGTATTTGCCTCCTATTTTATACAAGTGTGGCCCTTCTGTCCAACGTGCATTTTTTGCATGCCCATGAGTTAATTGCTGTCTTTTACCAATTAATTTTCCTTTTTCTAAATCGAGTTCTTGCATCCAAGCTCCATTTTTTTGTGGCCAATCATTTATGTTAGTAATATTTGCATGTCCTGTGTAATAGACTCTGTCATCATTGTCCCAAAACAAAGAAGGATCTATACCTCTAGAACCCAACCAAACAGGATCTGACCAAGGACCAGCAGGTTTTTTTGCGGTTACATAAAAATTACCATCGCATTTTACACAAGTAGTAATGAGGTAAAAAGTACCTTTATGATGCCTAATTGTAACAGCATAAATTCCTTTAGAATCTCCTAAACCTTTTGGTAAAGGGATTTGATCTGGTCTTGACAATCCATAACCTATCAATTCCCAATTAATTAAATCTTTACTATGATGAATTGGCATACCTGGAAACCACTCAAAACTTGAGTTTACCATATAGTAATCTTCATCTACCCTAATTATAGATGGATCTGGATAGTAACCAGACAAAATTGGGTTTTTAAAGTTTTCTGGATTCGCTTGGGAAACCACTTGAAGTGTTAAAAATAATATTACAAACTGTACTATTCTTCTCATTTTATACTTATTTTAATTCTCTTATTTCTATATCTTTAAATGCAATCTTATTTTTAGAGTTCATGTGGCATTGTAGGGCGATTTTTCCTTCTAAACCTACTTTTCGGTTTTTATGAATATCATCATCTAAAATCCCAGAACCATCGAAATCTGATACCACAACGTTATTTACCAATGTTTTTATATGAGTACCTTTGCAAATAATGGTTAAATCATTCCAGCCAGTTCCCTCATTTTCTTTGTAATAAATTACTTTTTTGGGTTTGTGTACTTCCTCATCAATTTTCCAACTTTCTAAACTTGGGTTTATCCAACGTGTGTAACCTCTGGTTTCATCGTAAATGAAACCATTTGTCCAAGGTTTGTTTGGATTTATATCAACTTGCGGCCCATCCATCCAACCTTTGTGAACCTTTTTACTTATTGTAGTTTTAGCAGTTTTATCATACCTGCTTCTTACTTGAATACCACTATTTCCTTTATTTTCTGAAGATGCTTTAAACTTTAATCTCAACTCAAAATCATCGAAATCTTCGGTAGTTTGCAACCAAACATGACTATGACTATTGCTATGTAATGAATTGCTTACAATAGCACCATTTTCTACTTTCCAAAAGTTTTTAGCAACATCTTCTTTAGCTCCTTTAACCACCCAACCTTCTAAGTTTTTACCATTAAAAAGAGGTTTCCAGTTGTTATTAACAGAAAAAACTTCAGTAGTATTCAAATTGCCACCACCTTTATTAGGGCTTCCAGCAATAGCATAAATTTTATTGTTATGCACAACAGCTCCTCCACTATGACGTCCTCTATTTAATGCTGATAACTCAGACCATTTTGCGTTTTTTACATCTAAAAGTTGCGTAGTACTGTATGCTTGTTTTAAACGGCCTTCTCCCCCAATAAAAATAATATTCTCGTTTAAACTTACAACTCCTGCTCCTGCTGTTGGATGAGGCAACTTCTCTTTTAATGTATGCCATTTTTTTTCCTTAAAATCATAAACATCAACAAAAGGATTGGTTGCATTAAAGAAAGCTCCAAAATTATTTGGGGTATGGAAACTGGTATTTCTACCTCCAATACAATACAATTTATCATTCACAACAATTGCTGAAAAATGATCTCTAATATGTGGTGCTTTTGTTAAAATTTCCCACTTTTTTGTTTTAAAATCGTAACTATCAAAATAATTATTGGTGCCACTTGTATGACCAAAATCGATACCACACACCACATATAATTTGTCTTGATAAACTACAGCACCTGCACCACCTCTTCTTCTTGAAGCTGGTATTTCTGCACATTTTGTCCAAGTATCTTTTTCTGGGTGATATATCCAAATATGTTTCAATGGTTTTTCTTTTGGATATTGACCTGTCATGGCTCCAACCACATAAATGGCATCTTTGTAAGTTACGGCCTGAAAATGATGCATTTCTAAAGGAGGTTTCTTATTTGTTGTCCATGTATTATTTTTTGGATTAAACACATTTACAGGATTTTTACCTCTACCACCAAGTAAGTAGAATTTATTTTTATAAGCCACTAAAGAACTTTCATGACGCGCTTTAACGTTGCCTTCTGTATTGAGAGTTGTCCATTTATATGATGTAAAATCATCATTTTGAGCATAAAATTTGGGGTAAAGAAAAAAGAAAAAAAGAAAAAAAACGACTTTATTTTTAAGGATAGTATTCATTAACAGATTAAAATTTACTTATTTCTTAAACTTACTAAAATTAATTCAAACATTTTTTAAAGTAAAACATTATTAACCATCATTCAAATAGAAATAAAAAAACTTTTAACTTTTTAATACATTTAATAAAGTCGTTTAAAAAACATCCCCCAATATTTTCTTCAAATATTGTTTTTAATTGAATGTTTTCTTTACTGTATTGCTCTATTTTTTAGCGAAAATGTTTAAAGTCTTCAAAAGATAATTTTTTAAAAACATAAATACCTGCTTAATCAAATAGTACCCCCATCTCTTTAAATAGTGCACCGCCATTTAAAAAGTGAGCAGTTATCCAAAAAACAGTCCAATCTTCTACATAATTACCTCTAAATGAAGTTACATCTTTTGAAGTTAACAAATGCTCTTGTGTGTAATTGGTTTGTTGAGGTTGTTCTCCTTGGCTTCCATAGGCATCTATTAACTGCCCACAACTTAGAAACATTATTTTAGCCAACTTTTTTAATCTTTCATTTTTGGTATAATTGCCCAGTTTAAAAATATAAGGTGCCATAAAAACACCATACACATCTATATGCATATTTTGCACAGAAACTGCGGTCCATCCTCGGGTTTTAAAATTATGATCTCGCAAACGACCAGCAGGCAATTGAACATCCCAAAGATAAGTATAAGAAATAGCAACATTGCCAGCGTGTTTTGCCCACTCTAAATATTTTTTTTCTTGTGTTAATTCGTAAAGTGTTAAAAACCCTTGAAATGCACCAAATGCACCTTCTTTGTCTTCACAACTTGCATCTAAAGTACCACCCCAATAAACCTCTTGCATTTTTAAACTTCTGTTTGCATAGATGTTTGCTGCTTTTATAGCTGCTTTTTTATATATCTTATTGTCAAAAATATTAGAAGCTAAACTTAATGGTGCTATAAAAAATGCTTCATCTGTTGAAACTGGATTCCAATTTTTGGCTAAGATTCTTTTACTGTGAAAATCAGCTGCTTTTTGTAAAAATGTTTTCCACTTTGTGGGATTTAATCCTGATTTATCAGTAGCTAAAATTGCATTTACTACATTCAGCATGGTTTGTCCTTGAGATAAAATTTCAGGATTTTCTTTCCAAATGCGAGTACCCCATTTTTGTTGATTTGTGTGATACCAAGTAAACATCCCTTCTTCGTAAAACTGGGCTGAAGCCACAAAATCTAAAGATTTTTGCGCCATTTGTAAAGATGATTTATCTTGAATTTCATCTTGTAAATGCTGAAATGCAAAACCAGGTGCAGCAGCTTGACCAACCCAACCTAATACAATTGCTGGATTGTATTTTTTTAATTTGGTATCAAACTGATTAAAACCAGCGTAATTTTCACCTTCAATCCATCTATTTTTTGCAAACTGATATTTGCTTTTTATAATTTCGTTAAACTTTGGCAGGCCATCATCACTCAAATTAAAAATATCTAGTGAGGTTTTTATGGATTTTTGAAAACCTGTTCCTTTTTTATCAACTTTATAAGTTTCTAGATAGAATTCCTTTTCTATTATTCCTCCTGAAGGAATATTTAGGTAGGCATTGTTATAGTCTGCAAACATAGTTTGTTTGCCTTTACCTTGAAAAGCTTTAATTACACTTTGTTTGTTGTTAAAAGCACATGCACCACTTAATAAAGAAAGTACTGTACCATCCTTAACAGTTTTTACGCCTAAAGACCACCATTGGTCTTTTAAATTTGCAAATGGTACAGCTGTTGGTTTGCTATGCAATGCTGCTCCATTTAATTTCTTATTTCCCCACTCTAAACTTACAAATGGCATAGGAAAACGATGTTCTTCAAAAAAAGCTTTATCACCTATTTCTCCATCGTAAATAGGAGTTCTTCCACTTTTTTTTCCTGATGGATTTCCAAAATATAAAATACCTGGCATTACAATGCTTTTCCCTTTAGCAGGAGCAAGATATTGAATTGATAATGTGGTTTTGTTTAGGGGTTGATTACCTGTCCATTGAAATCTGCGAATACATTGAATACGACCTTTTTCTTCCTTGTAAGAATCACGAATTAACAAATCTCCCTCTGGAAGTTCTATTTTGCCTGATAAAATGATATAATCATTTACTTTTTCTAGCTTTTTAGGATTACCATACCTCCAATTGCTCATCCAATTATTCTGCCAATTTGTGGCAACAGCCCAAAAGCCAGAAGTTGGTGATTTTAATAAAATATTTCCTTTTTTATCTACAATTTCAATACTGTAAGCATTATCTTTTTGGATAACATTTAGGCTCGTTTGTTGTGCTTTGCAAAGTGATGTTGCAAAAAGTATTATCCACAGAAAATTGTACCTTAATTTTTGCATTTACAGTGTTGCCTTTTCTATTAAAACAATTATTTAATGGTTAATAATTTAGATAAAACTTGATGATCGCTATTAATTCTTACTACATAAATACCTTGTTTTAAATTCTCTACTGGAATTTTTACATCAGTCTTTTCTATATGATAAGAAGCTACTAAAGCACCTGTTATGCTGTATATTTTTAAGTTGATATCTCTATTATTTACATTATTTAACTTTAGTGTAAAATTTGTTGATGCTGGGTTAGGATAAATGATGATATTTGACAACTCATTTTTAAAATCACCAACACTTAAGGTTGTAGATTTTAGTGCAAACTGTTGATTGTTTCTGTTTTCTTGTAGTTCCCATTGTTGAATATTTGCCCCATTTGCTGCACTAACTCCAGCTACATCTAACACTTTTCCACTAGACTTAGAAACCACTTGATACCAATCTCCATCAGGATTTACAAATTTCCATAGTTGATTATCTGCATTGGTTAGTGTTGCTTGTTGAATATTACCTCTATTGTCCATAGAACTGTTGGCAACTTCCATAGCTTTGTTGCTATTTCTATTGGTAATAGCATACCATTCACCAGCATAGTTTGTAATTTGCCATTGTTTGTTTTCTCCAGATTCATCTGCTTGCTGTTGAATATTTCCTCCATCTAAAACCGAGCTATTTTGTACTTCCAAAAATTTATTACTATGTCTAGCTTCCATATAATAAATTCCCTCTTCTACAGCAACACTGCCTGTACAATTTACAGAAAAAGCTCCTAAATTTGTTAGACACTCTTCTTCATCTCCATATCTAACAAAACAGCTATAATTTCCTTGACCTAAATTGCTTACTGTATAACTACCAGTGTTATCATTTACTAAATTGCTAAATGTTTGACCACCATCTACACTAAATTGGATTGATGTTTTATCTGAATCATCATTAAAAGAAAAACTAATTTCTCCATCTGCATTTCCACAAGAGGCATCTTTAACCTCTGCTGTTACATCGTTTATTTGACAGCCTTCAGCAGGACAATTGATAAAAGAGACAGTACTATTTGTATTTCCTCGTATTTCTATACTTTCTTTTCTTGGACACTCACCATCTATTACAATATGTGCATCTTTTATTCCACTTGTACCTGGCCTTCCTATAGTGTACATTGTAGAGGGTTTACTGCCTTCACTTACTTTGTAAGTAAATGTACCTTCAAACTTTATTCGTATGGTTTGGTTCCCAGCATCATGTTTTTGAGCCCATGAAAAAACTCCGTGGTTATAATCGGACTTTTCGTAATTATCTATTACTGTACAATTTCGAATTATGCAAGTATGATTTTTTGGTACATCTGAACCCCAACTTGTCATAAATGGCCCTCCATTTTTATTATGAACAATGGTTGTATTCTCTACTAATTTACATTCTATTGTGTAAAGCGCATCATCATAGCAATCTATATAACAATCTCTTACAATGGTTTTTCCTTTTCCACCATGAATACCATCTGTAGTAAACGTATGAGTTCCAGCAATTATATCACAACGTTCTACAGTAACATTTCCAAAACCAGCGTGAATGTGAAACTTCATTGGTTTAATAATTTTTAAATCGTGTATATATACGTCTGGAGAGGCATCACAACGTATTGCAGAATAGGATCTTCCTTTAATACCATCGTCTGTTGGACGAGAACCATCACCTTGAATTATAGACGTTTTTCTGCTCTCACCTGCAATCTCTATGGCTTTAGAACGATTGCCCATGTAAAAACTTCCTGTTATCGTAACGTTTTTTTTAATGAGTATTTTATTCCAAGAATCTGGTACACGAAATTTTCTACCAATGTTTTTGTCTTCTGTGTAGGTTGCAACACCATTTACTACTGTTTGAGCATAAAAACTACTTGATAATAAAAGAAAAAGGGATACCACTGTTAATTTCTTAAATTTTAACATTGATTCTTTTATTTAGAAGTTCCAACACTACGTGTGCCTTTCCCTTTTTTTATATCTACATTTAAATCACCAAACTCTGCTCTAGCACTATTGACCAATAGCATCATTTCTTTTACAATATTTGGGTGTTGATCAATAACATTGATGCGCTCTCCTGGGTCTGAAATCATATTGTACAACTCCATTTCTGTTAAAGTTACCTTTTCATTGCCTCCACCATTACCATCATTTCCTGGTTTTCTACGTTCATAAGACCTGTAGGTATGAGGCAAAACTAATTTCCATGTATCATTTCTTACAGCACTTAAATGATTTCTATTTTGATAATAGTAGTAATGCTTTCGATTACTTTCGGTGGTTTTTCCCATCCAAAGTTGCGATAAATCATATCCATCAATTTTATTATTAGATAAGTTTCCATCAACTAGACTAGCTATTGTGGTGATGACATCTATGTTAGAAGTAAGTTGATTATTGGTAACACCTTTAGGAATGTGATTGTTCCATTTTACGATAAAAGGTACTCTTTGGCCACCTTCCCAATTGGTTAATTTTGCTTCTCGTAAACCACCTGTAGAACCTGCGTGATTTCCATAACTTATCCAAGGACCATTATCTGAAGTAAAAATTACAATTGTATTGTCTGCAATTCCTTGTTTTTCTAATGATTTCATAATTTCACCCAAAGACCAATCAATTTCCATAATTACATCACCATACACACCTTGTTTGCTTTTGCCTTTAAATTTACCTCCATAACCTAAAGGAACGTGAGGCATTGTATGTGGCAAATACAAAAAGAACGGATTTTCTTTATTTCGTTCAATAAAGTTGACTGCTTTTTTGGTATATAATGCTGTAAGTTTATCTTGATCTTCTAAAGTTTCTATAGAATCGATTACTGTATTGCCTTCAATTAACGGTAAAGGTGGAAATCTATCACTTTTTTCGGGCCACATATCATTAGAATATGGTAAGCCTACAAATTCATCAAAACCGTGTTGCAAAGGCAAGAATTTTTCTAGATGCCCCAAATGCCATTTTCCATAAATAGCAGTGGCATAACCTTTATCTTTTAGCATTTCTGCTATTGTATATTCTTTTGGATTTAAACCATTTTTACTATTAGGAAAAAATGCTCCAGAAATTCCTATTCTGTTTGGATAACACCCTGTTAATAACCCTGCTCTTGATGCACTACAAACAGCTTGTGCTGCATAATGATTCGTAAAACGCATTCCTTCATATGCCAATTTATCAATATAAGGTGTTGTAAAACCGGTAGCTCCATAACTACCAATATCTCCATAACCTTGGTCATCAGCCATAATTAAAACAATATTGGGCATTTTTGATATTGCATTCTCTTTAACTTTCTTTTTTGTAAAAGAAGTATTTATTAGAAAAAACACAATTAGTATAGTAATATGGACTTTAAAAAGTTGCTTCATTTTAGTTGATTAAAAGTTTTTAGAAATTTCATTTCCCTCAACGTCATATAATGTTAGCTCATCATACCCTTTTAATTGCGTGCTGTAGGTTTTTAAATTTTTGATGGTTAAATTTTTGATGGTTCCTTTTACCGTTTTTTCATAGACGCCATCGTTTTTATCATCCCAAAGATTAACCAAACTTCCATTTGGGTTATCAATAGTAATTCCATCAATATTAACAGTTACAGTGTATGCGCCACTTCTGCCAGCAATTAAAGGGTTACTTTTGTATGGACTACCTCTACCACTATCGCCAATTATGGTAATATTTTTAAAAGTACCAACAGCATTATTGGGGTAATTTCCCCATCCTAATTGAATTGGTACTGCATTTTTAATCATATTGATTGTAGTGTTTGTTACAGTAATATCATTATAAACTTTAATAACATCGTCTGCTGTTTCAAAATAGCAATTATCTACAGTAGATCCATCACCTGCAGCAATACCATCACTATGATTGTGAACACCACCTCTTTTGTCTATAAAATCTGCGTTTTTAAGATGAACTTGACTCCCTAAACCTCTTACGTGATATGACCTTGGATTTAAGCTTGTTAAATTTTTAATGGTCATTTTTCCTTTATGACTTTCAAAAGAGCTTAATGTATAAGGTTTTATATGGTGTTTTTGCGACCAACTTTGTGTTTCTGTACCATATAAAACGGATGTTTTTCTGTTTTTACCAACAATTTCAATATCTGCAAAGGTATGAAATGCCCCATTTACGGTACAATTTTCAGCAATAATTATTTTTTGCACCACTTTAGGAACTTTCCAAATAAAACTTTTATCACCTTGATTTTTAAAATTGATTGCTCCAGAAGTTAAAAATGTAAATGTTTTAGTCGTTGAATTCCATTCAGTTTTTCCTGAATAATTTTCTTTTATTTCGAATACAGTTTTACTAGTTGCACAACTGAAGAACAAAAAAATTACACTCGTAGTAAATATTACAAGACGCATTACCTTATTTAACATATTATTAGAATTGATGATTGCTTGTTAACTCCAAAAATCAATAACATACTGAGAAATTATTTACTCTATAGACTATAATTATAGCGATTCTGTGCTAAACTAGTGTTTTGTTCCAAATTTATAAATACACGTAGAGGTGTATATTTCTCCTGCTTTTAATGTTGTTGATGGAAAATTTGGTTGATTTGGTGAATCTGGAAAATGTTGTGTTTCTAAACAAAATGCACCTCTAAAAACATACGGTTTTCCGCTTTTGCCTGTTGTTTTTCCGTTTAAAAAATTACCCCCATAAAATTGCAAACCAGGTTCGTTTGTATAAATTTCCATTGTTCTACCTGATGTTGGCTCTATCACTTTTGCAGCAAAAACATATCCTAATTCATTTTTAGGACTTTTATTAAGCACAAAATTATGGTCGTAACCCAAACCAAAATTTAGTTGTTCATCATCAACTTTTAAATCTTTTCCTATAGGTTTTGACTCTAAAAAATTGAATGGTGTGTTTTTTACATCAGCAATTTTTCCTGTTGGAATTAAGGTTTTATCAACAGGTGTAAACCCATCTGCATTAATTTGTAACAAATGGTTATTGATTGTTCCATTACCTTCACCTGCCAAATTAAAAAAGGAATGGTGTGTTAAATTAATAACTGTAGGTTTGTCTGTTTTAGCTTTATATTTTATCAGCAATTCGTTTTCTTCTGTTATTGTGTAATGAACAGTAACGTCTAGATTTCCTGGATAACCCTCTTCCATATCTTTAGAAACTCTGTAAAATACAACTTGATTGTCAACAGTTTGAATTGCATCCCAAACTACGCTATTAAATCCTTTTTTACCTCCATGCAAATGATTTTCTCCATTGTTAATGGCAAGTGTATAGGTTTTGTTATTGAGCGTAAATTTTCCTTTCTTTATTCGATTTCCATAACGCCCAACTGTTGCTCCAAAATAAGGTTCATTTGCATCTATATATTCTTGCAACGTGTTAAACCCTAAAACAATATCTGCTTTTTTTCCATTTTTATCTGGCACAACTAAACTGACTAATCTTTGACCATAATTACAAAAAGTAGCCTCTATACCATTGCTGTTTTTGATTGTGTAGAGTTTTGTTTTTTTGCCATCAATTTCAAGTTCAAAATCTTTCTTTTTCCACGTTTTCTGAAATACTTCTTTTTCTATTTTTTTAGGTTGAGGCTCTTTTTTATCGGTTTTACAAGATAAAAAAACAACAAAAGCAATTAGTAAAAATGCATTTACCTTAAAAAAGGATTTCTCATTATATCTATTATAAATCATTATTTTTTAGATTTTATATACCATTTAGACAATTCTTCTTTTTTTGTTTTATACGATGGATTATCAACCACATTTGTGTACTCCATTCTGTCGTTTTCATGATTGTATAATTCTTCTGTTCCGTTATTGTATTTGATGTAATTAAAATCATCCATTCTTATAGATTGATTCCCTTTTCCAAACGTGATGATTGCTGGTTCTTTACGTTTATAATTAGCATCATTTAAAAAAGGAGCTAAAGAAATACCTTCTAAATCTTTAGGTTTTTCTAATCCTATTAAATCCATCACTGTTGGATATAAATCTAATAATGATACTGGTTGATCTATTTTTTTAGCAGCAATATCCTTTTTAGGATGTTTAATAATTAACGGTGTATTTGTGGCAATATCCCACAACGAAAATTTTTCCCAACGGTTTTTATGCGCCAATTGCCAACCATGATCTGTCCATAAAACCACAATTGTATTTTCTTTATTAGGTCCATTTTCTAAACCTTCTAACACTTTACCAATACAAGCATCTGCATAACTTATAGACGCTAAATAGCCTTGAAGAGCGTATTTTAATTGTCCTTTCTCTTTAACATGACCCACAAATTCTGACGAAAAATTAGTACGAACGTGTTCTGGAATATCATCCATATCATCTTCTGGTAAATCGTGCATTTTAATCTCATCTATAGGATACATATCAAAAAACTCTTGAGGCGCTAATTGAGGCGAATGTGGTCTAAAAATTCCACACGCCAAAAAGAACGGTTTGTCGTGTTTTTTACTTAAATAATCTGCGCTAAACACTGCGTTTTGATAATCTGCTGTTTCTTCAATTTTTGCAGGAATTGGTCCCCAAACTCCAAACTTACTAATATAAGAAGCACCCGATTTTCCTGCACCTTCTTCTCTCATAGCTCCTTGCAACCATTTGGCTTGATTATATTCATCTAAATACAGTTTATGACCACTTGTACCAGTATTGTTTTTATTTTGATAATCCCAAGAAATATCATCAGAAAATGGATGAGGTTCTTTTCCTTTTCCTCTTGGATGATGAAATATTTTACCAGCTGCAACAGCTTCATAACCATTTGCCTTTAAATATTGAGGCATTGTAATTCTATTGGCATTACCAGGTTTTTCTCTAAACAAACCCGGATTTGTATATTGTCCTGTGGTTTCTGGTCGTAAACCTGTTAAAATTGCTACTCTTGATGGATTACAAGCAGGCACCACACAATGTGCATTTGTAAATAACATGCCTTGATTTGCTAGTTTATCAATATTAGGAGTTTTTGCTTGTCCTCCGAGTGCGCCAACCCATCTATTTAGATCATCTACAGCAATGTATACTACATTTAGTTTTTTTGAATCATTAGTATCAGTTAGTTTTTTGTGATTTTTACACCCTAACAACAGAAATCCCGTTAAAAATATAATATAGATATTCTTCATTATTTATTTCATTAAAATAGAATCTAGTTTTTTTGATAAATCATTTTTTATGGAGGCATATCTAACATCATTTGCTAAGTTATTCCACTCTAATGAGTCTGTAGTGTGATTGTACAATTCCTCATCATTATTTTCATACCTAATATACCTCCACTTTTCGGTTCTAATTGTATTTCTTCCTTTTCCCATTTGAGTTAAAGATGGATAGTCCCATTTTTTATTAGGATTTTTTAAAAGCGGCACAATACTTAGCCCTTCATTCTTGTCATTTTTTGAGAGGTTTGCCAAGTCTAAAATAGTAGGGTATAAATCCAATAAATTTACTGTACGTTTAGATCTAGTTCCTGATTTTGTAATATTTGGTGCTTTAATTAATAAAGGAACTCTGGCAGCTTCTTCCCAAAGAGTGAATTTTTTGTAACGTAATTTCTCGCCCAAATGCCAACCATGATCTCCCCAAAGAATAACCACTGTATTATCTTTATAAGTGCTTTTTTCTAATGCGTCTAATACCAAACCAATACAATAATCTGCATACGCAATACTTGCTAAATAAGCTTGAATGGCTTCTTTTTCTTTACCATATTTTTTAATGGTTTTATACTCTTTAGTGGGTTTTAAATTTGAGCTAACATCATCTAAATCTTTTGCTAAAACTGTAGGCAATACAATATCTTCTAATGGAAATAAATCGTAAAATTCTTTGGGAACCACCCATTTTAAATGAGGTCTAAAAATACCCAAACCTATAAAAAAAGGTTTGTCAATAGAAGTTTGTAAAAGATCTGCAGCCCATTTTGCATTCAAATAATCTGGAGTGGCTTCTACAGAAATATTTGTGGCTGCCCAATCCATATTGTCGGACATTTCACCTTTTGGAATGCCATTATCTAAAAAACCTTTTTTCTTTTTTACATTACCATAGCTTCCTGTTACTTTACTCCAAGTATTCCAAGTATGTTTTCCTGTTTTTGGAGTATGATATATTTTTCCACGAGAAAAAGTTTCATATCCATACTTTGATAAATATTGAGGCAACATGAGCGATTTTTTAATCAAATCATTCTCAAATACTTTGTGTTTATTTTGATAAATACCTGTTGTAGAAGGTCTGTAACCAGACATAATACTTGCTCTTGAAGGATTACAAACTGAAGCTGCACAATACGCTCTGTCAAAAATTAATGATGATTTTGCCAAACGATCTAAATTTGGTGTTTTTGCTTGAGGATGTCCTCCTAAAAACCCAACCCAATCATTTAAATCATCTACAGCAATAAACAGAAAATTAGGTTTTTCCTTTTCCTTTTTTACAGTATTTTTTTGTTGAGAAATACTACAACTTATTATAAAGAACAAGAGGCAAAAAAAACCAAATAGTTTATTTAACATATCAATTATTTTTTAATAAGAATTTTTTGAGGTTTATATGATGGCCCATAAGATTTTACATTCCCTTTTTCATCAAACCAAATAGGATCGATCACTAAAAAAGGGTTTTCATCATTTTCATCTGGAATTATTCCATGACAAGACAACCAATATCTGCCATCTGGACCTTTAAATATTTCGTTATGCCCTACTTGATTAAATGGGCTATTTTCATCACCAGTAAATTTAAAACCACGTTTTTTACAAGTGCTTTTACTTTGCGCTCCATAAAAAGGATTTGCTTCATATTTAGTCCAAGGGCCATCTATACTTTTTGCTGTTGCATACCCAATTTCGTAACCACGTGTCCAGCTAGAATAGAATAAATAATAAATGCCATTATTTTCAATAACATACGCACCTTCTATTCCTATGGAATCCCAATCGTAATATTTTTCAACTTTTGGTTTAAGTCTGCCATCATAACCTGCCGTTTTTAGCATGTTCCCTTTTTCGTCATAAGCATAATCAACCTGTGCAGGTTTTATTGCACTTTTAGGCTCTGTTAAAAAAGTGGCTGTTGCTAAATCTATTTGTGCAAAACCAATTCCAAATTCTCTGCCTTTGTTCCAAAATGCCCAAACTTTACCATCTTTATCTTCAAAAAATGTTAAATCATTTCCTCTAGTTAAAGGTTTATCTTCTGTTACTATTGTGTAAGGGCCTTCTATATTATCTGCAACTGCATATCCTGGATGTTGCCCAACAAATCCTAAATCATCATTTCTACAATTAAAAAGTGCATAATATTTGCCTTTTATTTTTTGTATTTCTGGCGCCCAAAATCTACGATGATACCATTTGCTTTTATCGCCTGCATTCACAATATATTTTACAAATTGCCAATCTGTTAAATTTTTAGATTTGTACAAAACCACACCCTTATTTAGGTTGCCATTTTTTTCTTGTCTGGACCAATGAGGATAAGATGTACCTGTCATATACCACCAATCTCCGTCTTTTAACACTTGACAATCTCTTAATCCTTTTGGATCGATACCGCTTTTTATTGGGTTTTGATACTCAAAATATGCTGCCTCTTGAACATTGTTTTCAGCAATTAATTTTTTCTTGTTCTTACACGACGTTACCACTAAAGCAAAAATGGTAAATAAACAAAACAACTTATACTTCGCCATTATTCTATACTATTTTATTACTATTTATTTTTTTCCCAAGGCATCAATTTCATACCATTTGGTCTATATCTTTTTATTTCTAAACCAAGTTCTTTGGCTTTTTCAACTTTTTTTCTGAAGCTTTTTGGAGTATCTCCAGGATTCCAATACCATTCACTAGGTTTGTGTTCTGTATTCATTATTGTAGCAAATTCTTTGGCTTTTTGTGGATAGACTTTAGCATAATCAAAATCTATATGTTGATCTTCTTCAACCAAATACAATTCTACTTTTTTATTAGGATGTGAACGATACGCAAACCAAGGTCCTTGCCTTACAGCTTGCTCATTTTGCTTGTAGAAATACATAAACCTCTCTTTTGGAATGGCATTTTTATCACCATTAATAAGTGGCAACAAGTTGTGACCATCCAGTTTTTTATCAACAGAAAAATTAATTACTGATGCAAACGTTGGAAATAAATCTACCAACCAAACTGGTTCACTTACTACTTTAGGCGTGGATTGATTTGGCATTCTAATCGTAAAAGGCACACGCATTCCGCCTTCAAAAACACCAAATTTACCACCTTTAAAAGGGCCTTTGTTTGCTAAATCTTTATCATCTAACCAAACTCTGTGACCTGGTTTTATGGTTTTTGGACTGTGCATTGCATAACCATTATCTGATGCAAAAACAATCATCGTGTTTTCATATAAACCTTCTTTTTTTAATTTATTGATGAGTTTACCAACAGAAATATCTAAACGCTGCACCATTGCACCCCATTCTCTTCCATAGATATCCATATCTTTTCTGTCTTTTAATTGTCGGAAATCATCAACAATTGTAGGACCATGAGGTAAGTTTGTGGTAAAGTATAAAAAGAAAGGATTTTCTTTATTTTTATCAATAAATTCTAACGATTTTTTATCAAACAAGTCTGGAGCATACGCTGCTTTTTCCATATCCATAGCAACCAACTTTCCGTTTGCATCATAGTCTTTCTCAAATCTTTTGTTATTTTTATATTGATTCTTAACGTATAAAGAAGCAATATCAAAACTGTTATTTTCTGGATAATAGACAGGTTTATTATTTTCGTACAACACTGTAGGAAAATAAGAGTGCGCTTCATAATGGGTTAAAAAACCAAAATGATAATCAAAACCTTGATTTAAAGGATGCCCTTTTGTGTCTTTATAACCCAAGCCCCATTTACCAATAACCCCTGTTTTGTAACCTGCTTCTTGAAACATTTTACCCCAAGTATAAGTACCATCTGGTAAAGGTTCAAAACCTCTTGCACTGCTATTTAAACGAATATGTTGATTGCCTACATGTAAACCAGTTAATAAGGTTCCTCTTGAAGGCGCACATTCTGGAGCACCTGTATAACCTTGTGTAAACCTTGTTGATGTAGCAATTAAAGCATCAATATTTGGTGTTTTATAATGTTGTTGTCCATAAGCGCTAGTGTCTCTAAAACTTAAATCATCAGAAAAAATAAAAACAATGTTTGGTTTTTTATTCATTTCAGAGTTGGCAATTTCAGAGTTTTCATTGTTGTTTTTACAACTAAAAAAAACCATAAAAAATAATATATACGTAATACTTTTTTTCATGTCTTTAAAATTTTTGAACCTCTTCATTTCCAGGTTTGGCATAATTATCATCTAGAACTTTAATTAAAACATTACCATTATTGTAATCGATATCCATTGGTACTAATGTTAAACCTTGCTTGTTTATGGTGTAAGCAGTATCACTCAAATCCATATTTTTTGCATTTTCAGGATTTAAAGGAGGTTTATTGGCATTGTAAAATGCAGTACACCACCAATTACCATTTTTATCTTTAAATGGAGTTCCATGACCTAAAAAACGACCTACAAACTTACGTTCATCATAAGGTCCTGTTAGATTATCTGACACACAGTAATATAAATTGTAAGTTCCATGACGCATTTTGTCTGTACTCCATGCAGTACCAAACAAGACATATTTATCTTTTACTTTAATGATATAGGCACCTTCATGCCCCATTTTTCTGTTTGAAGCACCAATTTTAATTGGTTTTCCTGCAAAACCACTAAAATCTTTTTTTAACGGAGTTACCTCTGCTATTTTATCAACAAGCCAAGGTTGGTCTCCATCCATAAAAATTGTGGGGTCATGATGTCGTCCAAAATCTGCCCCAAAAGGATCTGTAAAAGGGCCTTTTAGTGCTTTTCCTTCTGAAATCATTAAGTTGGCTTTTCCTTGGTTACTGGTGTACACTACAATCCATTTATTATTGATAAAATGAATTTCTGGTGCCCAAATCATTGCCGATTTTACTCCATGTTTATTTTCTTTAGAAACTGCTCTAGCTTCCATAGTTTGTCCAAAAACAGATTCACTTGTTGTCCAAATAACACCTAAAGATTCCCAGTTTAATAAATCTTTACTCTTAAAAACCTCTATACCTCCTTTAGGGGCTTCTAACTTTAAATTTTCTCTTTGACGTGTACAAGACATGTAATAAAACCCATCAGGATTTAACTGAATAAATGGATCTCGCATCCAAATATCTCCCATTGTATGTATGGTTTTATTATGCTGGTCTATTACAGATAATTCTTTTGCATTAAATGTTTGTTTTAAAGAATTCCCTTCTTTCTTTTTTACTGATTTACAAGATAAAACTAAAAGAAAAATTGTTACAATATATATGTTATAGTATTTCATTGTTTGGATATCTTTATTCGTAAATATTTAATTTTTAATACGTTTAACTACTCCCAAGTTGTTTCCAAAATCGTCAATATAAGTAGGCTCCAGATCTTCTGGATTACACCATTTCATTTTACCAATTTTACCACTCATATAATTTTCATAATAATTTCGAAACTTGGTAAAAGGATGTTTTTCATATAAATGCCCAAAACCGATCATTCGTAAATCGTTTTGTGCTGTTAGTTTTGAAACCATTAAAACTTCTAACTTTTCTATGGTTTTTGTATAATTTTTATCTGATGCTAAATTTTGTACACAAAAAGGATCTTCCTTTAGATTGTAAAATTCTAGTTCTGGTCTTTTACCAAAATTTAACATCCAAAAACTTTTATCGACTCCTGAGCGCCTTAAATTAATTAATAATGTTTTTGTTGGGCTTCTATCTACATTCAAATATCCAGTTTCAGGATTACTTGCTGGCCAGCGACTTGGTTCATAATTTCGTAATAATAAAAAATCATCTTTATAAATTCCTCTAATTGGGTAACCTACATCATTAGGCCTTCCATGATCATGACGTTCTTTACCTACTAAAACAAAATTTCTGGTTTTATCAATAATTCCAGATTGAGAACTCTTTAATAGAGGTAAGATACTTTTACCAGGGCTTGGATGCATTCCTGATGTTTTCCATTCTAAACCAGCAACTTCTAAAAGTGTAGGAGCTATATCTATAAAGCTGATATAGTCATCAATTTTTCTACCTGTAGATTTAATTTTATTTTTCCACATTACAGCCAAAGGAACATGATTTGAATTTTCATACTGATTGCCCTTTACCCTTGGAAAAGGCATTCCGTGATCTGACGTGTATATAATTAACGTATTTTCTAACTGTCCTTTTTCTTCTAATTCTTTAAGTATTTTTTGCACATGATTATCTGCATATTCAATTTCTAAAGCGTAATCTAGCAAATCGTGTCTTACAGCTGTAGAATCTGGCCAATATTTGGGTACTTCTTTAATTAATTCTAGTTTTTTACCTCCTTTTTTTACTCCAGATTGATATTCGTATCCTCTATGAGGCTCATTAAAACCCACCCAAAAACTCCAAGGTTTTCCTTTTTGAACTTTCCCTAAAAAATCTTTGAAATTGCCACTATAATCATTTACAGATATTTCAGACGTTAATGCTTTTAATTTTTTTGTATCGTACTTTTTACCTGTTAAAAAACGATTTTCTCCTGTTGCTGTCTTGGCTATTCCTGGAGACCATCCTTTACCAGTATAACCTGTTGTATAGCCATGATCTTTTAAAGATTCTTGAAAGGTTTTAAATTTTGAAGGAAAGTAAATGTAGTGATTTGCAACAGCATCTAATTGCCAAGAGTTTCTGCCTGTTAACAAAGACGCTCTAGAAGGTGCGCATTTTGCATTAGGTGTGTAAGCTTTGTTAAATAAAATGCCTTCTTTCGCTATTTTATCAAAAGCAGGAGTGTTTACAAATGTACTTCCATAAGCACTCATGTCTAAACCTGCATCATCTAAAATAATGAATAAAATGTTTGGTTTTTGAGTATCTATTTTATCTGTTTGTCCATAAATACCTAAAAAAAATAATACTGTAAAAAGTGATAAAATCTCCTTAGTTTTTTTCATTTACTTAATTTCATTAACTCTAAAACGATTTAATTATTTAGAGACCTAAAATTCAAGTATTCATCAACAACTAAATTGCTCAGACGTGTAAATAGAGTGTCATTTTGTTCTATTTGTGAAGAAAACAAGAATTTAAAAACTTTGTACTACAATTTTAGCTTCAAATTATTTTATTGATAAGTTTTCATGACACTTCTCAAAGGTTTATCATTATACCATTTGTAATTATTCTAATAATATTATCCAGGTAAGTTTTTTTTAAACTTGAAAAGACGTTACTCAACCCTTATGTAGAGTTGCTCTTTTTTAAAACAAAGAATCATTTTAAAATCTTAAAATTATAAGTTTTTTAGCTATTTGAATGAACTGTACTAATATGAAAGGTAATGGTTGTTTGGCAAATGAAAACGTGTACGTTTTTGTGTACGTTTCGTAAAAGTAAGGAATTTAAAAGCATAAAAAAACGAATTGTGAGACACAATTCGTTGATTTAAAAAATGTTAAGCTAGTAGCGGGAACTGGACTCGAACCAGTGACCTTCGGGTTATGAGCCCGACGAGCTACCTACTGCTCTATCCCGCGATTTGGACTGCAAATATACAACACAAAGTAAGTATTATCCAAACTTTATTTTAAATATTTTTTAATCATCTAAATTCTAACAAACTATAAAAAGCCATTATCTTTGCATTATGGTACATAAAGCTGGTTTTGTAAATATTATTGGAAATCCGAATGTGGGTAAATCTACATTGATGAACGCTTTGGTAGGTGAAAAATTATCTATCATCACTCCTAAAGCACAAACTACAAGGCATCGAATCTTAGGAATTGTAAATGATGACGAATATCAAATTGTATTTTCGGATACGCCTGGTATTATTAAACCTGCCTATGAACTTCAATCTTCTATGATGGATTTTGTAAAATCTGCCTTTGAAGATGCTGATATCTTAATTTATATGGTAGAAGTTGGCGAGAAAGAATTGAAAAATGAAGATTTCTTTAGAAGAATCATCCATAGCAAAATCCCAATTATTTTATTATTAAATAAGATTGACAAATCTTCTCAAGATATTGTTGAAGAAAAGATAAACTACTGGAAAAATAAAGTACCCAATGCAGATGTATTTGTAATTTCTGCTTTAGAAGGATTTAACGTTTCTGCAGTTTTAAGTAAAATAAAAAAATTATTACCAGAAGGGCCACCTTTTTACCCCAAAGACCAGCTAACAGACAAACCAGAACGTTTTTTTGTAAATGAAAAGATTCGTGAGAAAATTTTAATGCATTACAAAAAAGAAATTCCTTATGCTGTAGAAGTTGAAACTGAAGAATTTACTGAAGAAGATAATATTGTTCGCATTCGTTCTGTAATTATGGTAGAAAGAGATACACAAAAAGGAATTTTAATTGGCCATAAAGGAACTGCTATAAAAAGAGTTGGTGCCGAAGCAAGAAAAGATTTAGAACGTTTTTTTCAAAAAAAAGTATTTATAGAGTTGTATGTAAAAGTGAATAAAAACTGGAGAAGCGATAAAAACCAATTGAAGCGCTTTGGATACAATTAAAATTGATACTGAATTACTTTTAACATAAAATCGTGTAAATCGTTCATTTGACGAGCTCCTGTACTCTTACCTATTTTTCCTAAAAAATACAACAAGATCCATATGAATGGTAAAATTATCATCATCAAAATTGGAAAAAAGAGCGATTCACCTAAAGACCATCTGGAGTATAACATCACCCCAAAAGCAACAAATGCAAACCCAATAACAAAATGCACAAACATAAAGAGCGTCCATACTTGAGGTTTTGGCCCAAATAATCCTTTTAAAAGAGCGGTTTCTGAGGTTTTTTCAACAATCTCTAAGTGCAATTGAGGAGACCAAAAATGATCTTCTTTTTTACTTACAGATATAAAAATATGACCATCAACTATATTTCCAGAAATCTTAGAATTTTCTAATTTAAACTCATTATAAAAAAGTTGTAACACAGCATCCTTACTTTCATTTAAATCAATAGTAAATCTTGGTCGTAAAAAAACTTCACTATTTCTTTTCTCAACTAAAATTTTTGTTTTTTCACTCATAAAAACCTATTCTATAACCCTTTAAATTTACAACTAATATCGTATAGTATATTGTATCTTTGCAAAAAATTTAAATTCAAATGAATAGCATAGTTGCCATTGTTGGAAGACCAAATGTAGGAAAATCTACTCTTTTTAATAGATTAGTTCAAAAAAGAGAAGCTATTGTAGACGCTGTAAGTGGTGTAACTAGAGATAGACATTATGGAAAATCTGACTGGAATGGAAAAGAATTTTCTGTAATAGATACTGGTGGTTATGCCATTGGTTCTGATGATATTTTTGAAGAAGAAATTAGAAAACAAGTATCGTTAGCTATAGATGAAGCAGATATTATTGTTTTTGTGGTTGATGTAAGAGATGGTATAACCCCTATGGATGCCGAAGTTGCCAAATTATTACGAAAGGTAAAAAAACCAATTTTTACAGCTGTTAATAAAGTAGACAATGCAATGCTAGATGCAGATGCTGTAGAATTCTATAATTTAGGGCTGGGAGATTACCATACCATATCGTCTATAAACGGATCTGGAACTGGTGATTTATTAGATGCTTTGGCAGAAAAAATGCCTGAACCAGAAATTGTTGATTTAGAAAAAGAAGAACTGCCAAGATTTGCAGTTGTTGGTAGACCTAATGCCGGAAAATCATCTTTTATAAACGCTTTAATTGGTGAAGACAGAAATATTGTAACCAATATTGCAGGTACAACAAGAGATTCTATTGATACAAAATACAACAGATTTGGATTTGATTTTAATTTGGTAGATACTGCAGGGATCCGAAAAAAATCGAAAGTTAAAGAAGATTTAGAATTTTATTCTGTAATGCGTGCTGTGCGTTCTATTGAATATTCAGACGTTATTATTTTAGTGATTGATGCTACTCGTGGTTTTGAAGGTCAAGATCAAAATATATTTTGGTTAGCAGAAAAAAACAGAAAAGGAATTGTTATTTTAATCAATAAATGGGATTTGGTTGAAAAAGAAACCAACACCATGCGCGATTATGAAGCTAAAGTAAAAGAACAAATTGCACCTTTTACAGATGTACCCATCGTTTTTATATCAGCATTAACAAAACAACGCTTATTTAAAGCCATAGAAACAGCTGTTGAAGTTTTTGAAAATAGAAAAAACAAAATATCTACCAGCAAGTTTAATGATGTAATGTTAGATATTGTAAAAAACTACCCACCACCAGCCATAAAAGGAAAGTTCGTAAAAATTAAATACTGTATGCAATTGCCAACGCAAACCCCACAATTTGCATTTTTCTGTAATTTGCCTCAATATGTTAGAGATCCTTACAAACGTTTTATAGAAAATAAACTAAGAGAAATTTACAACTTTTCTGGGGTACCTATTACCATATATTTCAGACAAAAATAAAGCCCTATTGTTTGTATCATTCTAAAAAAACAAAATAATTTTGATATAACGAATATTTAAATACCTTTGTTTGCATTGTTTTAATGCCTATAAACTAAAAAATGAAAAAAATATTTCACGCTTTCGTACTGTTTTCTTTGCTAATTACATCTTGTAGCAAACCCACTACTATAGAAGACAACAACGATATTCCTAATGCTGTTGATGACAACGCATCTACAGAGCAAAACACACCAATTAATATTAATGTACTTAGTAATGATAGTTTTGGGGATGATGGACCAAACTCTGGTGCTATTTCTGTAACTTCTGCAACCTCTGCTAGCAATGGTAGCATTACTGTAAATACAGCAGGAACTCCTGATGATCCTACAGATGATACCATAGATTATACACCACAAACAGATTTTGAAGAAACAGATACCTTTGATTATACAATTACCGATAGTAATGGCGATTCTTCTACGGCTACTGTTAGTGTTGTTGTATTTCCGCCAACAGGGCCTGAAGTAGGAACTCCTTTTACTATTGGCGATTTAAAATATGTGATTACAAGTTCTGATACAAAAGAAGTATCTGTTCAAAAAAAC
The DNA here is from genome assembly GCF_054584775.1 of Polaribacter litoreus. NCBI lineage: Bacteria > Pseudomonadati > Bacteroidota > Flavobacteriia > Flavobacteriales > Flavobacteriaceae > Polaribacter > Polaribacter litoreus. Next base: position 110,070 of record NZ_JBTLRD010000004.1, on the reverse strand, counting down.
ACAAATGACGGACCTGAAGGAACATTGGATCTACCTGAAACTGTGAATCAATTTGATTTAACATACACAGTAACTAGTATTGCTAATGAAGGTTTTGCTTATTGTTATGATTTAACAAGCGTTACAATACCCGAAAGCATCACCAGTATTGGAGAGCTTGCTTTTTACGATTCATCAAGAATTACAAGTATTGATGTACCAGATACTGTTTCGAAAATAGAACATACCGCTTTTGGTCAATGTAAAAGTTTAACATCTATAAATATTCCAGCAGCCACTGATACGTTAGCAGACAATATCTTTTTTGGATGCGAAAGTTTGGCTACAATCAATATACCATCTACAATAACAAGTATTGGAAACTCTGCTTTTTATTACTGCAGTAGTTTAAATAATGTTACCATACCAGATAGTGTAGCTAATGAAAATATGGGAACTTCAGTTTTTGGTTATTGCAACTCATTAACTACAGTAACTTTTCCTACAAGTTACACAACAATTCCTGAAGCTACCTTTTTTGCTTGTAACAATATAGAAACTTATACCATTCCTAGCCATATAACTACAATAGGTGCTTCTGCATTTTATTCTTGCTCTATTTTAAAAGAAATTACCATTCCAGATACAGTAACCAATATTGGAGATTCTGCTTTTGGCTTGTGTGTTGGTTTAACAAAAGCTGTAATTCCAGATAATTTTACAAGTTTACCAGATAATTTGTTTTACAACTGCTCTAAACTTACAGATATCAATATTCCGAATAATATATCAAGTATTGGAAATGCTGTTTTTTATGAATGCGCTAGTTTAGAAAACATAAGTTTACCAAACAGTGTTACCAGTATTGGTAGTGCTGCATTTGGAAATTGTTTCAGCTTAAAGAATTTTGATTTACCAAGCGGTTTAACAACCATTGAAGCTACTCTTTTTTGGAATTGTAATAGTTTAACAGAAATCAATATTCCTAGCAGTGTAACCACTATAAAAGATGGCGCTTTTGGAGGCAGTAGTATAAGTGAAATTACCATTCCAGAAGGTATTACTACCATTCCAGAAAACACTTTTTACGCATGTAATAGTTTAACTAAAGTTAATTTTCCTAGCACCTTAACCAGTATTGGAAAAACCGCCTTTGGCCTTTGCTCTAGTTTGGTAAGTTTTGATATTCCAGATACCATAACAAGTATCTCAGAACAAACTTTTTACCAATGTTCAAGCTTAACAGATGTAATTATTCCTAATAGCATCACAAGTATTGGTAATAGCGCTTTTTACAATTGTGGTAGTTTACAAAATGTATCTGTTGATGTAACAACACCCTTAACTATAGATGCAAGTGTATTTGAATTTGTAGAACTTGCTGAGGCTACGCTGAAAGTACCATCATCTTCAATTGACACCTATAAAAGCGCAAATGTTTGGAAAGACTTTGGTACAGTAAATGCTTTATAAACCGAGAATTATATCTTAAAGTAAAAAAAACTCTTCTAAGAAAATGAATATATATATTAATATAAATATATATATTTGTTTCCTTATACAAAACACTTTAGCGCTATAATATTGTTTACATATAAACCTAAAATTCTTTTAAATTTAAAAAAATTATGATTTTAACAAGAGCAGGTAAAGTTTTAAGAACTGCTGCTTTTTTCCTTTTTATTTTTTTTAATACAACCGCTTTTACCCAAACCAAGGAAGTATCCTCCTCTTTAAAAAAAGATTCCATTAGCGTTAAAAATGCAAACGATGTACTAAGAATTTCAAAAGATTTCATTTCTAGGAATGAATACAAAAAAGCTGTATTATTTTTATCAAAACACTATGATAGCTTTTCTGAAAATCTCTATATCAACTGGTTGTATGCATACACTTTATCTATGAATAATGAGCATAAAGAAGCTAAAAAGAAATTTGAAAAAGCGATTTCCATCAATGCTACTGATAAAAATCTTCAATTAGATTATGCTCGCTTTTTGTATAAAACTGGAGATATCAATAAAGTAGAAACTATTTTAGAGCAATATTTAGATGAAAATTCTAAAGATCTAGAATTTTTATTAATGCAAGCCAACATTAATTACTGGAAAGGAGACCTAAAAGGATCTAGAAAAATAATTGCAAAAATTAATGATATTTATCCAAATACAGATTATACAAAAAATTTAGAATCAGAAATTGAATCTGTAACAGCAACATATATAAAAACTAATTTTGAGTACCAAACAGACTCCCAACCTTTAGATTATTTTGCAACTCACATAACTGCTGGAGAATATATCTCTAGATATTTAAACCCTCAATTAGAAATATCAAGATTTAATTTTTCGCCTCAAGAAGAGGGAGCTTTTATTCTTAAATTAAAAAATCAGTTTTATTTTAATAACATAAAGCTTAAAGCTAATATATTTGGTGGTTTGTATGAAAATCATTCCGATAAATCTGATTGGATTGGGGGAGTTAGCCTTACAAAAAATCTATTTAAAAAAGCTTCTTTAAAAATTGGTGCTGCAAAACATAGTTTATTAGGTACAATTGCCAGTACTTCAATTAATTTAACATATCAAAACCTTTTTAGTGAGTTAGATTATAACAATAAATGGGTTGTTTTTCATGCTTGGTATGATCATCAGTTCTTTAAAGACGAAAACGAAATACAATCTATGGGAGCTTGGGTTTTATCGCAATCTCTAAAAATTCAAAGATTTAGCTTTCAAGTAGGATATAGTTTTAATTATACAGATTCTAAAGATATTTTATTTTTCTTTAACAATCAGGGAGTTGGTGTTTACGATCCTTATTTTACTCCTAAAGAGCAAGAAATTCATTCAGGCTTATTTATCCTAAATTATAAACCTACACAAAAATTAACAGTTGAAGCCAAAATAAATTATGGTTTTATTGGTGCTATTAAAAACCCATATCCTGTTAGAACAATATCTAATACATTCGAAATTGGAGGCGTATATGATGATACTTTTACACCTATTGAATACACAGGAAATATTAGCTATAATTTCTCTAAAGGTTTTAGTGCAATACTTACATATATAGACCAAGAAACGTTTTTCTATAACAGACAAAATATTAACTTCGGATTAAATTTCACATTTTAATGAATTCAAAATTAAGAGATGATTTATGGGTCTTTAAACAAGCTAAAAAAGTAACAAGCTTAGATAAAGCAATTTTTTTAGGTTTAACCCTAGCAGGTTTATTAAGTATGTTTAACTTAATGGAATGGTGGTTTAGAAAAGAGCACGTAGAAAATTTTCCACTATTCATCATTTTAAGTTTACTTTTTGGTTATGGTATTATTAGAATAGCTTTAATTTGGATTAATTACTTACGGATAAAAAAACCCACTGAAGTTCCTGTACCTAAAAAAGACTTAAGTGTGGCTGTTTTTACTACCTCATCTCCTGGAGAACCTTTATCGATGTTCGAAAACACTTTAAAGGCTTTAGAAAACTTAAACTACCCACACACAACTTATTTATTAGACGATACTGAAGATATTGCTTTTAAAGAGTTAGCAGAGAAACATGGAGCTGTTTGGCTAAACTTAGTAAATATACCTGGTGCAAAAGCAGGTAAAATTAACGAGGCTTTAAAAATAACTAAAGAAGAGTTTATTTTAGTTTTAGATCCAGATCATATTGTTTTTCCGAACTTTTTAGACCAAACCTTAGGTTTTTTTCAAGATGAAAAAGTAGGTTTTGTTCAGGTAAGTCAAGGATATTATAACATGTTTCGCTCTTTTACAGCACAAGCAGCAGCAGAACAAACCTATACTTTTTATGGGCCTACACAAATGGCTTTATATGGTTATGGAGGTGCTGTAGCTATTGGAGCCAATTGTACGTTTAGAAGAAAAGCCTTAGAAAGTATTGGAGGTCATGCCACAGGTTTATCCGAAGATTTAAACACCTCAATTAGAATACATTCTAAAGGATGGAAATCTGTATACAACCCTGTAATTGTAAGTAGAGGTTTAGTGCCAGAAGATTTTACATCTTTTTGTAAACAACAGTTAAAATGGGCAAGAGGTGTTTTTGAAATGCTTTTTGATGAAATGCCTAGAGCTTACAAAACACTTAGTTTTTGGCAAAAATTATCTTATTTTACTATAGGAACCTACTATTTAGTAGGACCAATGACTGCCTTTTTTGTTTTTGTACCGATTTTATTTTTTACAACAAAAATAAGTCCTGCTAGTATGGACTTTACAGAGTTTCTTGTACTTGGAGCTCCTATTGTATTAATTGCCATATTAGTTTACGCACAAGCACAACGTTTTCTATGTGATACTAAAACAGAAAGAGGAATCCATTGGAGAGGTATGGTATTAAAATACTCTTGCTGGCCAGTGTTTACTTACGCATTTATTTTGGCTTTAATCAATAAAAAAGTTCCATATATACCAACAGCAAAAGTGGCGGTTAAAGGCTTTATGAGTCCGTTTGTAAAACCATTGATTATATATTGTGTCTTTTTTGTGCTGATGGTTGTTGGCGTGTATATAGAAAGAAGGTATTACATACCACAAAGCGAATTAATATTAACAGCAGAAAAAACATGGGGAATGCTAGGTTTTGCACTGATTGCATTTCTACAATTTTTTGGTGGTCTAGTTGCTGCCTATAAATCTTTATATTTAAAAGCTGAAAATGCGTGGAGTAGAATAGTAATCACAAAAGATAAAAAAATAAAAGTAAAGTAATTATCCAACAAAAGATAAAATATTAGTTTTACCAAATAAATGGTTTTGAATAAAAGTCATTGTAAATCAAATTAAATTATGTCATCATTCAAAAAAAAATTTAAAAGAATATCTAATGTTCTGCTTGCTTTAGTATTAGGATATTTTATAGTTTACGGTTTATCTAGCGTAAGTAAAAGTTCTAAAGGGCCTTTAGGTGGGTTTTTAGAAAGTATAGGTAATATGGTAAAAGATATTGAACAAGACAATATCTTAGGAAAAAGAGAAAAAAATAGAGAAAAAAAATTAGATTGGTTTAAAGACCAAAGAAAAAATAAATACGCACTTTTAAAAAGTAAAAATATTTTATTTGGTGCTGCAGATGATAGTAATGGAGAGTCTTACGAAAATATTATTGATTTAGAAGATTCGTTAGCACTTACATTTCCAATCATTCAAATTTACAAAGCTTGGGGAGAAGGTCAAATATATGACTTCCCTAAAAATAAAATTGATGCCATTGTAAGAATAGGGTCTGTACCAATGATTACTTGGGAACCATGGTTAGAAAAATTCTCAAAAGAAAATTACCCAAAAATTAAAGATTTAGAGCAAAGAAACGATCATGGTTTAGCTTCTATTGCAAATGGAGATTATGATGCTTATATTAAAGAATGGGCTACTGAAGCTGCTAAAGTAGATACGCCAATTTATTTAAGAATGGGCCACGAAATGAATGACCCTTATCGTTATCCTTGGGGACCTCAAAATAATGACCCAGAAGAATATGTAGCTGCATTTAAACACGTTAGAGATGTTTTTGAGTCTGTTGGCGCTACAAATGTAATTTGGGTTTGGAGCCCGCATTTATCTTATGGTAAATTTAAAGAATACTATCCTGGTACAGATTATGTAGATATTATTGCTACAGGAGCTCTAAATTATGGTACAAGCACTAGTTGGAGTGATTGGTGGACTTTTAAAGAAATTTTTGGTAATTTTTACAACCAACTGGCTGCATTTTACAAACCTATAATGATAGCAGAGTTTGGTTGCTTAAAACCTGGGGGTAGCCGAGCTAAATGGTTTGGAGAAACCCTAGAAAACTTTAATAAAAAATACCCGTATGTTAATGCAATTGTTTTCTTTCATTATGCTAGTGATGGTACAATTACGTATAAAAATGTAGACTGGTATTTTAAAAACGACACAGAGGTTACTACAGAAATAAAAAAACAACTGCAAAAATGGGATCCTAGAATTAGGCAACCAGACATTAAATAGTATCTCAAAAATAATTAAAAAAAGCATTTAACTATTCGTTAAATGCTTTTGAACTTTTAAAACTGCTTTATTTATAAAAATAAAATTATTTGAGCTTAAAATATTTTCAATTAGTTCTTTTTTTTGTAAATTAAAACAATGTTAAGCGACAAAAAGAATAAATTAAGGTTATGAATATTATAGAATCTAATAAAATAGAAAATGTAGAATTACCACTTCAGTTAAAAATTTCTTTTAAAAAGGTATTTGTAACTTTTGAAAAATATGCACAAAAAGAATTTAAAACACATCCTTTTCATACAGCTGCTGTTGAAATGGTAGACCAATTTAAAGAACATCCTGAACTTATTGATGGTTTTTCTGACCTAAATTTATTAAAAGCCTACAAAGAGCAAATAAATTTATTATTAGATCCTTTATTTCCAGAACCATTGCTTTTAAATGAAATAAAAGCTGCCTGTATTCCTTTTTCTTTTGCTTCTTTTAAATTTACTGATCGATTTGAAAACATTCTAAACAACGCTGGCGAAAATTATGAATTTACTGTTCGTAATTATCAAGATAATAGCTTGTATGTAATGGCTTGTACGTTTATTTTAGGTGCTGTTTATGGTTATAATATTGATATAAAAAGACCTTTTTATTTTGATATACCCAACAAATTAACGGGCACTATGAAATACTATAGAGCTACATTTAATGCCGATTTTTCTGAAATAACTCCTACTGAAAATGCACCAAATTTAACTCAAGATGATTTTAGAGAGCTTTTAAATAATTACGAAAACATAGCTATGTGGAAAGAAAAATTTCCACCTAATAGCTACATTTTTAAAGGCTTTGGCTTAATAAACTTATTTGACGTAACCTCAGAAGAAATGCTATCTGCTATTAAGGCAAATTTATTGGCTGGTGGAGACGATTTAATTTATAAATTACAAAACAATCTAAGAGATTTTTATAGTATTAAAGATCTTAAATTAGGGTATTCTATTTATGATAACATCAATACTAAAGTTTGTGAAACTGTAGTAAAACAATCTAACAGTATTATCTTAAATAAAAACGCTGAAATAAAATGCGATAATGGGTACTTTTGTAATAGTGTTATAGAAAAGGTATTCAAAAACCATGAAACCTTTATTATTTCTGATGTAGAAAACTATGGTTCCTCTACAGATAAAAACCCTTTTTATCAAAATTTGTACGACTCTGGTATACAAAGTATTATTTTAATTCCTATTGTTGCTACAGAAAATGGAGATTTAGCTCTATTAGAAATTGCATCGCCAAGACCTTACGATTTAAACTCTGTAAACATCAATAAACTTAAAGACATACTGCCTGTTTTTGAAGCTGCTGTAAAACGAACATCTGAAGAGCGACAAAATGTGTTAGAAGCTACCATACAAGAAAATTACACGTCTATACACCCTGCTGTAAAATGGCGTTTTTATGAGGCTGCAGAAAAATTTCATTTAGAAAACCAATCTAATGAAAATGCAAAATTAGATGAAATTGTTTTTGATGATGTGTATCCATTATATGGTCAAAGCGATATAAAAGGCTCTTCTGAAGCAAGAAATAAAGCTATTAAAGAAGATTTAACTACACAACTTAATCTTGCTATTACTGTTTTAAAAGATGCTTGTAAAAGCGAAAAATTACCTATCTATAACGAATTGATGTTTAGAGTTACATCTTATTTAAATGATGTAAAACAAGGTTTAGATGCAGGTGATGAAGTAAATATACTTGATTTTTTGAGTAGTGAAATCTACCCTGTTTTTAATCATATTAAAGATATTAACAAAAAACTTTCTGAAAAAGTAAATATCTATATGAATCGTTTAGATAAAAACTTAAATGTTGTTTATGAACGAAGAAAAGAATATGAAGATAGTGTTACACTTTTAAATGATAAACTTTCTAAATTCTTAGACACCAGACAAAAACAAGCCCAAGAAATGTTTCCTCACTATTATGAGCGTTACAAAACAGATGGTGTTGAGTACAATATGTACATAGGACAATCTATCACAAAACATAAAAAATTTGATAATCTTTACCTTTATAACCTAAGATTATGGCAATTACAAGTTACTTGCCAGATGGAAAACTTGGCAAATTGTGAGCGTAAAAACATGAAAAACGATTTGCGTGTTGCTTCTTTAATTTTAATACATAGTAATGCTATGGCTATAAAATTTAGAATGGATGAAAAACAGTTTGATGTTGATGGTGCTTATAATATTCGATATGAAATTCTTAAAAAACGAATTGATAAAGCCTATATAAAAGGCACAAAAGATCGTTTAACAATACCTGGTAAAATTGCAATTGTATACTCTCAAGAAAGAGACGCTCAAGAGTATCTTAAGTATATAACCTATTTACAATCAAAAAATCAACTTGGTAAGCTAGAGTATTTTGAATTAGAAAACCTACAGGGAGTTTCTGGATTAAAAGCATTAAGAGTAGAAGTAATTTACCAACAAAATTTTAATGAAAAAAACATTATTACTTTTAATGATCTTATTAAAGAAATTGAAGCGTAAAATACACCTAGTTAATAGAATATGAATATTTTAAACCTACTATTTTTGTTTGAAAATCGTTATCTACCCTAGTATTTTCTTGATATCTAAAATATATCCCAAATCTACCAAACTTTTTTAAATTATAACTTGTACCCCACGTAAGCCTGTATCTGCTTAGTTTTGCGTCGCCTATAAGAGAAGTATCTTCTTCTACTTTTCTATTAAAAATCTCTACAGCAAATTCAGGATCTAAAGGCCAATTTTTAATTTTATATTCAAAAGCTGTTTTAAAACGAAGCGTTTCTGTACGAATATCTTCTACATCTTCTGGTAGTTCTAACTCTCTTTTATTTTGATAACGCAGCCTAAACTGTATATCTAATTTTTTTATAAGATCTAACTCGTAACTTAAATCAATATTATATCTAAAATGCTTTTCGAAACCCTGTATTTTACCAACATTATCATTTTCTCTGATAAAACGAACAGCTCCTCCAATTTCTAAATTTTTTATGATTTTAAAATCAGCCTGAACTTCTGTAAAATACTCATCTGTTGTTGATGCATCTTCTTTTAATCTTAAGTGTTGCTCTACCCCTAACTTTAATCTTTTAATTGGAGAGTATTTTACTCCTATAGAATTCCATAAAGCAAAATCTTTATTATCGTCTTCTTGTGCATAAATTAAAGTCGAAAAAAGCAATACTGCAATAACTATAAAAGGGCTATTTTTCATTTTCTGATTTGTTGTAGTGTATAATTATTGTTGCGCTATCTTTTACAAAATCAACATCGCCAATGGTTAAGTGATTGATTTTTAAACCTGTTCTTGTTTCGAGATCTTCTTTTAAAATATCGTAGTTTTCTGGTTTTATATTTTCGATAACTTCATAGGTAATCTTTTTTGTAATCTCGTATTTTAAGTGCCAAAGCTTTTCGATAACACCAATAGCAATGGCAATAGCAAAGTTAGAAAAGAAAATTTCTACATAACTTAATTTTTTATTAGCAAGGGCATTCATAATAGAAATACCAATTACAATAAACAAATACCCCATTTCTCTAATAGGAATGGACTCGGTTCTGTATCTGATAATACCAAAAATGGCGAAAAGTCCTAGTGCCAAACCTACATCTATATTGTACTTTTTTAAGGTAAATGTTAAAAAAAAGACAATGATGCTTACTAAATAAAAAGTAAATAAATAATCTTTTTTTTGTGTACTACTATAATAGAACCATCTTACAATTATTGTTAGAAAAACTAGATTTAAAGAAAAAAGAAAAAGTAACTTGTAAAAATCCTTGTCAAACAAAGGTATATTCATAAAATCCATACTAGGCAGATATTTTATTTATTTTTAATAATTTTGATTTGAACATGTTTTGTTTCAAATGCTGATAAAGATTAGCAACTCCAATACAATATTTGCTAATACTGTAAGGGTTATGACCTATACTTTTTAAAGCTTTTACTACTGCAGATTTTCTATCGAATCTACTCTGTTTTAATTCTACAACAACAATATTACTATATTTTTTTTCTTTATCGCCTACAGTATAGGTTAGATTTAAATCGATAGTAACACGCTCATTATCTTTTAAATTTACGAGCGTAATTCTATTAAAGCTATTCCAAAGACTTGTGGTTAAATTATAATTTTGTTCTGTTATTTCAGAGATAAACTCTTTTGATGTTGCAGATAATTCTGTTTCAAAATCATCTATTTGAATTCTAAATTTATTGGTTTCACCTTTTCCATTTTTCTTTTTTATTTCTAAAAAAGTTAAATCAGAATCTACATATTTGCGTTGTCTTATTTTGGTTCTATTTACTCTACCATTATGATGATCTAAATAGAACTTAAAACTATCGGTATCTAAATAAAGAGAAGAATAATTCATAATTCTTCTTTCCTTTATTTCTAAAACTTTATGCGTATTTAATAACTCATTTAATACTGTAGGTAACTTAGAAATGTTAATCACATATTTAGTATCTGTTCTTTTCATTAAGGCAACACTGTTCATTTCATCTAGTGAAATTGGCTTAAATTGATTAACAGTATGCACAAGAGTTTTATCCAAAATAGGTTTAGGTTCTAAAATTATTTTTTTCTTACAGTATTAACAATAACTTTAATTGGTTATAAACACCTTAAAAAAAGGCTAATATGAGCCTCTATTTCAAAACCCAAAAAAACTTAATAGTTTGTTTACTACCTTAAATAAAGAAGAAATATTTGTTACATACTTTACATCTACACATTGTCATTTAAATTTGGTCGATTTTATCTATTAAAATTAATTTATGATATACACCAGTGGTAAATGCAAAGTATGTTTTGTGATATTTTTATAATTATTCTTTTACTATTTTTTTAGTCATTGAGTTCCCACCAGTAAAAACTTTAACCAAATAAACACCTTTGGCAAAATTACTAACATCTATTGTAGCATTGCTTTTATTTTCAGATGATTTATGTACCATTTGTCCAAAGATATTATATACTAAAACTTTATTTATAGTAGTATTTGAAGACACGTAAATTCTACTATTTACAGGATTTGGATAAATATCAATACTATTATCTACAGTTACAAAGTTTTGCGCGGATAATACATTTTTATCAATAGCACTCACTGCAATGTTATTTATAATTACCTTTTTACCATTGTCTGCAGTCATATTTGTACCTCCAAAACTTAATCTAACTTTAAAGCTATCATTTTCATCGGCCATAGCTACATTAGAAAAATCAAATTCTTTTCTTTCATAATCTGATGTAATAGCTTGTGTACTGTTAGGTATGTTTGATGTTACCCAAGCAGTACCATTCCAATATTCAGCTGTAATACTATTTGCAGCTCCATCTGAAGTAATAGCCACAGAAACTTTTACATCTTCGTAATCTATTGTAGAGAAGTTTAATTCTAATGAGTTTTCTAAACCAGCAGATTGAAAAGGTTGCTTTATTTGCAAACCTTTCATTATCTGAGGTGCATAAGGTATATCATTATTTGCTAAATCTTGATAGTTTATTGCTGTAGGTTCATCTACTCTTTCTAAGGATGCTTTTCTCCAATTTGCATCAGTTGCATCAAAAGGATAACCATCAAGTGATGAATTATAGTTTAATATTGCTGTTTTATTATTTCTTGAATACGTAGAGTTTAAAGTTTCTAATGGTGTATCATTCTCAATTTTATCATCTAAAAGCCAGAAATACAACAAGTGATCGTAATCTTCGTCTGGAGTAAATACAGCTCTTATTTGTAAATCATCAGTAGGTGTAATGGTTATTTTACTATTGGTACTAGTAGAAGCCCCTGTCCAATAAGAGAAGGTATAACCAGGTCTTGGTTTTGCCTCTAATGTAATTGGAATATTGCTAAAATACACTCCTGTCCATGGGTAGGGTTTATCTTTAACCCCAGGTGTTGTACCATTAATATCTACAGTATTTAAGGTGATATAACCTGCATTATTATTAGATACACTTAATCTTACGTCAATAGTTTTATCTATATTAAACAATTCATTTATTTGGCCTCTAAAAATAGCTGGTCTTTCTTGAATCCAGTTTAAAAGTTTAACCTTATCGCCATCTTCATAAAATCTTAATCTTGGAGAACGATTTCTATCTTCTTCTAAAAGTGGTGCTACCTCATCAAAAGTTGCATTTACAATAGCATCAAATCTCTCTTTCGTAAATGCTGTGTTTAATAAATCTGCAGTACGATTGATAAATTTTACTTTAAAACCTTCATTATCAATAAGGTTTGAAAATATGTTGCGTTGCCAACTACTAGAATTTTCAGAAAAATCTTCTAACCAGTTCAAACGACTAATCATTGCTGCTTCAAAATCTTGAGTGTAAACACGAAACTTACCATCACCATATCCATCATTTACTGGATTTGTAGCCCTCCAAAATTTAATTTCATAACTATCCCCTTCAGAAAAGGTCTCTAGTACAACATGGTCTATGTATGAATCTATATCTAACGTATCTGCCACTTTTTGGTATTCAACATCCGACTTTAAATCACCATCTTTCATAGGTCCGAATAATTTTCTCAAGACCCTTTCAGGATTGCTTTCACGATCACTGGGGCCATCTTGTAAAACACAAGACCCTACACAGCTTACAATGGATACATTATCGCTGTCTAAACCAAAATTATTAGCAATGTGGTGTACATCAAAACGATCTCTAATAGCTGTAATTCCAAAATACTCACCATTTATAAAATTAACTGCTGTTTTTATTCTCATTACTCCATTAAAAAAAGGTTGCATAAGCCTACTAAAAACCATATCATTGGCTATTTGACCTCCACTACCATTTCCACGAAGCATTAATCTTTTAAACGTATTGTTATAAGGTTCTGGAGAATTTGGAATTTGTTGATCGAAAATATTTAATTTAAACTCATTATCTTCATCATACTCACTTCTAGCATATATTCTTAAGTTTTTAATAATATCTGCTCTTGAAGTGTTACCATGAATTCTTACACCTGCATCTTGATTTAAGATAGATTCTAAATTTTCGTTGAATACTTGAACATGCACTTCGCGTTCCCATTCTCTGCCATCTTGCCCATAATTACTAAATTGTGCATTACCTGGCTGATTACCATTTGGCTCTGCTGTTCTCCAATCATCAAAAGTTTTACCTGACGTATAGATACCTTTTTCATAACCAAATAAATTCTCTTCGAATGTAGTTAAAGATATTACAGGAACGTCATAAGGGTTTCCTTCTGGCCAAATAAAATAATTTCTTGTTCTAGTTCTAGACCCTTTTCCGTTTAAAAAAACCTTAGCTCGTAAAACTGTAGCTTTTCTCACCTTTACTGGTGGAATATAAATATCAGCAGAAACTGTATTTTTTCTTGCTAAAACATCTTCATCATTAGATCTATCTCTCATCGTAATTGGCCCTGTGTAAGAAAAGGATTGGTAACTTTGATTTAACATTGCACCAAAACTTTCACCAATATTGTAAGGATAATCATTTTTATATTGAAAACTAGAACCGTTTAAATTATTAATATCTGGTTCAGAACCATCTAAAGTATATACTATTGTTGCGCCTTGAACGTCTGTAGATAACGATAAGTCAAAACTATTTGAATATAAACCTGAAGCATGCGAAAAAGTAGGTGGCTCTAATGAAGTTGTAGACCCAGTTTCTACGTTAGATGCTCCTGGTGTTGGAGTATCAAAAAAGTACCAAGAACCTGTACCATCTGGTTGTCTACCATATGAGGTGTCTTCGGCTAAATTTACAGAAGGCCCACCACTTATTAACAAGCCATTATTGTTAGTTAAAATCAAGGTTTCTCCACCTGCACCAATTTTAAAATTAGTATGTAGTTCACTGCCTGCATTATTGCGGTCCTTACCAGAGGCAAAAACAATTAGATATTGATTTGGATTGATTGTAATTGATGGAAAAACCCATTTGTAAGGCACTGCTCTATCATCAGATAAACCAAAACCTGATAAATTTACAGCTTCTGTACCATAATTATAAATCTCTATCCAATCTTCATTATTTTGATCTTCATCTTCAATGCCAGTTGCATTTGAAGATACCAATTCGTTGATAGCTACTTTTTCTGGTTCTGCACTTGATGCGCCAGAATTATTACCTTTAGGGGTTGGTGTTTCTAAAAAAGTCCAGTTTCCAGTACCATTAGGAATTCTACCATAAGATTTATCTGTTGCCAAAGCTACAGCTGGAGACTCACTAATTTTTACTCCTGATGCGTTTGATAGAATTATGGCCTCACCTCCAGATTTTATTTTAAAGTTTGCATGCAATTCATTTTTATCTACAGCTCTATTTTTATCTGAAGCCCAAACAATTATATATTCTTTAGCAGCTAATTCTATATTTGGAAAAACCCATTTTGAAGGATTGTCAACTTGGTCAGACAACCCAAATCCGTCTAAATTTACAGATGTTGTTCCATAATTATAAATTTCTATCCAATCTTCGAAATCTCCATCTTCATCAGCAATAGTGGTATCATTAGAAGACATAATTTCATTAATAGAAATACTTTGCGCATACGATTGATAAGAAAATAAAACGATTAAGAATACTAATACATATGAAAACTTCATATTGTTTGAATATTTGAGTTGTTTTTTTTCCAATAACATCATTTAAGTTTTTAGCGCAAATATAGCTAAATAATTTTATTGGGTTAAAAAAGTGTTATTAAAAGTTTAAGTAACTATTAATTAACTTCTTGCATTTTAAAAGATAACGCAAAGGCAATTACACTAGTAACAATTCCAATAACAAAAACAGTATAAGTAATCCTTAAAATTTTATATTTTTTATTCAAAACCAAGCCTAAAAAATACAAATCTTTAGTTAATGAGCCATATAAATAATCTCTGTCTTGCATCATTTCAGAAATGCCCCATTCAAAGTCTTTCAATTTCATTTGATGAAAGTTTCCAAAAAACAATAAGTTTACTTTTTTGTTAGCAACATCTTCTTTGGTAAACTTACCTTCTGTAACATTTGGCCTTGTTGCGAGTATTGATAAAATCATAGAAACCACTGTAAAAATTACAAAAATAATTGTAGGTACAAATAAGTGTGTGTTTGAAGGATTATCTAGTTTGGGCAATAAATTTGATAATGCTAAAGAAACAATAATTGCGTTTACAGAAAGTAAAATATTAGCTTTAGTATCTGCAATATTACTTAAGGTCATGTGGTTTTTTAAAGCCACCCTAAACATTGTTTCTATGCCACGTTCGGGCATTTCTACTTTGTTTTTCTTTATTTTTAACGCCTCTTGTTTTTGATTGAATTTTCTAAGATCTCCTTGTAAACTCTTTAAGTTTTTCATTAACTTAGAAAGGTTTTTCTCTTTTCTTTTTGTCCAATTTTTTAGTGCATATTCTGTATTAAAACGATGTTGAACCGAAAAAAAGCGTATATTTTCTTTAACCCATTCTTCATCAGATAGTTTTTTAACACCTGTAAGCTCCCATTCTTTTCTTAACAATGCATTATAATCAAAAAAACTCTTAGACGCTAAATGCCCACAATCTGCATCAATAATAATTTTCTCTAAATCATTTTTGGGTTTATGATTCATTTTAGTTGCTAAAATAAGTTGAGAAATAGCCTCTATTCTTTGTTCTTTAACAGTATTTTTCTTTAAAAAATTAGCAGCAATATGCACACTTTCTTCCTCATGGCTTTCTGCATTTTTAGTATAACCCGTATCATGAAACCATGCTGCAATTTCTATATTTTCAGCATTTTGTTCCTCAATTTCTATGTTAGCTATAAGTTCTTTTGTTTTTTCAACAACCCTTTGAGTATGTGCTAAATTATGATATACGTATTTTGTATCTAGTTGATTGCTTAGTAAGTCAAAAACGAATTTTTGTGCATCAGCAATTAATGTACTCATATTAAATATTTTTATAAATGAAACAAAAAACTACAATGTAATTTAAAGCTTAAATAGTAGTTTGTTAATTTTTGTCGTAATTTTATGTTTTACTTTTCAAAGAGACTACAAATTAAGAATTATTTGCAAAGTAACAAGGTATTTAATATTTTAAATAAAAATAAACTATGCTAACTTGGAAAGATGTAATGCACTTTACAACAAAAGGAAATCCTACGCCTGACAAAAGGGTTGAAAAAACGAATGCTGAATGGAAAGCACAATTGACGCCAGAACAATATAGAATTACCAGACAAAAAGGAACTGAAAGACCACATAGTGGCGCTTTATGCAGCATTTATGACGAAGGCCAATACAATTGTATTTGTTGCAATACTCCTTTATTTGATTCTACAATAAAATTTAGTTCTGGCACAGGATGGCCAAGTTTTACACAACCCATTCAAAAAAATGCAATTAAATATCATAAAGACACTTCATTTGGAATGATTCGAGTAGAAGTAATGTGCAATACTTGTGATGCACATTTAGGTCATATTTTTCCTGATGGTCCAGAACCAAGTGGATTGCGTTATTGCATCAATTCAGAAGCTATGATTTTAAAGGAAAATTAAATGCGACAAACCTTTATGCGCGTAACAATATCTATAGATTACAGTTTAAAAAAAATAAATCCTTGTAGCTACTGTTTTTTACGGTCTGTATAACTCTAATTTAAAATGACAAGGCTGCAATATAGTAATACGTGTAACAAACATATTTATGACTAGTTTTTAAGTTGATGATATTGATGACACCTAGAACAAAACTTATTTTTATAATGTGATTAGAAAATAAAAAAATATACAAAAGGTGATAAATTTAAAACTTAAATTATGCCTTTATACCCAAAAAAATAGAATAAAATAAGTGTAACGTATGTTCGTGTCATAGATAAAAAACTTTTATGTAAATACACCACCTAATCACTATATATTTTTAATAAACTACCTTCTAAAACGATAGGTAAATTTCACTAAAAAAGTGTCGTTTGCTGGCGCATTAAATACTTGATCTGAAACAGCATCTACCAAATCTTCAGAAATTACAGCACTGCCCACAGAACCTCTAGAC
Source organism: Polaribacter litoreus (assembly GCF_054584775.1). Lineage (NCBI taxonomy): Bacteria > Pseudomonadati > Bacteroidota > Flavobacteriia > Flavobacteriales > Flavobacteriaceae > Polaribacter > Polaribacter litoreus. Next base: position 92,973 of record NZ_JBTLRD010000004.1, on the reverse strand, counting down.
CAAACTAAAAACAATTCTGAACCAGGAATATATTCCCATCTTGCTACTAAGTTGGTTTGTAATTGTACAAACGAAAAATCAGGATTATCAAAAGAATAATCAGTGGTTCCATCTCTATTTTCATCAATTAAATAGGTATCATTCTGAGAACTAATTTGATCATCATCAAACACAGAAATTCTGTCATTAATGCTAGTACCTACTGGATTTACCACTCGATTTAAATCTGTAAACTTTCCTTTAGAAATAAACGGTTGCCCGTAAAATTGTAGCGAAATATCTGGTGTAAAACTATAATTTAAACGTAATGTTGTGGTTAAAGTTTGATTTTGAATTCTACCTAAAACGTATCTTGCTTCATTATTAAATCTACCTCTAGCCACATATTGTGTTCTATCATACAAATTAGCGTATTCTATATTTAAAGACATACTTAATGCATCTGTGGGTTGATAATTGGTTCGAATTACAAAACGATCTCTACCTACCACATTTTCTGAAGTGTGCCTGTTTGAATATCCTAAAGTAAAACTAAACAATTTGCTTCTATCAGAACCAAAGAAAAAATACGTAAAAGAAGTGTTGGGTCTTCTAAATCTTGGCCCTCCTCTTAGATAAAAATTATCAAAATAATTGGCATCAATTCCATAACCAGCTTCTGTCCACCAATTGTTTATCCAACTAATTTCACCATTCAATTCAAATCGAACTCTGTTTAAATTTCCAGCAAAATCATAATAAGTGGCTTGCTCAAATCTTGCTCTTATATTTCTGTAAGTTTCTGTGGGTACTTGCCATAAATGACTTAAGTTACCAAACTGAATAATCTCGTCAGTTCTTCGTAAAAACCCAACATCATTGAGTTCTAATTCTGGAGATCGCCAAATTACACCTCCATTATATCGCCAATTTCCACCACCATTTTTCCCCATTTCAATTCGTCCACCAGTACCAGACAAAGAGGTTTTATTAAAATCTACAGCAACATGACTTGCATCTGTTCTTTGAAAATTATGACGCAATGTTTGTTGGGTTGCTGTAATTGCTTCTTTACTCCCCAAAACATGACTAAAAATTACATTTCCGTCTAAAAAATATTCTCTGTTTTTCCAATTGTGCTGAAAATCGATTCCACCAGAATAAGCAGCTTTATGTAGTTCATTAAAATTATTATCTAAATGTCTGTTTGTAGCTGTAAAAATTCCGCCAATAAAAGAATTTCTATCATTAAAATCTTTTTGCACACGCGTTACAAAATAGTTGGTTAAAGGCTCAACAATCTCTTCTCTAGTAGCACCATCTGCCTGTCTTATTTCTGCAAACTCATTTCCTGTAACACTCTCTAAAACACCAATAGACCAACCATCTCTGGTTTTTCCAGAGAATTTTGCAGCTCCTAAAATTCTAGAATTTTGAGGCTCGTTAGCATATTCTCCATTTAAAAGATTTGCAGATCTATGAGGGTTTCTACCAATTCTTCTGCTGTAAAACAAATTATCACTTCCGTTTGCAAATTCGTAATCGAAAATATTACTATTCTCTACAAAAAACGGACGCTGTTCTCTAAAAAAAATTTGAAAACCATCTAAAGCAATCGCACCAGGATCAGCTTCTACCTGCCCAAAATCTGGATTAACAGTTAAATCTAAAGTCAAATCGTTGGTAATTCCGATTTTTGCATCTAGACCTGCATTTAACTTAAAATCTTTACCAGTTCTAAATGGATTTCCAGCTTCTGCTGGATATTTATCATATTGTAAAACTGTAAATGGCTGAATTTCTAATTGTTTTTGAGAAACCAAATTTTTTAAACCATGCAACTCACCAGCTTCACTAATAAATCCTGCCTGATTATTAGGTATTCTTTGCCAAAGTGATCTTTCTTGCAATCTAAAAATGGTTCTATTAATATTAAAACCCCAAATTTGCTCTTCTGCTTTACCAAATCGTAATTGACTAAAAGGAATTTTCATTTCGGCTGTCCAACCTTTATCATCAATTTTAGCATTTGTGTACCAAATAGGATTCCAACTATCATCCCAATTATCTCCATTTTGTGAGGCAAACTCCTCTCCTTTTACACCAGCAGCAGTTGTTGTAAAAACAAACGCTGTTCTTTTATCATGATAACTATCAATAATTACATTTACTCTATCACCCTGAAAACCATCTCTTCTACTTAATCTTCTTTGGATTAAATCTGGCTCAGCATCTAAAGCTCGAATTGCAACATAGAGATATTTTTTATCATACATCACCTTAAATAGAGTTTGATGTGTTGGAGGTTTCCCTTCATCTGGTTCTTTTTGCGTAAAATCTGAAGACCACTCCACAACATCCCAAGCATCATCAGAAACATCGCCATCTATTACAGGTACTTTTTTTAAAGGCTTGGTGGTATAAATTCTTTTAGGGATTTTGTTTTCAGAAGTTTCTTGACCTACTGTTTTTACAGATAAAAAAACAAAAAAAGCTAAAAATTTTAAGATGACGTTTGGTTGCATTCAGTTAATTAGGCTTTAAAAATATCGGCAAATATATGCTTACTTTAATTTCAGCACAAAAATAGCTTTCTATTTTCTTAACTTTTTGTTAATAATTCTGAATGTATTTTATGAATTCTCAAATATTTACAAATAAAAACAGCAACTATTTACAAATAACATATTATCAACCCTAATTCACCCTATTGCTATTATTTCTATTTTTTTAATTGATTTACAGCTATCTCTTTAATTTTTTATAGATTTACTTTAACTATTCTCAATTTACTGAAAATCAGTATAAATTATTCTAACTCACTATTTGTCAAACCAATAAAAAGAACTACATTTGCACTCCTTTTTTAAGGAAAATATATATTATTAACATAGCACAAAGACTAAAAGTGTAATTATGAACACATTAAGTTACAAAACAGTATCAGCGAACTCAGCTACCGTAAACAAGGAGTGGGTTTTAGTTGATGCAGACGGGCAAACGTTGGGTCGTCTAGCTTCTAAAGTAGCCAAGCTAATTAGAGGTAAATACAAGCCAAATTTTACTCCTCACGTAGATTGTGGAGATAACGTGGTAATTATCAACGCAGAAAAAATTAATTTGACTGGAAACAAGTGGAGAGACAAATCTTACATTCGTCACACAGGTTATCCAGGAGGACAAAGATCGTTAACTGCAACAGAAATGTTTGAGAAAGATCCTACAAGATTAATCGAAAAAGCAGTAAAAGGAATGTTACCAAAGAACACTTTGGGTAGCGCTTTATACAGAAACTTGTATGTATATGCAGGTGGAGAGCACAAACACGCAGGGCAAGAACCTAAAGCTATTAACCTTAACGATTACAAATAATGGATACAGTTCACAAAATCGGTAGAAGAAAAACTGCAGTTGCACGTATTTATCTTTCAGAAGGTACAGGTAATATTACAGTAAATAAAAAAGATTTTAAAAGTTACTTTACAACAGGAACTTTACAATATAAAGTACAACAACCTTTAATGTTAACAGAAAACTTAGAGTCTTACGACATTAAAGTTAATGTTTATGGAGGTGGAGTTACAGGACAAGCAGAAGCAATTCGTTTGGCTATTACTAGAGCTTTAGTTTCTATAAACGAAGAGCATAGATTAGTATTAAAACCAGAAGGTTTATTAACTCGTGATCCAAGAATGGTTGAACGTAAGAAATTCGGTCAGAAGAAAGCACGTAAGAAATTCCAGTTCTCTAAACGTTAATCCTTTGGGATTACTTTTAAGAGACTGTTATTATTTATTAATTAACAGTTTAGTATCTAAATGGTTAAGACTCGAAAGACTACTTAATCATTGATTTAAAAAACAGAAAGTAAACACATTTTAAAAATGGCAAACATTAATATTCAAGAATTATTAGACAATGGTGTACATTTTGGTCACTTAACAAGAAAGTGGAACCCAAATATGGCACCTTATATTTATACAGAGCGTAATGGTGTACACATCATTGATTTGTATAAAACTGCAGCTAAAATAGAAGAAACTTCAGAAGCGTTGAAAAAAATTGCAAACTCTGGACGTAAAATTTTATTTGTTGCAACAAAAAAACAAGCAAAAGATATTGTTGCTGACAAAGCAAAATCTGTAAATATGCCTTACATCACAGAAAGATGGCCAGGTGGTATGTTAACCAACTTTGTAACTATTAGAAAAGCTGTTAAAAAAATGGCTCAGATTGATAGAATGAAGACAGATGGTTCTTTTGATGCATTATCTAAAAGAGAAAAATTACAAATTAACCGTCAAAGAGAAAAATTAGAAAAGAACTTAGGTTCTATTTCTGATATGACTCGTTTACCAGGTGCATTATTTGTAATCGACATTAAAAAAGAACACATTGCTGTTGCTGAAGCACAAAAATTAAACATCCCAATTTTTGCAATGGTTGATACAAACTCTGACCCAAGACAGGTAGATTTTGTAATACCAGCAAATGACGATGCTTCTAAGTCTATTGACAAGGTTTTAGGTTTTGTAACGGATGCAATTGCAGAAGGTTTATCAGATAGAAAAGCAGATAAAGAAAAGGTAAAAGAAGCGAAAACTGCTCCTAAAAAAGAGGAAGCTAAAGTTGAGGCCGAAGTAACTGAAGCTCCTGCAACAGAAGAAAAAAAATAATTTTAATACATAATTAGAAACAAACGTTTCTTTAAAACTATTAAGAAAATGGCAAAAATTAGTGCTGCTGACGTAAAAAAATTAAGAGATGCTACTGGAGCTGGAATGATGGACTGTAAAAAGGCATTAGTAGAAGCAGAAGGTAACTTTGATAAAGCAATTGAAAATTTACGTAAAAAAGGACAGAAAATTGCTGCAAAAAGAGCTGATAGAGAATCTACAGAAGGTGTTGCAGTAACCAGAATTAACGAGGCAAAAACAGAAGGTGTTGCTATTGTTTTGGCTTGTGAAACTGACTTTGTGGGTAAAAATGAAAAGTTTGTTGCTTTAGGAGGTGAATTTGCTGATATCGCTTTAAACTGTGCTACTAAAGAAGAATTTTTAGCTGCCGATTTTGGTGGTATGACTGTTGCTGATAAATTGGTTGAACAAACTGGTGTTATTGGTGAAAAGTTAGACATTACTGCTTTTGAAAAAATTGAAGCTGCTTATGTTGGTGCTTACACGCATATTGGTAAAATTGCTGCTTTAGTTGGTTTATCTGCTGTTGTAGACAATGTTGAAACCTTAGCTAAAGATATCGCTATGCAAGTTGCCTCTATGGGAGCAACTACGTTATCTTACAAAGATTTTGATCCTGCTTATGTAGCTGCTGAAACAGAAGCTAGAATTGCAGTAATTGAAAAAGATAATATCGAGTTAGGTAGATTGGGTAAAACATTGAAAAATGTACCACAATACATTTCTATGTCTCAATTGACGCCAGAAGTTTTAGCTAAAGCTGAAGAAGAAGCAAAAGCACAATTAGCTGCTGAAGGAAAACCAGAAAAAATATGGGATAGAATCTTACCTGGTAAAATGGATCGTTTTATTGCAGATAATACTACTTTAGATATGGAGCAATGTCTTTTAGACCAAGCTTTTATTAAAGATGAAAAGAAAAACGTTGCTGAGTATGTTAGTACTTATGGTGATGTTGAAGTATCTGGATTTAAAAGAGTTACTTTAGGATAATTTTTTGATATCAATCCTATTAAAAAAGGAACTTATAAAGTAAAAAGCCTCGCAAATTGCGAGGCTTTTTTTATATCATTAAAAAAGAAAAACTTATGATTGGTTTTGGTGGTGGTCTTAACTAAAAATTACATCTTATCTTTTTACACCTAACATCAGCAAGCAGCACAACAATTGCCATTAGATTTGAAGGTCTCTATATATTTTCTAACTCATCTTTGTAAAAATTATGTTGTTCTTAAATTCTTTAATATCTTGTTTTAGTTTACCTTAGGTTGAAAAGTCACTTAACATAAGGTGCTAATAGTGTAGTTGAAAACCCTCAAATTCAAAGTAAGATTTCTTCATTTCAATCGAAATTACATTCGTTTTAAAGAATAGGAAATATAACATATTGATAATCAATCCTTTTGAAATCGAACTCAGGTTAATTAATGAGAGGTGTTTTTTTTAAAACTAGTTTTACTTTCTACTTATTTACAAAAACTAAACTCTTTTTCGAGTTCCTTATGTAAAAGCTTTAGATGTTTTCTGAGCTAACTATGGTTCCGTTAACATAAACATTTTTTGTAATCGGCTTTCCACTTTTATCATATAACAAACTCTTGCCATATAACACTCCATTGATGTAGTTAGACTCCTTTTTAATCTTTCCATTTTCATAATAAAGAACGCTCTTTCCATTACGTTCGCCAAATTTGTAAGATTGTTGTTGCTTAATTTTACCATTTAAAAAATACTCTTTTCTAGTACCTACAATTTCATCATCTTTATAAGTAAATTCATCTTGTACAAATCCGTTATAATAATAAGATTTGTACGAATTTACTAAATCACCATATTTATACTCCATAGCTTTAGAGGGTTTTCCATTACTGTAAAAAGCTTTGATTTTTCCGGTTTCGTTTTTTAAGGGAATCATAGGCAATTCAACATCATTTTTATCATTGTAGGTGTATCCTATTAATTGTCCGTAATTATAAAAACGCACTAATTGCAATTTTCCAGTGGGGTCATAAAACGCTTTTCTACCATGCAATTTATCATCAAAATATTCGGTTGATGACTGTACAACACCATCTTGAAAATAGCTTATACTTTTATCTATTTTATTACCATTTCTATACCTACTTACAGACGCTAATCGTCCATTTTCATAAAAATTTTCCTCTTTCCCGTTTAAATTTCCGTTTAAGTACGATGCCTTACTTTCTATTTCACCAGACTCGTAAAACCAAGTCCAATCTCCATGTTGATCACCATTATTATACGTTCCTTCTACTTTTTTATTCCCATTAAAATAATACGCTTTATATGCGCCATGTTTTATTTCATTTGTGTAGGTTATGGTTGCTTTTGGTTTGCCATTGGTATGATATAAAGTTATGGTATTTACTTTGGAATCTGAAGCATATTTTATAGTACGAATCGATTTTTCATCTTCATCAAAATTTTCTTCTGAAATTAAATTACCGTACTTTAAATTGGTGATATAATTCAATTTTCCTTTAGCATCAAAATATTGTTGCTTACCATGCAATTGCCCTCGATTGAAAAAATTAATAGACTTTATAGTACCATTTTTATAATAATATCTCCATTCGCCAAATTGGTATCCATCTTTGTACCATCCTTGTGTACTAAGTTGTTTATTTTTATAGTAAGCAGTATAATAGCCATTTAAAACGTTTAATTTATAAGGAGTTATAGATTCTATATTTCCATTTTTATGAAACCTAACATAATCACCATCCTTATTGTTTTCAATAAAATAACACTCACCTTTTAAAACACCGTTATTAGAATAAAATTTCCAAAAACCTGCTTTTTGTCCTAAATTATTATTGATACCTATAGATGTTAAATTCCCTTGAGGAGAGTAACTTTTAAACTTTAGAAGTGTATCTTTTTTGCTGCTTTTATCTAATACAGAACCGTCTTTATTGTAATAAGTATATGCCGTAATTTGCCCATTTTCATAAAAATAATCATAATGAGGTTTGCCATCGGTATCATTAGCAATATAAATATTATGTAATTTACCCTTTTTGTAATCAAACTCACTTTGTAGTATACCATTGGCATAAAACATTTGCCACGAACCGTCGTAAAAGGCTTTTACACTTTTACCATTTTCATATAACTGACCATTTGGGTGATATGATTTGTAAATTCCATTTCTAGCACTATTAAAATATTCAGTTACAGATGAAACTTTATTATTGGGGTAATAGATGGTTTTCTTACCACTTAAAACGCCATTGATATAATCTGATTTTGAGTACACACTTCCGTTGGCATAATACTCTATAGCTTCGCCTTCTATTCTATCCTTTTCATAAGGAATTTTAAATTCTAGTAAATCTTCACCTACTTTAAAATACGATTTAAACATACCGTCTAAAAGGCCATCTTTGTAATATTTACGTTGAGATAATGCTCCATTACTAGTGTAAACTTCGTACTTACCTTCTATGTTATTATCTTTAAATGAAAGACTTATGTTAATCTTACCATTATCGAAATACATAATATTTTTGCCGTTTAAAGCACCATTTTTATAATTGGCTATCTCTTTAATATCACCTAAATGATTATACCAAATCCACTTGCCTGTTTTCTTTTGATTTTTATCAAAACCACCTCTTGTGGCTAGCTTTCCATAATCATCATAAAAATCCCAAACACCAATTGGCTTATTATTTTCTTTTTTACCAATAGCACTTAAAACGCCTCCTATATATTCGTAATATACCTCTTGTTTTTGGCCGTTAAAATCGGCAATATTTTTAGACAAAATGGCTTGCCATTTGCTTTTATACAATTCCGAAAAAGTAATAATTTTATCGGTATTGTTCTCTATTACTTTTTTATGTTGTTGATTTTGGGTGGAAAACAACATTGAATATATAAAATGATTAAAGTAATTATTTTCTACAATCCATTTGTAAAAAGTTACATATTTCTGACTCCAAAAACCGCCATCATTAGAAAAATCTTTAAGATTTTGCATCATAATATGATTTTGATTCACTAAAGCCAACTCAATTTCATTATTCGTTTTATAACTTAGTTTGATAGAAGATTTACTACTTAATATAGCATCTATTTTTTTAAACTTATTATCTGTATCAACCAGTTGTAATTTATCGTTTGCATTAAATGGACTAAGTAAAGCGGCTTTATTGTTTATTTCTTTAATTGCAGAAAACGCCTCTTCACCATCAGGATCTAAAAGCAAATACATATTAAATGCCATTAAAGATTGGGTAAACTTTTTTTGATTGTAAAAAATATTACCAATTTTAAAATGCGGTTTGTTAAATAACGGATTGAGTAAAATAGCTTCTTTATAAGACTCTAGAGCTTCTTTTATTTTGTTTTGTTGTTCTAAAACCTCGCCTTTATGATACCATATCAGATAGTTTTTAGGATATATTTGAATTGCCTTATTATAGGTTTCTATAGCAGCATCATATTGTTTTAAGGTGGTTAAAGCACTGGCTTTATTAATGTAGAAAAAAACTTTTGGGTTACTATGATTTGCTTCGATACCTTGGTCTGCAACTTTAACTACTTCCTCAAATTTTTTGAGCTGCAGTAAATAATATGATTTTAAACTTAGTACCGAAAAATACACAGAATCGTTTTTATTGATTTTATTAGCCAAAGACAATGCTTTGGCATAATCTTTTTGTGCTACTGCCTGCTCTATTTGCGGCTGAATTTGGTGATAATCAATAAAAGGAATTTTCTGTTGTGCATTAGATATGCTACATATAAAAACAACTATTACAAAGATTTTTTTCATGTGTCAAAATTACAAAAAAAGAGGATGAAAACCCGCAGATGCAAGTTTTTATCCTCTTTAACAATTTAGCGTTTACGATTAAGCGTCTAGCCTACCTACAGCACAACTTACAAAAGATTTTGCTTTATGAACTACAGTATTCTTATCGCCTACTTCTGGATAACCTAATTTGGACAATTTAGATTTAATTTCTTCTAAATTTTCATTTTCTGTAACAATTGAAACGATAGATTTTTCTACATCAATTTCAACCTCACTTACATTTTCTATAGCTAATATCCCTTTTTTAATTGTTGCAGCACAACCACCACATTTTAAATTTTCTATTTGTATATCTGTCTTCATAATATTTAGTTTTCTTTTTTCCATTGGTTATATCCGCCTAAAACATTGTAGACGTTGTATCCTTTTTCCTGCAATATTTTTGCTGATTTACCACTTCTATTTCCACTTCTACAATATAAATAAACCGCTTTATTTTTATCTAATTGTTTTGAGGCTTGTTTAAAAAAATCGTAATCGAAATAATTGGCAAACTTTGCTGTTTTTATAAAACCCTTTTCAATTTCTTTTGGGGTTCTTACATCTAAGAGTTGAATTTGTTCTTTTTCTAATAGTGCTTTCAATTCAATTGTAGTTATAGATTTTGAATCATTTTGAGCACTACAACCAGTAAAAGTCAAAAAAAATAACAATACAAAAAAACTAGACCTCATTTTCTTTATTTTAAAGTTGATGGACAAACAGTCTCTGTTCTTTCGATATTAGTATCTCTAATAGCTGCATAGCCACCTGCAACATCAATAACATTATGAAATCCTCTTGATTTTAAAATAGATGCTGCAATTACAGATCTGTAACCTCCTGCACAATGTACATAAAAGTTCTCTTTTTCGGGGAATTCTGCTATATGATCATTTAAAAAGTCTAAAGGTGTATTTTCAGCTATTTTTATATGTTCGCTAGTATACTCACCAGGTTTTCGAACGTCAAAAACTTGTGCATTTTCTTTAATCTTAGTTGCTAAAATATCTGCAGAAACAGAATTTAAGGCATCGATTTCTTTCCCAGCATTTTGCCAAGAAGAAAAACTACCTTCTAAATAACCTAACACATTGTCAAAACCTACTCTAGATAATCTTGTAATTACCTCTTCTTCTTTCCCTTTTGGTGATACCAATAAAATAGGCTGTTGAATATCTTTTATTAAAGCACCAACCCAAGGCGCAAAACCACCATCAAGTCCTATAAAAATAGATTGTGGAATAAAGCCTTTTACAAATTCTGTTTGATGACGAACATCTAAAACAATAGCATCTGTTGTATTTGCAACCAATTCGAACTCTTTTACAGATAACGGTTTTGCAGATGTTTTGATCACATCATCTATATCTTTATATCCTTCTTTGTTTAATTTAACATTTAGAGGGAAATATGCAGGTGGTGGCAACAACCCATCTGTAACTTCATTGATAAACTCCTCTTTTGTCATATCTGCTCTTAGAGCGTAATTGGTTTCTTTTTGATTACCAATTGTACCAACAGTTTCTTTACTTAAATTTTTACCACAAGCAGAACCTGCACCGTGAGCAGGGTATACAATTACATCATCTGGAAGGGTCATTACTTTTGTTCGTAAACTATCAAATAAAAAGCCCGCTAAATCTCTTTCTGTAATATTTCCTTTTTGCGCCAAATCTGGTCGTCCAACATCACCTAAAAACAATGTATCACCACTAAATAAGGCATGGTCTTTTCCGTTTTCATCTTTCAATAAAAAGCAACTACTTTCCATAGTATGTCCAGGTGTATGTAGTACTGTTATTGTAATGTCGCCTAATGTAAAAGTCTGCTTGTCTTTTGCTATAACTGCATCAAAATTTGTTTTTGCTGATGGACCATACACAATTTTTGCTCCAGTTTTTTCAGCCAATGTTACATGACCACTTACAAAATCTGCGTGAAAATGAGTTTCAAAAATATATTTGATAGTTGCACCATTCTTTTCTGCTCTGTTGATATAATCTTGTACTTCTCTTAATGGATCAATAATAGCTACTTCTCCTTTACTTTCTATGTAATAAGCTCCTTGCGCTAAGCAGCCAGTATATATTTGTTGTATAATCATAATAAAAATTTAAATAACTTTAAAAATATGTTTTAACCTACGCTATTAAAATGACTTCTGTCAGTTTATATTCTTTACCTATATGCTTGATGTATATATTTTGCATACTTTTCTTGGTGTTTTCTATCACCAGTTTTATAATATTTTACGGCTTGATTTGCCCTCATAAAAAAGTGATGGATATCTATGATTTGTAAAATTCCACTTCTAAACAAATCATCTCTAACAGGTCCTTTTACACCTGCAAAATAAAATGTAACTCCTCTTTTTTTGTAAAACTTAATTCGTTCTTTAAGCATTTCTAAACCAGTGCTATCTACTCTGTTGATACTTTCTGCATCTAATACAATCAATTTTAATGCCTTGCCTTTTTTTGATGCCATTTCGTCTAAATTATCTCTAAAATAACTTGCATTGGCATAAAATAATTGCGCATCGAATCGAAATACTAAAATATCATCTTCAATAATTACTTCTTCAAATCGGTTTTTATTCCTGTAAAAATTTGAATCGGGAACTTTACCTAATTCTGTGATGTATGGCCTTGACGTTCTATAGATTAAAACAATAAGTGATAAGCCCACGCCTACCACAATTCCGAACTCTATACCTAGTAATAATGTGGCTAGAAAAGTAGAAATCATCAACCAAAAATCTAATTTGTTTGCGTTCCACAAAAATTTACCTTCCTTTATATTTATCAAATTAAAAACCGCAACAATAATAATTGCTGCTAAAACTGTTTTTGGTAAATGATAAAATAAAGGTGTTAAAAAAAGTAAGGTTAAAACTACCATTACTACAGAAATTAGAGCAGCCATACCAGTTTTTCCACCACTTTCTTGATTGATTGCTGATCTAGAAAAACTTGATGTTGATGGGTATGCCTTAAAAAAAGATCCTGCCATATTACTTAATCCTAATGCTATAAGTTCTTGGTTTGGTCTAATTCTGTATTCATCTTGTTTGGCCTCTAATGATTTACCGATAGAAATGGTTTCTAAATAGCCAACCATTACTAAAGTTAACGCTATTGGAAAAAGTTCTTTAATTTGATCTAGATCAAATTCTGGAATACTAAAAACGGGTAAACCTGATGGAATATCTTTTACAATAGATACATCTTCGAAAGATGTTCCAAAGTATTTCATTATCAAAATTCCTATAATTACCACTATTAGTGCATTCGGAATTTTTTTATTTATTCTCCTAAAGAGGATAATTACTATAACTGATATTATACCTATAATTGTTGTATGAAGATTAAAATTGGCAATTTGCATCCAAATATCTTCAATAACATACTGAATTTGATCACTTTGTATAAAATCTACACCTAATAAATTTCGAAATTGGTTTAAACCGATTATTAATGCAACAGCCGATGTAAACCCTGTGATTACAGGTTTTGAAAGGAAATTTACAATAAAACCTAAACTAAATATACCTAAAATAAACTGTATGGCACCAACCATAAGTGCTAACAAAATGGCGATGCTAATATAACTTTCTGAACCTGCTAATGCTAAAGTTGAAACCCCTGTTGCCACAATTAAAGAATCCATTGCTACAGGCCCAATAGCGACTTGTCTTGACGATCCAAATATGGCATACATTACTTGTGGGACTAACGCACAGTACAAACCATAAATTGGTGGTAAACCTGCAATAAGTGCATAAGCAATACCTTGTGGTATTAAAATAATACCTACAGTTATACCCGCAACTAAATCGCCTTTAAAAAGAGCTGCATTGTAGTTGGGTAACCATTCTAAAATCGGTATTACTTTTTTTATATTCATTCCTATCCTAGCCTTCCCAAAGGGAAGGAACTCTTAATCTTGTATTATTTTTATTCTCTATTTTTTGTCTCTAGTCTCTAGTCTCTAGTCTCTTGTCTCTTGTCTCTTGTCTCTTGTCTCTACAACTCAAAACAATTCCCCTTGATTTCTTCCTTTAGTTCTACCTAAGTGTTTATACGCTAATTCCGTTACTTCTCTTCCTCTTGGAGTTCTCATAATAAACCCTTGTTGTATTAAAAATGGTTCATAAACTTCTTCAATAGTTTCGGTGTTTTCTGAAACTGCTGTTGCAATTGTACTTATTCCTACAGGGCCTCCTTTAAATTTATCAATAATAGTTTCTAATATTTTATTATCCATTTCATCCAAGCCATGAGCATCAACATTTAAAGCTTTTAGCGCATATTTTGCAATATGAATAGTTATGGTTCCATCTCCTTTTATTTGAGCAAAATCTCGAACTCTACGCAATAAAGCATTTGCAATTCTTGGTGTTCCTCTACTTCTTCCTGCAATTTCAATTGCTGCTTCCATAGAGATAGGTACTTTTAAGATTTGTGAGCTTCTTTGAATAATTGTTGTTAACAATTCTGTAGAATAATAATGTAACCTACTGCTGATTCCAAAACGAGCTCTCATTGGAGCAGTCAACAATCCTGATCGAGTTGTAGCACCTATTAACGTAAATGGTTCTAAATTAATCTGAACTGTTCTTGCATTTGGACCAGATTCAATCATAATATCTATCTTATAATCTTCCATAGCAGAATAGAGGTACTCTTCGACTATAGGACTTAATCTATGAATTTCGTCTATAAATAGTACATCTCGTTCGTCTAAATTGGTTAACAAACCCGCCAAATCTCCAGGCTTATCGAGTACAGGGCCAGATGTTACCTTTATACCTACTTCGAGTTCGTTTGCTAAAATATGAGCTAAAGTTGTTTTACCTAAACCTGGAGGCCCATGAAACAACGTATGGTCTAATGCCTCACCTCTTTGATTAGCAGCTTCTACAAATATTTTTAAATTTTCTAATGCTTGATCTTGACCTGTAAAATCTTCGAAAGTAAGTGGACGTAATTTTTTCTCAACATCCAAATCTTCGTTTGATAAATTTGTATTTTCAGGATTCAGGTTTTCGTTCATATACACAAAGATAATATTATTTAAAATAGCTTTTTGTAAGTTATGTTACAAACAAAAAAAGCCTTTCCAAAATAGGAAAGGCTTTTTTTTATAAATTTAATATAGCTATGATGGCTCTTCTCCATCTAAAAGTGGCGTTGTTTGCAAAACAAAATCTTGACCATGTAAATAATCGCTATCGTCATCATTAGGGTCTATACGTTTACTATAATCGTAGGCCCATCTATGGACTTCTGGTATTTTACCTGGCCAATTACCATGAACATGCTCTACAGGAGTTGTCCACTCCATTGTATTCGATTTCCATGGGTTTTGAGAAGCTTTTTCTCCTCTGTAGATAGAAATGAAGAAATTTGCTAAGAATATTATTTGTGCTAAACCACCTACTAATGCAAATATTGTAATTACAACATTAATATCTGCTAAATCATCAAACATTGGAAATGCTGTGTTTGAATAGTACCTTCTAGGCAAACCAGCCAAACCAATAAAATGCATAGGCCAAAATACTCCATAAGCACATACTATAGTAGTCCAAAAATGCCAATAGCCTAATTTCTTATTCATCATTCTACCATACATCTTAGGGAACCAATGATAAATACCAGCATACATTCCAAAAATAGCAGAAACCCCCATTACCAAGTGAAAGTGTGCAACTACGAAATAAGTATCATGTATTGCAATATCCAAAGCTGAATCACCTAAAACTAAGCCTGTTAAACCACCTGTTACAAATGTTGATACTAAACCAATAGAAAATAACATGGCAGGGTTTAATTGTAAGTTACCTTTCCAAAGTGTAGTAACATAATTAAATGCCTTTACAGCAGAAGGAATTGCAATTAATAAAGTTGTAAATGTAAATACAGATCCTAAGAAAGGATTCATACCAGATACAAACATGTGGTGCCCCCAAACTATTGTTGATAGAAAAGCAATAGCCATTATAGACATTACCATAGCTCTATATCCAAAAATAGGTTTTCTTGAGTTTGTTGATATAATTTCTGATGTAATACCCAATGCAGGTAATAAAACGATATAAACTTCTGGGTGTCCTAAAAACCAAAATAGATGTTCATATAAAACAGGGGAACCTCCCTGGTAGTGTAATACCTCTCCAGAAATAAATATATCTGACAAATAAAATGATGTACCAAAACTTCTATCAAAAACCAATAATAGCGCAGCCGATAATAAAACTGGAAAAGAAACAACACCTATAATTGCAGTGATAAAAAATGCCCAAATTGTTAAAGGCAATCTCGTCATTTTCATTCCCTTTGTTCTTAGATTTAAAACCGTAACAATATAATTTAATGCCCCTATTAGAGAGGATGCAATAAATATAGCCATCGCCACTAACCAAAGTGTCATACCTGAACCTGAACCTGGTATGGCTTGTGGTAAAGCACTTAATGGTGGGTATACAGTCCAACCTGCTGAAGCTGGGCCTGCTTCAACAAATAATGAAATCACCATTATTACACTTGATAGGAAAAACAACCAATATGAAACCATGTTTAAAAAACCTGATGCCATGTCTCTTGCACCGATTTGTAATGGTATTAATAAATTTGAAAAAGTACCACTTAAACCTGCTGTTAATACAAAGAATACCATAATGGTACCATGTATAGTTACTAGAGCCAAATAAATGTCTGGACTCATAATACCATCAGATTGATGAGGTCCTAAGAATGCTTCTATAATAGAAAAAGATTTTTCTGGCCATGCTAATTGCAATCTAAATAGCATAGACATTAAGACCGCAATTACCCCCATAAACATTCCTGTTACCAGAAACTGTTTAGAAATCATTTTATGATCTTGACTAAAAATATATTTTGTTACAAACGTTTCTTTATGATGATGATTTGACATAATCTTATTTATTTGTAGTTTTTATTGTTTTATAACTGAAGCTAAAGTTGGCTGTTCTGCAATCCATTTGTCATATTCTTCTTGCTCAACAACTGTAATCTTCATTTGCATACTGTAATGAGAGGCTCCACAAATTTTATTACAAAGTAAAAGGTAATCAAATTCGTAAAGGTCTTCTCCTTTAGCTGCTCTAATTTTATTTATTCCTTTTGTTTTTTCAATAACTTCGGGCTGTTGCCTCATTTCTTCTGTGGTATACTTTGGGGTAAAACCGAATTCTGTAACCATTCCTGGTACGCAATTCATTTGTGCTCTAAAGTGAGGCATATATGCTGAATGTAAAACGTCTTGTGATCGAAATTTGAAGTGTACTTTTTTTCCTTTTGGAAGATACAATTCTGTTACTTGAATATCATCTTGGGCATTTTCATCTTTCATATCCACACCCATGGTGTTTATACCTTTAATGTAGTTTACATTCCCTAAACCTAAAGTATTATCTTCACCAGCATATCTAGCGTCCCATCTAAACTGTTGCGAATACACTTCGATAACGATAGCATCTTCATCGGATATATCCATAACATTATTCCATTGCCACAAACCATAACCAATTAGCCCTACCAACACAACTGCTGGAGTAACAGTCCAAATTAATTCTAACTGATGACTATCTGCATAAAACTTTGCTTTTCTATTTTTATTACCTCTATACTTAAATGTGAAGTAAAATATTAAAAACTGCATGATAAATTGAACGATACCAATCAACCAAAATGTAATATTGAATAGTCTGTCATCATGTTCTCCTTCAATTGATGCAGATTCAGGTAGCATAATTACATTTAATGCAATTAAGCAGTAAATCATAATTGCGTACAGAAAAACCATAAAATAAATTGAATATTTACCCTGATTTGCATTGTCTTTATCATTAGCAATGACTTCTCTAAAATTTAAAATCCTAGTGATTTGCCAAAAACTTACACCTATTGCAACACCTATAAAAATATAAAATAGAGCTAGCATATATATCTTTTCTTAATTGTTTAATTCTTGATTTTATTAATGATGGTCAGTTGATTCCTCTCCTCTATGTTCAATATTATAATAGTGGAAGTGTTCACTTTCTTTTAAAAATGGATTGCCTTTAGGTATAGGATTTGCCTTGGCAAATGCACTAAAAACAGTATAAATAAAAATACCAAGGAAAAATAATAAAGCACTAATTTCTGGTATTCCAAAAGCCCACTGAGCTCCAACTGTACCAGGCATAACCATAATAAAAATATCTACATAATGACCTACTAAAATAACAATACCCCCTATCACAACAAACCATGGAATACTTTTAAAGTCACTATTTAACAATAATAACACTGGGAATATGAAATTCATAGCTACCATTGCTAAAAAAGGTAATTTATATTCATTAAAACGTGCCGCAAAGTAAGTTGTTTCCTCTGGAATATTTGCATACCATATCAGCATAAATTGAGCAAACCATAAATATGTCCAAAATACTGAGAAGCCGAACATAAATTTAGCTAAGTCATGAATATGACTGTCGTTCACGGAAGGTAATGCTCCCTTTGATCTTAAATAAATTGTTACAAATGCTATAACTGTTAATGCGCTGACCAACAAACTTGCTAAAACATACCAACCAAACAAAGTCGAAAACCAATGAGGATCTAATCCCATAATCCAGTCCCATGACATCATTGATTCTGTAATCATGAATATGAAGATAAAAACTACAGAAGAATTGTAATTAAATTTAAATAATTTACCTCCATCGTTTGCAGTATCTTCTTTAATAGAATTTTTTCTAATTAACCATCTATAAGCATTCCATAATGCTAGATAAACAATACCTCTGATAGTCCAACCTGGCACATTCATCCACCATGATTTACCATCAACAATAGCATCATAATTATCACTTGCTGGATCAAAAGTACCTTCTGCCATCCACGGAAAAATGTGATTGATATGCATTGCCGACAAAATAATGATTACCAACATAAAAATAGAGGTTGGTACTAAATTAGCTGAAATTGCCTCCATCACCCTAAAAAGGACTATTGACCAACCAGATTGTGCCACCCTTTGCGCAGCATAAAAGGCTAATACCAATAATGATATCCCTAAGAAAAAGAATAAGGCTACATAAAACGCTGACCAAGATCTGTTTTGTAATTGATGTAAAACATGTTCTAAATGTTCATCGTGATCAGCTTCATGAGCCTCAGGTTCATTATGATTATCTGTATGATGCGCATCTGAACTAGAGTGATGATCATCACTAATAACACCTGTTACATTTTCCTGTCCATGAGAATCTTCATGATTACTATCATGTGCCGCGTGCTGTGCTACTGCTTCTTTAGCGTCCTCAATAGTTGGAGTGTTAAAGAAACTAAATGTTATTCCTAAAACACCAATTAAAATTAATGCTAATGAGAATATTTTTAATTTACCTGAGAATTGATACATATCTTTAGTATTCTATCTTTTTGTAATTATTTATAATTCTGAACGTAATTTTTCTACGTAATGAATTATTTGCCAACGTTCGTTATATGTTAATTGAGATGAATGAGATCCCATCAGATTTTTACCATGCATAATTACATGATAAATAGTACCTGCATTTATATCTCTATCCTTATAACTTGGTATACCTTCAAACTTCTCTGCTTGAGATAAATATCCATTTCCGTCTCCTTTTTTTCCATGACAAGAAATACAATAAATCTCGTACATCGCTTTACCATTAGCCAAATTCTCCTCAGATTTATCTAATGGATTTTTTAATTCTGTTCTTGCCTTTTCATAACCTTCTGGTGTATCTGGTATATCGTAAGCTGGGTGACCTCCTCTTGGAATAGATCCTGCTACTGGTGGTATATTTACTGGATTCCCATTTAAACCATCTGCATCATCTGCATCATAAGGAATAGATACATACATATCAGGCATATATTCTACTCTAGGAGTTCTTCTCTTATCACTACAAGAAATAACGCTTGTAATAACGATCAAAGCAATAAGTAATTTTAAACTTTTCATTATCTATTGATTAGTGCTTATCTACAATATTAATTTCTACAGCACCTGTTTTAGTTAACAGGGCAGTTAACTCATCTGCATTGTTATCTACAGGTATTTCCATTAAAAAATGATCATCTGTAGTTCTTGGATCTGGATTTTCTGCTTTTTTAAACGGCCAAATTCTACTTCTCATATAGAAAGTAATAACCATTAAATGGGCTGCAAAAAATACAGTTAATTCAAACATAATTGGCACGAATGCTGGCATATTTTCAGCCCAGGAAAAACTTGGCTTACCACCAATATCTTGTGGCCAATCTTGAATCATCATATAATTTGTCATCCAAATAGCAACAGACAAACCAGTAATACCATAAAAGAAAGCAGTAATAGCTAATTTTGTAGGTGCTAACCCCATAGCTTTGTCTAAACCATGTACTGGAAATGGACAAAATACTTCTTCTATGTGATGACCATCAGCTTTAACTGCCTTAACTGCATCTAATACAATCTCGTCATCATTATAAAATGCGTGAATAACTTTTGATGATTCCATAATTATTCTTTATCTTTTTTATCAGATGTACCTTCTGTTGCCACTACGTTAATAGCTGGTTTAGTTGGTATACCTTGTTCTCTTCTCTTCTTGTAAAACTCACCAGAAGATTTTAATATTGTTTTTACTTCCGCTTGCGCGATAACAGGGAATGTTCTTGCATATAATAAGAATAATACAAAGAAAAATCCTATTGTTCCTATAAAGATACCAACATCTACAAAAGTTGGCTCAAAACGCCACCAAGTTGATGGTAAATGACCTTTACTTAATACAATTGCAATAATATCGAAACGCTCGAACCACATACCAATATTGATAAATATTGAGATGATGAAAGACCATATAAAACTTCTTCTAATTTTCTTAAACCATAATAACTGAGGCGTTAATATGTTAAAGAATAATAATGAGTAAAATGCCCATGCATAAGGTCCTGTTGCAGCACCTACAGATAAATATGTGTAGTTTTCATAAGGAGAACCTGTATACCAAGCTATAAAAAACTCAGTTGCATAGGCCACAGCTACAATACCACCTGTTAAGATGATTACAATATTCATATATTCTACGTGTAAACGTGTAATATACTCTTCCATATTCGTTACCTTTCTCATGATACCTAATAAGGTTTGTACCATTGCAAATCCTGAAAAAATTGCTCCTGCTACGAAATAAGGTGGAAAAATAGTTGAGTGCCATCCTGGGTTAATAGATGTAGCAAAGTCCATAGATACAATTGTGTGTACAGAAAGTACTAATGGAGTTGCTAAACCTGCAAGTACCAAAGATACTTCTTCGAAACGTTGCCAATCTTTAGCTCTACCAGACCAACCAAAACTTAATAATGCATATATTTTCTTTTGGAAAGGTTTTACTGCTCTATCACGAATCATTGCAAAATCTGGTAATAAACCTGTCCACCAGAAAACTAACGATACAGATAAATAAGTAGAGATTGCAAATACATCCCATAATAAAGGCGAGTTAAAGTTTACCCACAAAGATCCAAACTGGTTAGGAATTGGTAATACCCAATATCCATTCCAAGGACGTCCCATGTGAATAATTGGGAACAACCCTGCTTGAAAAACGGCAAAAATTGTCATTGCTTCTGCAGAACGGTTTATGGCCATTCTCCATTTTTGACGGAATAATAAAAGTACTGCAGAGATTAATGTTCCTGCATGACCAATACCTACCCACCATACAAAATTTGTGATATCCCAAGCCCATCCAATGTTCTTGCTTAATCCCCAAACTCCAATACCTGTTCCAACTGTGTAAAAGATACATCCAAATCCCCAAAGCATTGCTGCTAAAGAAATATAAAATGCCATATACCAATTTTTATTTGCTTTACCTTCTATTGGTTTAGCAATGTCTTCGGTGATATCGTGGTAACTTTTATCACCTAATACTAAAGGTTCCCTTATGGGTGCTTCGTAATGAGACATATTTTATATCTTAATTTTAAATTACGCTTCGTTTGTATTCTTAATTTTTACTTGATAGATTACATTTGGTTTTGTTTGTAAATAATCTAGTACGTTATAAGCCCTTTTATCTTCTGCTAAAGTAGCAACTTGATCTTCTTTATTGTTTACATCTCCAAAAACTAAAGCTCCTGTAGTACATGCTGATGAACAAGCTGTTTCAAACTCATCAGTATTAACTGCTCTACCTTCTCTTTTTGCTTTTAAAATTGTTGCTTGTGTCATTTGTATACACATAGAACATTTTTCCATAACTCCTCTAGAACGAACTACAACATCTGGATTTAAAACCATTTTTCCATATTCATTATTCATATTAAAATCGAACTCGCTATTATTTGCATAATTGAACCAGTTAAATCTACGAACTCTATATGGACAGTTGTTTGCACAATATCTTGTACCTACACATCTATTGTATGCCATTTGGTTTTGTCCTTGACGACCATGTGATGTTGCTGCTACTGGACAAACAGTCTCACAAGGAGCATGATTACAGTGCTGACACATCATAGGTTGAAAAGTTACCTCAGGATTTTCTGCTTCAGTTTCCAATGCTTCATACATTTTACCTCTGCTTAATCCTAATTCTTTTGCTTCTTCTCTAGTTTCTACTTCGGAAGAATAATATCTATCAATACGCAGCCAGTGCATATCTCTACCAACTCTAACTTCATTTTTACCAACAACTGGTACATTATTTTCTGCATGACATGCAACAACACAAGCACCACAACCTGTACAAGAAGTTAAATCTATTGATAAATTAAAGTGATGACCAATTTCTCTGTTATGCTCATCCCAAATATTAATACTATTTGCTTCTACTTCATTATGATCGTAAGAAACATAGGCTGGTTTATTCCATCCATGATGATGATCTTTAGGATCTACAGTTTTGTAATCCTTTAAAGAAGCAACTTTTAAAATATCATGACGACCAGCAATTGTTTTTTGCACTTGAGTACAAGCAAATTGATGAGTGCCTGATACTTTTTCTATTGCAACATTGTATTGAATGTTATTACCATCTTTATATAAAGGATAAGCATTAACACCAACTTGCATTTCTTCTTTTAAACCAAAAGTTTTACCATAACCTAAAGCTAAACCTACAGAACCTTTGGCTTGCCCTGGTTGAATCATAACTGGAACAGTAACCTCTTTACCATTGACGCTTACTTTAGCATAATCTCCATCAATGGCTCCATTGTCTTTTACAGGATTCTCGAAACCTAATTCTTTAGCATCTGCTATAGAAAGAGTTAAATAGTTATCCCAAGAAGCTCTTGTAATTGGATCAGGGAATTCTTGTAACCAAGGATTGTTCGCTTGTTTACCATCACCTAAACCAGTTTTAGTGTATAAATTTAATTCAAAACCTGAGGCTTTTTTTGCCGAACTTGCTAATTGACTGGCAGTATCTGCAACTGAGACTGAGCTTTCGAAAACGTCCTCTTCA
Source organism: Polaribacter litoreus (assembly GCF_054584775.1). Lineage (NCBI taxonomy): Bacteria > Pseudomonadati > Bacteroidota > Flavobacteriia > Flavobacteriales > Flavobacteriaceae > Polaribacter > Polaribacter litoreus. The sequence continues at coordinate 69,956 of NZ_JBTLRD010000004.1, read as the reverse complement.
ACTAATTCAGTTGTAAAAAATCCATTATGCAAAGCTGTATTCCAAGAAGAGCCTCCTAAAACATTTTCAGCAGCGTAAGTTTTTAAATAATCGTAATATTTTACAGAACTACCAGACCATTTTAATAACGTATCTTGAATTTGACGTGTATTAAATAAAGGCTGAATAGTTGGTTGCATTAAACCATAAGTAACAGCATTGAACTGTGTATCTCCCCAAGATTCTAAGAAATGTGGAGCAGGTAATGCATAATTAGAAGCATCTGCAGTAGCGTTGTTTTCTGTTGATAATGCAACTGATAATTCTAACTTCTTTAATCCTTCAGAAAAGTCTGATGAATTTGGCAATGTATATACTGGATCTACGTTATAAGAAATTAATCCTGAAACTTTACCAGCTTTCATATCTGCAACTAATTGAGCAACTTCTGCATCATTGCCCTGACGTATATTGATTGTATTTGAAGTATCAAATATTTCACTCTCTAAAGCTTCATTAATTGCAAAAGCAACCAATTGCGCATTTTTATCATTTAATCCTGTTAAAACAACTGCTTTAGAACCCGATTTTTTTAATTCTGACGCCATCTTTTTTACTTCAGCATCAACTGGCGTTGATTTAGAAGAAACTGTATTACCAGTAATAGCACTATATAAATTTAACAAGGCAAAAACTTGATCGGAAGGTTTTACAACCACTCTTTTATCAGAATTTGCACCAGTTAAAGACATATTGCTTTCAAACTGAACATGGTAAGACATATGACCCGTTTCCGGCTTTCTACCTGCGATGTATGCCTTTTCAAATCCACCGTGAAAATCACCTAAAAAGTCTGCACCGAAAGAAACAATGGTTTTTGCTTTGTCTAAATGATAATTAGGCAAAGTTCGTTTACCATACATTGCTAACATTGCATCTGCAGCACCAGATTCTGAAACCGCATCATATACTACATGCCTTGTATTTGGGTAAGTTGCTATAAAATCTTCGATAATTTTATCAACTGATGGGCTTGCCATTGTTCCAGTCAATAAGACTACTGGTTTATTTGCTTCTTTTAATGCTTTTAATTTAGATCCTATTTGAGCATCAGCATCATCCCAAGAAATTTCTTCACTGCCTTTTTTTGGTTTTTTTAACCTTAATTTTTCATCATACAAAGAAAGTATAGCCGCTTGAACTCTTGCAGTTGTAGTACCGTTTGCATCTTTATTTGGCATTATTTGTATTGGACGACCCTCTCTAGTTTTTACTAAAACATTTGCAAAATCGTAACCATCTGCCATTGAAGTAGCGTACCAATCTGCTACGCCTGCAATGATATCGTTTGGTTTTACAACGTAAGGAATCGACTTTCTAACAGGACCCTCACAGGCCGCTAAAGAAGCTGCAGCAGTGGTAAAGCCAACATATTTTAAGAAATCTCTACGCGATGTAGATGTTTTTTCTAATGTTTCTTTATCACCTAAAAAATCGTCTGTTGGAATCTCTTCTACAAATTCATTTTTACTTAGCGTTTCAACAATAGAACTATCTTTAAGTTCCTCAACACTTTTCCAGTATTTTTTGTTTGAAGCCATTTACTTTTTTGTTATTAGTTGTTAGTTATTTGCTTTAAATTACTTTAAAACCAAACTATCTTTCTTCTTAAATTAATAGTGGCACTTACCACACTCTAATCCACCTAATTGAGCGATAGTAACTTTTTCCACATTGTACTTTTTCGCCAACTCGTCGTGAATTTTCTTATAATACTCGTTACCTTTTAAATCTACATTGGTTTCTCTATGACAGTTGATACACCAACCCATTGTTAGCGGAGAAAACTGTCTCATTTCATCATACTCTTCTACAGGTCCATGACATTTTTGACATTTGATACCACCCACTACCCTGTGTTGAGAGTGATTAAAGTAAACGAAATCTGGCAAATTATGTATTCTTATCCATTTAATTGGCTTCTCTTCACCCGTATATTCTAACGCATCAGGATCCCAACCAGCTGCCTCATATACTTTAGCTATTTCTTTATCCAATTCTGCTTTACCATAAGTAACACCATTCCACTCAACCTGTGTACCTTCAGCAACTTCTGCTATATTTTTATGACAATTCATACAAACATTTACAGATGGAATTCCTGAATGCTTACTATGCTTCGCAGAGGAGTGGCAATATTGACATTCGATTTTATTTTCACCAGAATGAATTTTATGAGAAAATGCAATTGGCTGTAAAGGCATATAACCCTCATTAACACCAACCTTAAATAAAATTCCAAATGCTACATAAGCACCCATCAATAAGATAAAAATTGTTGTTAACACTTGTAAGAAAGTATTTTTCTTTAAACCAACCCAAAGTTCAGATAAATCCTGTCTTAAGTTAGCCCCAGCACCTGGCTGACTATTACCTTTTAATTCATTTACTTGTTTCAGCAAACTAGCTATCATTAAAAAAGCAACAACTATTGCAGCTGCTAACAAATAAATAATCCACTCAGGCGCATTACCAGAATTACCCCCACCAACATCAGCACTTGCAGCATCAGCTGCCACCTGCTTTACTGGATCACCAACAGTTGTGTAATATAAAATATCATCAATCTGCTGATCATCTAGCTGAGGAAAAGCTGACATCACAGAACCATTGTACTCTTCAAAAATAGCGATAGCATCCGCATCACCTGAAGCACGTAATTCTGCATTATTTTTAATCCAAGCTTTTAGCCAATCGTTTTCTCTACGCTCTTCTACACCACCTAAAGCTGGCCCAACCAATTTTCTATCTAATTTGTGACAAGAAGCACATTGAGATTTGAAAAGTTTTCTACCTGCTTTTTGACGCGCCTCATCTACATCTTGTGCGTAAGACGATAAATTAAATGCAAAAAACAGAATAATGGTAAAGCTCTTAAGAAGCGCTTTGATTAGTTTACTGTGCAATGCTACACTTTTCATATTAACAAACTATTTTTAGTATTGTGTATAAAATAGCTCAAAAAAACGTTTTTTGAACGGTTGAACAAAAGTAGTACATATTGCTAAATTTTGAAAAAGGAAAAGAATCTTAAATATTAATTTATATCAATTCTAAATAGTGTAATTGACTCAATATAATTTAACTAAAGTCGTTATTTTTGTGAAAATTTTTTTTATGAAAAATATCATTTTTTTTAGTTTTTTATTTGTTATACTGTTTATGAATTCCATAATGACTAATGCTCAGAATAATACGAAAACTAGTCCTCAAATTAAGTCGCTAATCGCGAAAAAAAGAGCTTTTAATGAATCTTACGGATATGGCTACAGAGTGCAGATCTATTATGGAAGCGAAACAGAAGCAAAAACGATATTAAAAAAGTTTCAACTTGATTTTCCTGAGGTTTATACCAAACTTGATTATGATAAACCAGATTGGAAAGTTCATGTAGGTAATTATAAAACAAAGTTAGAAGCAGATAAAGCGTTACTTACATTTTCTGAAGAATTTTCTGGACTCATTGTTGTGCCTTTAGGAAAGTAACTATTGTAAATCTTTAAGAACCAATTGAATAGATTTAAAACCATTCCATTCGTTTTCATCTAAATTATAAACAATATCAAAATCGTTTTGAACAACGTTGATTTTATCCCCTAAATTAAAACCTATTGCTCCGAATGTTTTTTGGGTATTTCCTTGAAAAAGATTTAATTTTAAGTGGGTTTGTTCTTTGCCTACTTTTTTACCAAAACCATTATCTCTAACGCCAGTTGACTTAAAAACTGGCTTCATGTTTTGTGGTCCGAAAGGAGCCATCTGCTGAATAATTCTAAAAAACTTAGGAGTAATTTCTGACAACTCGAGTTCAGTATCAATTGAAATTTCTGGAACTAGCAGCTCTTTATCAATTGTTTTAGATACTACTTCCTCAAATTTGTTTTTAAATTTCGTGTAATTTTCTGGTAATATAGTTAAACCTGCTGCATATTTATGACCACCAAACTGTTCTATAAACTCTGCACACTCTTGCAAAGCGTTATAAACATCAAAACCTTTTACAGAACGTGCAGATGCTGCTAATGTATTGCCACTTTTAGTAAATACTAAGGTTGGCCTGTAATAGGTTTCTGTTAGTCTTGATGCTACAATTCCTATAACTCCTTTATGCCACTTTTCATCCAAAACAACTGTTGTAAAGCCACTTTCCTCTTGATTATCAGTAATTTGAATTAATGCTTCGTTTGTTATTTTTTTATCTAAATCTTTACGATCTGCATTAAATATTTCAATGGCAGCTGCAAAATCTATAGCGGCTTCAAGATCCATTTCTGTTAATAATTCTACAGCATAGTTGCCATGTTTCATTCTACCTGCTGCATTGATTCTTGGAGCAATAATAAAAACAACATCCGTAATATTAAGCTCTTTTTTATTGATTTGATGAATTATAGCTTTAATTCCGTTTCTTGGTTTTTGGTTGATTACTTGCAAACCAAAATAAGTTAAAACTCTATTCTCATCAACCATAGGCACAATATCAGCAGCAATTGCAGTTGCTACTAAATCTAAATAAGGTATAAGATCATGAATGGTTTGATTGCGTTTTTTACCCAAAGCTTGAATCAACTTGAAACCAACTCCACAACCACAAAGCTCATCAAAAGGATATGTACAATCGTTTCGCTTTGGATTTAAAACAGCAACAGCATCCGGAATTTTATCGCCTGGTTTATGATGGTCACAGATAATAAAATCGATATCTTTTTTTTGAGCATAGGCAACTTTATCGATAGCTTTAATTCCACAATCTAAAGCAATGATTAGTGTAAAATCATTATCATCTGCAAAATCAATTCCTGCATAAGAAATCCCATATCCTTCTTTATATCTATCAGGAATATACGTTGCAATATGAGGTTTAATGTTTTTTAAATACGAGTACACTAAAGAAACTGCTGTAGTGCCATCTACATCATAATCACCATAAATTAAAATGTTTTCTTTATTGTTTAGTGCTTTCTCAATTCTATTAACAGCAACATCCATATCCTTCATTAAAAAGGGATTGTAGACATTTTTTAAACTTGGTCGAAAAAAGCTTTTGGCTTGCTCAAACGTTTCTACATTACGTTGGCACAATATTGTAGCAATGTTTGTATCTACCTGTAAATCATTCGCTAACTTTTCTACTTTTCTTTTATCTGGTTTGGGTTTTAAGGTCCATCTCATAGCTATTTAATGGTGCTTATAGTTTTTTTTTGATTTATTGCTCTAAAGTATGCAAGTGGATTTCTATATCAACATCTGCAAATTGACGAAACATTTCCATAACTCCACAATATTTGGTTACTGATAAATTTACTGCTTTTTGTATCTTTTTGGGCTGTAATTCAGCATCAGTAAAATGATAATCTACTTTTACTTTTTTGTAAAATTTTGGATGTTCCTCTGTTAATTCTGCAGTAACTTCAATTTTAAAATTGGCAACTTCTGCTTGCATTTTTTTTAACAGACTTACCACATCTAAACCAGAACAACCTGCTAAAGAAGACAGCATAAGAGCTTTAGGCCTAAATCCTTCTCCCTTACCTCCATTTTCTTCTCCTGCATCCATAAATAAATTCAAACCACTTGGGTTGTCAGATTCAAACTGCATATTTTCTTTCCAAACTGTAGAAACGACATTTTTAACCATATTTTATATTTTTTTTAATAATGATATCTTAACTTGTGCTTTGTTACAAATGTAAGAAATCATAAAGAAGATACGGATTAAAATGAATAAATCTATTGCACTTAAAATTATATTATTCGGTTTTCTTTTTTTAATAATTACCTCAAAATCATATACTCAGGCAGATGAACCTCCAGCTATAACTGCTGTAGGTAGACAAGCTTTTTGCATAGGTAGCCCCATTAATATTGTTACCGATTTTACGATTACGGATCCTGATGACAACAGTATTGCCGCTTTTTATATACAGATTTCTACTGGATACCAAGCTAACTTTGATTATTTAGAATTAACAGGAAATTATCCTTTTATAAAATCTTCTTGGAATGCTTCTGAAGGAAAATTGACATTAACTTCTGTTTTTAATGGAGGAGAAATTCCACTTGATGATTTAGAAAATGCAGTAAAAGATGTTGTTTTTACAACTTCTGCAAATAATATAACAATTGACAAAACATTTTCTTTAAGTATTGGTGATGCGAATTATTTACCGTCTACAGACCATTTTTACGAATTTATTGATATACAAAACATCACTTGGAGTGATGCAAAAGTTGCAGCGGAAAATAGAACTTATTTTGGCAGAAAAGGATATTTAGCAACATTAACCAGCCAAGAAGAAGCAGATTTTGCTGGAAAACAAGCTGCAGGTGCTGGTTGGATAGGAGGTAGTGATGCAGAAACTGAAGGTGAATGGAAATGGGTAACAGGACCTGAGGCTGGCACTGTATTTTGGAATGGAGAGGTAAATGGAACCACACCAAATGGTGGTTTTGCCTTTTGGAATGATAATGAACCTAACGATTTTATAGAAAATGATCCTGCTGGTGAAGATTATGCACACATCACAGATCCTTCAATTGGAATTCGTGGAGCTTGGAATGATCTACCAAATCAGGGAGGAACAGAATTATACATTCCAAAAGGATACATTGTAGAATATGGAATTCCAAGTGACCCTCCACTAAATATTGTTGCTAGTACAAGTATTTATATTCCTCAAATTACCTCAACAAAAAATGCAGTTATTTGTGAAACTGAATCTGCGACTATTACAGCCATACCTAGTGAAGGAGAAATTTTATGGCACGATAATCCTAATCCAGGAACCCAACCAGAACTAGCTAGAGGAAATAGTTTTACAGTAAATAATGTTACAGAAACTACTGTTTATTATGCAACAATAACTGTAAATGGTTGCATTACTTTACCAAGAACACCAGTAACAATTACCGTGATTAAAAAACCCAAAATACTAACTACCACAAGCGATTTAATTTGCTCTGGAAGTGCTTCTTTAAGTGCACAAGCCTCTAATGGTCAAGTATATTGGTACGAATCACAAACAAGCAATACACCTGTTTTTATTGGAAATAATTTTATAACACCAACTTTATCTGAGACTACGAGTTATTTTGTTGAAGCGAATAATTCTAGCTGTAATGCTTCAGTAAGAACAGAAGTTATTGCCGAGGTTAATAATACAACACCAACATTTAACCTATTAAAAAATACAATTGTTTTATGTACAAATATTGGAAATGTTGCTATAGAAACTACCAATGCTGAAGGAAATTATAATTATATATGGAAAAAAGAAGGTGAACTTTTACCCGACAATTCAGCAAGTATAAATGTAAACTCAACTGGCAATTATACTGTTAGCGCTATATCAGAAGCTGGTTGTGAATCTACAGAAAGAAGCATCGTAGTTATAAACTCAGAAAAGGCAACCATAAATACAGCTGATGTAATTATTACTGACGATTCTGACAATAATTCCATTAAAATAAAAACAGTAAATTTAGGAAGTGGTAATTACGAATTTGCTATTGATGATGAGTTTGGCGACTATCAAAAAGATCCCTTCTTTGATAATTTATCAACAGGAATTCATACATTATTTATTAAAGATATTGGTGGATGTGGTGTTGAAAGCTTTGCATTTTCTATGTTAGGCTATCCAAAGTTTTTTACCCCTGATCATAATGGAGCACATAGTGTCTGGAATATTAAGGGGTTCAATCCATTATTTTTTACTTCATCAGATATTTCAATATATAACAGATTTGGAAAATTAATTTATAAAATTGACAAAACCAGTCAAGGTTGGGATGGCAGTTACCAAGGTAAAAAACTACCTTCTAATACCTATTGGTTTAGCGCTACATTAATAGATATTAATGGATTATCTATCAAAAAAACAGGAAATTTTAGTTTAATAAGAAAATAAAAAATATGGCATTAGTAGAACCTCTAGAAGCAGAACACGATTTGGAAACCAAAAAATTGGCAGAGTTTTTTAATGAAACTCTTGGTTTTTGTCCTAATTCTGTTTTAACCATGCAAAGAAGACCAGCTATTTCTAAGGCATTTATCAATTTAAATAAAGCAGTTATGGCTAATGAAGGTAGAGTTACTTCTGCATTAAAAAGAATGATTGCCTGGGTTTCCAGTAACGCAACTGGATGTAGATATTGCCAAGCACACGCTATTAGAGCTGCAGAACGTTATGGAGCAGAACAAGAGCAATTAAATAATATCTGGGAATATAAAACACACCCTGCTTTTTCTGATGCAGAACGAGCTGCTCTAGATTTTTCTTTGGCAGCTTCTATGATACCTAATGCTGTAAATGCAGAAATAAAAAAAGAACTTTACAAATACTGGAATGAGGGGGAAATTGTAGAAATGCTGGGGGTAATTTCTCTATTTGGTTATTTAAATAGATGGAATGATTCTATGGGAACTAACTTAGAAGAAGATGCTATTGATAGCGGAAATCTATATTTAGCAAAACACGGTTTTGAAGTTGGTAAACATAATGGATCGCAATATTAAAAAGTATAAATAATAGTTAATAGCAATATGTATTTGCTATACATTAAATGTAATCTAACAAAGATTATCACGACTTTAGATATTAAAATATATCTACTATAAAATGAGTAAAAATTTACAAACAACCACAATAGGAGGAGGCTGTTTTTGGTGCACAGAAGCTGTTTTTCAAGAAGTTAAAGGTATTAAAAAAGTAGTTTCTGGCTATGCAGGAGGTAATGTTCCAGGAAAACCAACCTATAGAGAAATCACATCTGGTTTAACAGGCCATGCAGAAGTAATTCAAATTACTTTTGATGCCAGCATCATTTCGTTTGAAGAAATTTTAGTGATTTTTATGACAACTCACGATCCTACAACATTAAACAGACAAGGTGCAGATAGAGGAACACAATATCGTTCCGTAATTTTTTATCATAATGAACATCAAAAACAAATTTCTGAAGAATTTTTAAAGCAAATTCAACCTTATTTTGATGATAAAATTGTTACCGAAATTAGTCCATTGCCAATTTTCTATGTGGCTGAACAAGAACATCAAAATTATTATAGAGAAAATACACAACAAGGTTATTGTAGCTATGTAATTGAGCCTAAACTAGCTAAATTAAGAAAATTACACGCTGATAAATTAGTATGATACTAAACATCAAAAATACATTTACAACAGAATTACCTGCAGATTCAAATCTTGAAAACTCAAGAAGACAAGTTACAGGTGCTGTTTTCTCGTATGTAAATCCAAAAACAACCAAAGCTCCAAAAGTTATTCATACATCACCAGAAATGGCCACTGAATTAGGCATTTTAGCAGAAGATTTACAATCAGAATTCTTCAGAGATATTGTTACAGGTAACAACGTATATCCTAATACAAAACCTTATGCCATGTGTTATGGAGGTCATCAGTTTGGCAATTGGGCAGGACAATTAGGTGATGGAAGAGCCATCAACTTATTTGAAATTGAACACAATTCTAAAAACTGGAAAGTACAATTAAAAGGCGCAGGCGAAACTCCATATTCTAGAACTGCAGATGGGTTGGCTGTTCTACGCTCATCTATTAGAGAATATCTATGTGCTGAAGCCATGTTTCATTTGGGTGTGCCAACCACAAGATCTTTATCCTTAAGTTTATCTGGTGATGATGTTTTGCGTGATATTTTGTATAATGGAAATCCTGCTTACGAAAAAGGTGCCATTGTTTCTCGTGTTTCTCCTTCTTTTTTACGATTTGGTAATTTCGAAATTTTTGCGGCACGAAAAGATATCAAAAATTTAAAAAACTTAACAGATTATTGTATCAAGCATCATTTCAGTTATTTAGGAAAACCATCAAAAGAAACTTACATCCAATTTTTTAAAGCAGTTTCAGAACGCACTTTAGACATGATTATACATTGGCAAAGAGTGGGTTTTGTGCACGGAGTTATGAACACAGACAACATGTCTATTTTAGGCTTAACTATAGATTATGGACCTTATGGATGGCTAGAAGGTTTCGATTTTGGCTGGACACCAAATACAACAGACAAACAAAACAAACGCTACAGATATGGAAATCAACCTAATATTGGGCTTTGGAATTTATATCAGCTCGCAAATGCGTTGTATCCTTTAATTGGCGAAGCAAAACCTTTAGAAAACGTTTTAAATCAATACAAAGTAGATTTTGAGACAAAATCTTTAGCAATGATGAAAAATAAATTGGGTTTATTTGCTGAAGATAAAGACGATTTAAACTTAATTCAAACCTTAGAAGACAATTTACAACTAGTAGAAACAGACATGACTATTTTCTTTCGATTATTGAGTGATTTTTCTGATGTAAAAACTAGTTTTCTTTTGATAGAACATGCTTTTTACAATTTAAAAAACCTTTCTGATGAAGTAAAAATAAGATGGATTAATTGGTTTGAATTTTATGAAAATAGATTAAAAAAAGAATTAATCTCTTCCGAAGAAAGAAAGCAAAAAATGGATGCTGTAAACCCAAAGTACGTGCTTAGAAATTATATGGCACAATTGGCTATTGATGCAGCAGATGAAGGTGATTATTCTTTAATTGATGAACTTTATCAACTTTTAAAAAAACCATATGCAGAGCAGCCTGAACATAAAAAATGGTTTGCAAAACGTCCTGAATGGGCAAGACATAAAGTGGGTTGCTCTATGTTATCTTGTAGTTCTTAAAAAATAAATCAGTTTGTCATTTCGACCTTGTGGAGAAATCTTCAATAGTTAAAAGCTTAAAAATGACATTTAAAAAAAATAAAAATATGAAAATAGGCTTAGGAACAGCAGCTTTAGGAAGACCGCAATACATCAATATTCGTGTAAAAAATTCTGATAATTCTGATTTGGAAACCTTTAAAAAAGAAAGTTTTCAAGTTTTAGAAGATGCATACAATTCTGGAGTTCGTTATTTTGATACTGCTCCTGGATATGGTTTGGCAGAAGAATTGGTGTTGGAATGGCTGCAAACAAAAAATAACTCTTCTATTAAAGTTGCCACAAAATGGGGATATACTTACACCGCAAACTTTGATCCGAATGCAAAAATTCACGAAGTTAAAGAACATAGTTTAGCGAAACTAAAGGAACAATGGCAATTCTCTAAACAACTTTTGCCTTATTTAAAAGTATACCAAATTCATTCTGCCACTTTAGAAACCGGAGTTTTAGAAAACAAAGCTGTTTTGGAGCAGTTAGCTGTTTTAAAAAAAGAGCACAATTTAAAAATTGGCATTACAACTTCGGGTGTAAATCAGGTAGAAGTAATCAAAAAAGCATTAGAGGTTATCGTTGACAATTCTCCTTTATTCGATGTTTTTCAAATTACTTATAACTTTTTAGAGCAAAGTTTGCTTACCATTACTGATGAATTAATACATAAAAACAAAACCATAGTTATTAAAGAGTCATTAGCAAATGGCCGAATTTTTAGAAACTCAGGCTACCCTCATTACAATAAAATGTATTCATTTTTAGAACAATTAGCAACAACATACAATGTTGGCGTAGATGCAATTGCTCTAAAATATTGTTTACAAACTATTCCTGAAAGCACAGTGTTAAGCGGAGCAAGTAGCAGCAAGCAATTAGAAGAAAATTTAAAAGCAACATCTTTTTTATTGACAAAAGATGAAATTGAACAACTAAAATCGTACAGGGTTACTTCAGATTTTTATTGGAAAGAAAGAAAACAATTACAATGGAATTGATAAAAACAGTTTTAGTGGTTGTTAATAAACATTATCTTAAAACCGTTTTTAAAGCATTCGTTAATGTTGATAAAGTTGAGTAAACCTACTTGCATCCACAGTAAAAAAAGTACATTTTCTAAAGTTATAATGAAGTATTTTAATGAAATTAAAATTGATTTTTTCTGTCTCTAAATTATCTTAAATCATTATTTTCATAAGCTAAAAATAATATTCGTATCCTTTTTTTACAAGAAATTATAGTAACTTTAGCTAAATTAAAGTGATATGAGAAAATTAAACTATGTTATTCCTTTTCTGCTGTTAGGCGGAATTCTATTAGCTTCTAACTATTCAAAATCATCTTCAACATATGTTTCTTTGGATAAAAAAGCGATAAATGCAACAAAAAATAAAGCTAATTTTAATAAAATAATGGATGTTTTAATGCACCCAAGATGTATGAATTGTCATCCAAGTGACAATATTCCTAAACAAGGAATTGACAGTCATCCTCATTATTTTGGGATGGAAGGTGGCACAAAGGACCAAGGTTTTGAAGCTACAAAATGTACAACTTGTCATCAAACAGAAAACAATAATTATTCAGGAGTTCCTGGAGCTCCACATTGGGGTTTGGCTCCACAAACTATGGCTTGGAAAGGTTTAACTAGAAAAGAAATTGCAGCAGTAATTTTAGACAAAACAAAAAACGGAGGAAAGGATTTAAAAGGTGTTGAAAAACATTTAACAGAAGATGAACTCGTTTTATGGGCATGGAATCCTGGAGTTGATGCATCAGGAAATAAAAGAGAAAAACCGCCAATTTCTGAAGAAGAATTTAAAAAAGTTGTCAAAGAATGGATTGCTGATGGAGCAATAATACCTGAAGATTAATCCTTTAAAAAACAAACATGAAAATATCATTTAAAATAAATAGTAAAGAAGTTTCTGTTGATATAGAGGATGAAAACACTCCTCTTTTATGGGTGGTTAGAGATGTATTGGATTTAAAAGGCACAAAATTTGGTTGTGGTAAAGCTGCTTGTGGAGCCTGTACTTTACATATAGATGATGTTGCTGTTCGTTCTTGCTCTTATGCTGTGAAATTTGCAGAAGGAAAAAACATAACAACAATTGAAGGCTTGGGCGATGAAAAAAATCCACATCCTGTACAACAAGCTTGGATTGAAGAAGTTGTACCTCAATGCGGCTATTGTCAACCAGGTTTTATAATGGCAACTGCTGCCTTATTAAAAGAAAATAATAAACCAACAGATGAAGATATAGATAAAAATATTATAAATATTTGCAGATGCGCAACCTATTACAGAATGCGAAAAGCAATTCACAGAGCTGCAGAATTAACTAGAAAAACTGAAATGTAAGATGAGCAAAAATATATCACGCAGAAAATTTTTAGTTAGAGGGGGTCTAGGAACTTTAGGAGTTTTAGCTGTAGGAACTTATGTTTTTAGAAACCCAATTCGCAGACAAATAATTGATTTTGCAGACTCTTTTGTTTCGCCATATTCAGGAACTGGTACAGCACCTAATTTATGGTTTGAAATCACAGAAGATAATACTGTAATTCTGCATTCACCAAAAGTAGAAATGGGTCAAGGAACGTTTACTGGTTTGGCTCAAATTGCTGCTGATGAATTAGATATTAACATTAATCAAATACAAGTTATTGCAGCATCAACAGCAAGTGGAATTGTAGATCGTTTAGGAACTGGAGGAAGCCTTTCTGTAGCTTCTCTTTGGATGCCTTTGCGTGAAATGGCTGCTACAATGCGTCAAATGATTAAAATGGAAGCATCCAAAAAACTAAATATTCCTATTGAAAATTTAGTTACAAAAGACGGAATTGTTTCTACCAATAATCAGCAAATAACCTATGCTGATGCTGTAAAAGATGTTTCTGAATGGGAAATTCCTAATACTCCAGAATTAAAGCCAATTAAAGACTATAAATTAGTTGGTAAACCTGTTGCAAGAATCGATTTAAAAACAAAAGTTTTTGGAGATTCTATTTTTGGAATGGATGCAGAAATGGAAAACATGTTACATGCAGTTGTAATTCGTCCACAACATATTGGCGCAACTTTTAAAAGTGCACATTTGGGTAAAGCCGAACAAATGCCAGGTGTTGTAAAAGTGGTACAAATGGATGATTGGGTTGGCATCATTGCTAAAACATATCCACAAGCTTTAGCCGCAAAAACAGAAATTAATGTTGAATGGAACATCCCTAAAAAATGGACAGAAAAGGATATAAGAACGCTAATTTCTGTGGGAAGTGGTGATGAGATGCTGGTTCAAAAAGAAGGAAACCATTTAGAAAATGATGATAAAGATGTAATTGAATTAGAATTTAAAAGTCCTTTAGGTGCTCATGCACAAATGGAACCAAATGGAGCTGTTGCTTCTTATAAAAATGGTAAAGTTACCGTAATTTTATCCACTCAAGTCATTGGTATTACTCAAAATCAAATTGCAAAAGCGTTAGATATTGATAAGAAAAACATCAACATTATCCCTACATATTTGGGTGGTGGTTTTGGTAGAAGGTTAAATACAAGTCACGCAATACAAGCAGTTCAAATGTCGAAAGCAGTTGGGCAACCTGTAAAATACTTTTTCACTAGAAAAGAAGAATTTCAAAACGATATGTTTCGTCCACCAACACATCATATCATGAAAGGAAAATTAAATAAAGAAGGTTTAATTGCCAATTTAGAACATCATTTTGCAAGCGGTAATGTTGCTATTGATTCCGTTTTATTACCAGACATTGCCAACAAAGTTTTAGGAGCCGATTTTGGTGCAATACGTGGTGGAAGTATTCATTATTCTGGAATTGAAAATATTCGTGCTATTCAATGGCATAAAACGTTACCTTTTGCTACAAGTTGGTGGCGTAGTTTAGGTTTGTTAGCCAATACTTTTGCGATTGAAAGTTTTGTGGATGAGTTGGCTTTAAAAGCAAATAAAAACCCAATTGAATTGCGTTTAGCACAAATTACAGATAATGAAGAAGGCATTCGTTTAAAAAATGTCATCAAAAAAGCACAAAAAGCATCTAATTATTCTGATGAAGTTACTCATGGAAAAGCTATGGGTTTTGCTTGTTCTACAGATACAGGAACTCCTTGTGCACAAGTAGTTGAAGTTTCAATAATAAACAACGAAATAAAAGTTCACAAAGTAACTTGTGTTATGGATTGTGGAATTGCAGTAAATCCAGATCAAGTAAAAGCACAATGTGAAGGTGCAATGATTATGGCAATGAGTGCTGCTATGCATGAAAAAATGTATATAGATGATGGTCAATTGCAACCCACCATTTTCGGGCCTTACGAAATGGCCATGATAAAACATGCTCCTAAAGAAATTGATGTTTTTTTAGTACAAGGAGTTGATAAACCTTTACCAGTTGGTGAACCTCCTTTAGGGCCAATTGCAGCTGCTATTGGTAATGCTGTAAGACGATTAACAGGAAAACGATTAACAGAAATGCCATTAAAACTCTCATAAATTTTGATTCACGAACTCAAAGAAATTATCAATCATGCTATCATCAATCAACAAAAAGGATTGAAAAATGTATTGGCCTCTGTGGTGCATTTAGTAGGTTCGTCCTACAGAAAACCGGGCGTTAGAATGTTAATTTCAGAAAACCAAACTTTTGTTGGTGCAGTATCTGGGGGTTGTGTTGAAAAAGAAATTGTTAGAAGAAGCGCCTCTGTTTTTACTGATGAAAAACCAAAAATAATCACTTATGATGGCAGATATAGGTTAGGATGCGAAGGTATTTTGTACATTTTAATAGAACCTTTTTGGGTTACAAATAACTTTTTTACTGCTTTTACAAATGCATTAAAAAAAAGAGAACAACTTGTTATAGAAAGCTACTTTGCAAAACAAGATGAAGCTTACGGTAATTTTGGCTCTTTAGTTACTTTTAAAAATAACAATCAGTTTTCATTTTCTGATGATTTTAGACCTGAACCAAAAACAGATATATTTACACAAACGCTACAACCTGCATTTAAATTGATCATTATTGGTGGTGAACACGATGCTGTAAAACTCTGTAAAACTGGGGCAAGTTTGGGTTGGGAAGTAGATGTAATTACATCTGTAAAAGACAGCAAACAAATAACAGATTTCCCTGGCGCAAACGTTGTTGTAGGTGAAAGCCCTGAAACGATTCAATTTTCTGATATTGAGAAAAATACCGCTATTGTAATTATGAATCATAGTTATGTACAAGACTTAAAATATGTAATTAAATTATCTAAACATCAACCAAAATACATTGGTATTTTAGGAGCTCCAAAACGTAGAGAACGTTTATTTAATGAACTTCTAGAACTTGTGCCAGAAATTTCAGATGATTTTTTAGAAGCCATATATACACCTGCTGGTTTGCATATTGGTGCCCAAACTCCAGAGGAAATTGCGGTATCTATTGTAGCTGAAATATTATCTGTTATCAGAAAAAAAGAGCCTTTTTACCTCCGAAAAATTAACGGTAAAATTCACACTTCATAAATGGATACAATTGCTGTTTTAGTTTTGGCTGCTGGTAAATCATCTAGAATGAAAAGCATTAAACAGCTTACTAAAATTAATGATAAAACACTGCTGGAAATTACCCTAGATAAAGCAAAACAAATTGCTCCAAATAATACCTTTTGTATTTTAGGTGCAAATGCCGATAAAATAAAAAGCCAAATAAATTTTAATGGAATACACATCATCATTAATAAAAATTTTGAAAAGGGATTGAGTTCAAGTATCATTAAAGGGGTACAAACCATAACTAAAGAACATTTAAAACTAAAAAACATTCTAATTTTATTGGCAGATCAACCAGCAATTGAACTCTCTTATTTAAAAGAAATGATTGTAATTTTTGAACAGAATCCTACTAAAATTATAGCTTCAAAATACCAAAACACTTATGGTGTTCCTGCATTAATACCATCTATTTATTTTGATAGTTTACTACAAATTAAGGGAGACAAAGGGGCAAAAGTATTTTTAAACAGCAATCAACTCTCAATTTTATCACCAAAAAAAAATACAAATCTTGTTGATATTGACACTAAAGATCAATTGAAACAATTTATAAATAATTAATTTTACAGCTATGAAAGTTTTAAAATCCTTTTTATTAATATGCTTTGCAATCTTAGCATATAGTTGTGCTACTACCCAAATGCAAGTTGTAGAAAATCATACTTACAAAAAGCCAAACTCAGAAGTTCTGCACACGTTTTATTTAATTGGAGATGCTGGAAACTCTAAACGAAAAGAACAAGATCCTGCTTTAGCATATCTTGAAAAAGAAATAGAAAAAGCGAATGAAAATTCAACTTTAATTTTTTTGGGTGATAATGTTTATGAAAAAGGAATTCCTAAAAAAGTGAAAAAGAAAAAAAAGAAAAAAAGAAAAAAATACAATTTAGCCAAACACAGATTGGCAGTGCAGTACGATATTGGTAAAAAATTTGCTGGTAACACTATTTTTATTCCAGGAAATCACGATTGGTACAGTGGTTTAGATGGCTTAAAAAGACAAGAAGAATTAGTTGAAGATGCCTTAGGTAAAAACAGATTTCAACCAGAGAGTGGCTGTCCTTTAGAAAAAATAGAAATCAATGACGAAATTAATGTAATCGTTGTAGATACACATTGGTTTGTAACCAATTGGAACAAGCACCCCACCATAAACGATAAATGCGAAATTAAAACTAGACAAAAATTCTTCGATGAATTTGAAGGAATGATAAAAAAATCGCAAGGTAAAACAACACTTATTGCTTTGCATCATCCTATGTTTACAAACGGCCCTCATGGAGGTTATTATTCTTTTAAAAGTCATATAAAACCAACTCCTTTGTTAGGATCTGCTTTAAATATTTTAAGAAAAACCTCGGGTGCTACCAATACAGATCAACAAAACGAAAAATACAACGAACTTAGAAGACGAATTATAACCATTGCCCAAGCAAATGAAAGAGTGCTTTTTGTTTCTGGCCACGAGCACAGTTTGCAGTATATTATAAAAGATAATATACCACAAATTGTAAGTGGTTCTGGATCTAAAAACTCTGCCGTTAAAAATGTAAATGGAGGAATTTTTGGTTATGGTACACAGGGTTTTGCTAGACTTGATATTTATAAAAACGGTGAAACTACAGTACATTACTATACTGTAAAAGACAAAAAAATAGTTTTTGAAGCCAATGTTTTTCGCCCCGAAAACGAATTTAAATTAACCAAATTCCCAAATACAAAGCTACAAGAAAAAGAAGCTTCTGTTTACAGCAAAGAAGAGGTGGAAAAAAGTAATTTTTACAAGTTTATTTGGGGAGATAGGTATCGAAAATATTTTGGTAAAAAAGTAACTGCGCCAACTGTTGGTTTAGATACCTTATTTGGCGGGTTAACCCCTGTTAGAAGAGGTGGTGGTCATCAATCTAAATCTTTACGATTAGTAGATAAACAAGGTAGAGAATATGTAATGCGCGCTTTAAGAAAAAACGCTGTTCAGTATTTACAAACTGTGGTATTTAAAGATCAATATGTAGAAGGGCAATTTCAAGAATCTTTAACACAAGAACTACTAATGGATGTATTTACAGGCTCGCATCCATATGCACCTTTTACTATTGATAAATTGGCAGAAGCCATAGATATTTATCATACAAAACCTGTATTATATTTTGTACCTAAACAAAAAACTTTAGAAGAATTTAATGAAGATTATGGTGATGAATTGTACATGATTGAAGAACGGACAGACGAAGGTCATGGAGACAAAAAAAACTTTGGATACTCTAATAATTTAATAAGTACAGATGATTTAAGAAAAAATTTAGCTAAGGATGAAAAGTATGTTTTAGACGAACCTCGCTATATTAGAGCTAGACTTTTTGATATGTTAATTGGTGATTGGGATAGACACCAAGACCAATGGAGATGGGCAGAAATTGAACAAGACGACCAAGTAATTTACAGACCTGTACCAAGAGATAGAGACCAAGCTTTTTCTATTTTTGGTGATGGTTTTCTACTAGGCTTTTTAACCAATGCCTTACCTGCCTTAAAGGGTATGAGATCTTACAACAAAGATTTAAAAGCACCAAGATGGTTCAGCTATTCAGCTTATCCTTTAGATATGATGCTTATTACCAAATCTGATAAAAAAGTATGGGACAAGCAAGTTCAAATAATTCAAAATCAAATTACTGATGAAGTTATAGACAATGCTCTCAATAAAATTCCAAAAGAACTTCAAGACCAAACTGTTGATGAAATTAAAAGAAAACTTAAAGGTAGAAGAAAAAATTTACAAAAAATTTCGGATAAATATTACACCTATTTAAATAGTTTTCAAGTGGTAATGGGTACTCATAAAGATGATTATTTTGAAATTAAACGCCTTAATAATGGTAACACTCACATTATCATTTACCGAATAAAGGATGGCGAAAAATCGGATATTGTTTTAGATAGAATTTTTGATGCTAACACTACCAAAGAAATCTGGATTTATGGTTTAGATGACGAAGATAAATTTCATGTAAGTGGTAAAAACAATAAAAAACATATTGAAGTAAAAATTATTGGTGGCTTAGACAAAGATAGTTATAACATAGAAAATAATAGAAACCTAAAGATCTTTGACCAAAAGAAAAAGAAAAATAAATTCAAGAAAAATCAAAACGTAAATAAAAAATTAACTGACGATTACGACACCAACACATACGATTACACAAAACTTAAAAGTAGCTCAAAAACACTATCTCCTGCCATAGGTTATAACCCAGATGATGGCATAAAACTAGGGTTAAAAAGTGCCACCATAGTTAACGGTTTTGAGAGAAATCCTTTTACTGCAAAACACATTTTTGCAGGGTTCTATTATTTTGCCACTGGTGGTTACGAATTAAATTATTCAGGTGAGTTTGCAAACTTTATCAACAAGTGGAACTTTGCTATAGAAGCCAATTATAACAGTCCTAATTTTGCAAGAAATTTTTTTGGCTTTGGCAATAGTAGCACAAATCCGGAGGCGCAAAAAGATGATGAAAATAAAGATTTTAACCGAGTAAGAATTCAAAAATATAATCTAGGAACCTACTTAAAATGGAGAGGACATTTGGGTGCAAAAATAAAAGCTGGTTTTAATTTTGAAAGTTTTGATGTAGAAAGAACAACTGGACGGATTTTAGATACTCCGCAATTTGCCCCAAACAGTGCACTTTTTGCCGAACAACAATTTTTAACTGCTGAAACCGAATACTATTACAAACATTCAGACAATGAAACTTTTCCAACTTTAGCTCTAGAATTTGCTGTTAAATTAGGATATACCTTTAATTTAAACGAAAATAGAAATTTTGGCTTTAGCCTTACCTCATTAGGAATTAGTCATAAATTAATACCTAATGGCAAGTTAGTATTGGCATCTAAAGTAAAAACGCATTTTATTTTTGGTGATGAATTTGAATTTTACCAAGCAGCTAATATAGGGGGTAATGAAGGTTTACGTGGCTTTAGAAATGAGCGTTTTATTGGCAAAAATGCTTTTTATCAAACCACAGATTTAAGATGGAATATAAGAAAAGTAAGAACAGAATTATTACCCCTTAACATTGGCTTGTATACTGGTTTCGATTATGGTAAAGTTTGGGGTACTCCAAAAAACTTAATTCCATCTGGTGAATCTTCTGCTTTTAAAACCTCTTATGGCGCTGGTTTATTTTTTAATGCAGCAAATATGTTTGTAGGTAGTGTTGGTTATTTTAACAGTGTAGATAGAGGCCGATTTGAATTTAGTTTAGGTTTCGATTTTTAATAAAAATATATGAGTCAATTAGCATTAATTTCAGGAACAGTTTTTGGGTTATTATCTGTAATCTTTGGTGCGTTTGGAGCACACATATTAAAGAAAAAATTAACCAACGACCAACTTCAAAGTTTTGAAACTGGTGTTAAATATCAAATGTATCATGCAATTGTATTACTTGTTTTAGGTTTTGAACTTACGACGCCAGTATCTATAAATGCATATGTTATTTATGCTTTTATTATTGGTATTATTCTGTTTTCTTTTTCTATTTATGGTTTAGTATTATCAGCTGCCAATAATAAAAAGTTAAAATTTTTAGGACCAATTACTCCTTTAGGTGGTTTGTTTTTAATTATTGGATGGGGATTGTTGTTGGTTAAATTAATCAATCTTTAATTCATACAAATTACAACCATCTCCACCATCTTTTTCATCAGTAATATAAAGTGTTCTGTTATTTTTAAAGCAAATCCCTTCTTTTTGAGATATATGCTTTAACTTAATTTTCTCTACTTTACCCGAAAAGAAATTATCACCTTTAAAATCAGAAAAAATAATAATATTTTTTTGAGACAATAAAGCTACCTTTTTCTTATTGTTAGAAATATCTGCGGCTGTAAACCAACAATCGTTTTGGTTACAATTATTAAAACTTCCAATTAGTTTTGCTTTATGTTTTCCTTTGGTTGATGCTGGTACTCGATATAGAAATGTTTTACCATATTGATCATCTACCCTACTTTTTGTAAAAATGTAAAAGTTTTTATTGAGGTAAAAAAAAGCTTCTGCATCAAAAAAACGTTGGTCTTTTTTGGGCGGAAACTCTTCTTGGTTTTCGTATTCGAATTTAATTGTTTTAATATCTGCATCCTTCTCATCTAAATCTTTTTTCTTAATCTTTAAAATTCTTAAATTCTTTCTATCATTATCATTGTTTCCAAAATCACCTATATACAAATTCCCTTCATCATCAGAGGTAATATCTTCCCAATCTTTATTTTTAGCATCAATATCTATAACTCGTTTTATTTTTCCTTTCTTTTTAGAAACCTCATAAAGATTAGATTTGTTACCACCATCATTTATCATCCAAATAGAATTGGTACTTTTTAGAAATTCATTACCAGAAACTTCTTTTAAGTTTTTTGATAGATCTGCAACTATTTTAAGCTGACCAAAGTTTTGACAACTGTTTAACAATACAATAAGAATTATAAGTAGTATGTCTTTTTTCATTTTGTTTTAAATTTTACCAACTACCACCTGCTCCACCACCACTAAAGCCTCCACCACCAAAACCGCCACCAAAACCGCCACCAGATGAACCACTTCCAAATCCACCACCAAAACTTCCTCCACCTCTACCAGCGTTACTTAAAATAATGGCTTCTAAAAGTGATGCTCCTGCAGAACGTCTTCTGTAACCTCTTCCTCCACCTCTATTGTTCCTATTTCCTCTAGAAATGATGATAAAAAAGATGATAATCATAATTACAAAAATGATAACACCAGAATCAAAACTTTTTGCTTCTTTTTTTTGAGTACCTTTAAACTCTCCATTTAAAGCTTTAAAAATGTAATCAACTCCTTTATCTAAACCTTTGTAATAATCTCCTTTTTTAAATTCGGGAATAATGATATTTCTTGTAATATCTCCTATAATTCCAGCACTTAGAATCGGTTCAATGCCATAACCAGGAGAAATCCATATTTTTCGATCATTTTCAGCTAATAAAATTAAAATTCCATTATCCTCTTTTTCTTGTCCAATACCCCATTTTTGTGCCCATCTTGGTGTAAGAATTCCGATACTTTCATTTTTGGTAGTTTCAATAACAATAACTACAATTTGTGTTGATGTAGAGTCTGAATAACGCACTAATTTATTTTCTAAACTTAACTTTTGGTTCTTAGAAAGCAACTCTGTATAATCGTAAATACTTGTTTGAAATTTTGGTTTTTCTGGTATGGTAAATTGCCCAAGAACTATTTGAGTGAAGAAAAATGCTGCAAAAAGGATGAACGCTTTTGTTAACTTTATAAAATTCATTAATTATCTAGAAATTTCGTTAGACAGTTCATTTTCATCATCAATTTGCCATGGAAAGTGAGCTTTTAATTCTTCGCCTGCTTTTAAAATCCCATCAACAAGACCCTGTTTAAAATCACCTTTTTTAAAATGATGTTGTATGCTGTCTTTTGTTGTGTTCCAAAAATCTTCGGGTACAACTTCGTTGATTCCCTTATCACCACAAATCACAAATTTATGATCGTGTACTGCCACATAAATGAGTACTCCATTTTTATCTTTTGTATTGTACATTTTTAACAAATGAAACACCTCTAAAGCTCTCTCATAGTGATCTTTATCTGAAGAAGCCTCAATATGTACACGAATTTCGCCAGACGTGTTTTGCTCTGCTATTCGTATTGCCTCAATAATATCTTGCTCCTGTTGTTTTGTAAGAAATTCTTCTACTTTAGACATTGTTATTTTTTACTAAAATCTACTTCAACCGGTTTTTCTGCTCCAGCTTCTGCTTGAAAATAAGGTTTACCTTCAAAATTAAACCAACCTGCCAAAATGGAATTTGGAAAAGTTTTAACGTGATTATTATAAGGTTTTACTTTTTCGTTAAAACGAGTTCTAGCGGTTAAAATTTGGTTTTCTGTACTTGCCAATTCGTCTTGTAATTTTAAAAAGTTCTGATTTGTTTTTAAATCTGGATACCTTTCAACAGTAACTAAGAGACTTTTCAAAGCCCCACTTAAACCTCCTTGAACTTTATTAAAATCTGCCAATTGTTGGGGTGTAACTTTAGAAGGATCTATATTTATTGATGTTGCTTTAGCTCTTGCATTGATAACATCTGTTAAAGTTCCTCTTTCAAAATCTGCAGCTCCTTGTACTGTTTTTACTAAATTTCCAATTAAATCGTTTCTTCGTTGGTAAGCTGTTTCTACATTTGCCCAAGATTCAGATATATCTTCATTTAGCTTAACTGCAGTATTATTAAATCCTTTTGCAAAACTGTAAAAGGCGTATCCCAATACAAAAATAATTATTACAGGAATTAACCATTTTTTCATAATTTCTAATTTTTAATTTTTATGTTGATTTTTGGTTTGTTCAAATTTAAAGAATATTTAGCTATTAAAGTGATGTACCACCATCTAATGTAATAGTTTGACCAGTAATAAATTTTGTATTCTCTGAGGCTAACCAAACAACAGCTTCTGCAATTTCATCTGCTTTGCCATATCGCTGCATAGGTATGCTGCTTTTTAAAATACGATCCATTTCTGGTTTTGAGTTAATTAGTTGATTTAATAATGGAGAGGCTGTATAACCAGGGCAAACTGCATTTACTCTAATGTTTTTTGTAGCATACTCTTTAGCCACAGATTTTGTCATCCCAACAACAGCAAATTTACTTGCACTATAACTAATATTATTGGGCAACGCTTTTAAACCTGCTAAAGATGCAACATTTACAATATTACCATAACCTTGCTGTAAAAATTGATTTAATGCTACTTTCATACCATAAAAAACACCTGTTTGATTTACCGCAATTACTCTATCCCAATCTCGTAGAGTTGCCTCATGTGTTTTTAATAAATGCGGACCAATACCTGCGTTGTTTACCATTACATCTAACTTCCCAAATTTTTCGACAGTTTTTGCAATTAAATTTTCTACGTCTTTATACTGCGCAACGTTTGCTTTTATTGGTAGAACTTTTCCTTTATTTGTTACAATTTTATGAGCAACTTTTTCTACTTTTTCTAAATTAATATCAGAAACAACAACAATAGCTTGATATTTTGCAAAATGAATGGCAGTTGCTTTTCCTATACCTGAACCAGCTCCTGTAATAACAACTACTTTATCTTTAACATTCATAAATTTACTTGCTTATTGTATTTTTTGTGTTGAATATTTTTTTTCTGTAAAATGGCATAAAATTTTCTAGGAGATATTTTTAAGTCTCTAGTTATTTCACTTACTTTTTTCTTTCCCTTTTTGTAGAGTTTTAAATTGTTATTTACTTTTTTATTAAAGTAATGTTTCTCTAACTTTTCTACGATTTGCAACGCTGTTAAATTAGATTCATCAGCATATTTTTCAATTTCCTTTTTAATGTTCAATAAGTTACTCATTTCTCTAGTATTTTATGTTTTTATTTATTCCATATACTTTTCATTGGCAACTTTTTTTGTAATTCAAAGCATTTTAGCATTAGAATTGCTTACACTAAAATTCTTATTTCTGCTTTTTTTTTGTTGATTTTATGCAATATCACTTTAAGTACCTAAAAACCAAACACCTGTTAAACTTACGTAAAAAAATAGACATTTTAAAAGTGCAACTACAACCTCTTAAAGCTGATCAACCTTAATCTATAGATTTTTCAACTGTTGATATGACTATTTTTTTCTGTTTAGAGCATCAACTTTAACAATAAAACGAAGTTTTTCTTAGTCTTAAAAGTGATGTAATGAATTGTAAAACTATAATGAGTTTTTAATTTTAAGCAATTCTGCTTTTACAGCTTCTAACCTAGCTATAATTTCATGATTGTTAAAAACACTGTCTGGGTTTTTCTTCAATTTTAATTTTGCTCCTTCTAAAGTAAACCCTCTTTCTTTTACTAAGTTATAAATGAGTTTGAAGTTTTTTATATCTTCTTGTGTAAATAAGCGATTACCTTTTGCGTTTTTTTTAGGCTTGATAATATCAAACTCTTTTTCCCAAAAACGAATGTGCGATGTGTTTACATCAAAAGCTTTGGCAACTTCGCCAATCTTGTAATATCGTTTTTCTGGTAAATCTATATGCATTATTCAGTAATCAGTAATCAGTAATCAGTAATCAGTAATCAGTAATCAGTAATCAGTAATCAGTAATCAGTAATCAGTAATCAAAACTAAATAAAAATCTTAATAGCACAAGAAAAGTTGATTGAAATAGTTTTAAACAAATGTTTTTAGAAACTATTATAGATTAATCATAAGATTCGCTTTCTTCAGATGTTCTTTGTAGGGTTGCAAATTCATCTAAAGATAAATCTCCGTAATAAAAATTTATCGGGTTTACAGCTCTACCATCTTTATGCACTTCATAATGTAAATGTGGTGCTACTGATAAGCCTGTGTTGCCCACGTAACCAATTAAATCTCCTCTTTTTACTTTATCGCGTCTTTTTACAGCCATTTTACTCATATGAGCATAAACTGTTTTGTATCCATAACCATGTTCTATAAAAACTACTTTACCAAATGTAGTGCTTCTTTGTGCTAAACTTACAGTTCCATCTCCAGACGCATATATTGGTGTCCCTTTTGGCGCTGTAAAATCCATTCCTTTATGGAATTTATTTATTTTTAATATGGGGTGCATTCTCATTTTATAACCAGAGGCCACATAAAAATCTCCTTTTTTAATTGGAATAATTGCCGGAATTGATGCTAACATTTCTTTCTTTTCTTTTGCTAACGCTACAATTTCATCTAAAGATTTAGATTGTACCACCATTTGTTTCGATAAAATATCTACTTCTTTTGTGAGCTTTTTAATTAAATCAGAATTCTCAAAACCATCTAAATTTTTATATCTGTTTACACCTCCAAAACCCGCTTTACGCTGCTCTTCTGGTATTGGATTTGCTTCAAAGTAACTTCGATAAATATTGTTATCTCTTTCTTGCAGTTGCGATAAAATCATAGAACTCTCTTCCATTCTTTTATTCAATAACTCGTAATGAAATTTTAAGTTTTCTAACTCCCTTTGTTGCGCGCGCTCATTAGGAGACATTATAATTTGGCTGAAACCAATAAAACCAAAAAAAGCAATCAAAATCACTCCCAAAAAGCTAAACAGTATTTTGCGATAATAATCCGTCTTTTTTACAGTAATTTTTCTGTAAGAAAGCGTATCCTCATCATAATAATATTTTACTTTTGCCATATTACTAAATATAGTATTTTTGTGTACGTTTTTATAGATTTACTGTTAAACAATCACTATAATTAACTTACAAATCTACAAAATGTTTTATAACTGCTTTTTTTTACGCAGTTTTTTAAAAATAAATTAACAAAATCCAACTTGTTGGAAACTTCTTTTTTATGAAATCTCAAGAAATTCGCGCTACTTTTTTAAACTTTTTTAAAGAAAAATCTCATTTAGTAGTTCCTTCTGCACCAATGGTTACAAAAGATGACCCAACATTAATGTTTACCAATGCTGGTATGGTTCCGTTTAAAGAATATTTTTTAGGAAATGGAACTCCGAAAAAGAATCGAATTACAGATTCGCAAAAATGCTTGCGTGTTTCTGGTAAACATAACGATTTAGAAGAAGTGGGTTACGATACCTATCATCATACTTTATTCGAAATGTTAGGCAACTGGTCTTTTGGCGATTATTTTAAAAAAGAAGCTATTGCTTGGGCTTGGGAATTGTTAACCGAAGTTTATAAAATTGATAAAGACATTTTATACGTTACTGTTTTTGAAGGATCTGATGATGCTGACAATTTAGAAATGGATACAGAAGCCTATGATATTTGGAAACAATTTATTGCTGAAGATCGTATTTTAAAAGGTAACAAGAAAGATAATTTTTGGGAAATGGGCGATCAAGGCCCATGTGGACCTTGTTCTGAAATTCACGTAGATATTCGTTCTGCAGAAGAAAAAGCAAAAGTAGATGGTAAATCTTTGGTAAATGAAGATCATCCTCAGGTTGTAGAAATCTGGAACTTGGTTTTTATGCAATACAACCGAAAAGCAAATGGTTCTTTAGAAGAATTACCAAACAAACATATAGATACAGGTATGGGCTTTGAGCGTTTGTGTATGGTTTTACAAAACGTGCAATCGAATTACGACACTGATGTTTTTACACCAATTATTAGCGAAATTGGCACAATAACAAATACTTCTTATGGTAAAAACGAGCAACAAGATATTGCAATTCGTGTAATTTCTGATCATGTTAGAGCTGTCGCTTTTTCTATTGCTGATGGTCAATTACCAAGCAACACAGGTGCAGGTTATGTAATTCGTAGAATTTTAAGACGTGCTGTTAGATATGGTTTTACATTTTTAGATAAAAAAGAACCATTTATTTATAGATTGGTAGCCGTTTTAAGTGATAAAATGGGTACTGCTTTCCCAGAATTAAAAGCCCAAAAACAACTGATAGAAAACGTAATTAAAGAAGAAGAAACTTCATTTTTACGCACTTTAGATCAAGGTTTGGTTTTGTTAGATGGTATTATTGCATCAGCAAAAACTAAAGAAATTTCTGGTGATAAAGTATTTGAATTGTATGATACTTTCGGATTTCCTATAGATTTAACTGCTTTAATTTTATCAGAAAAAGGATATACTCTAGACGAAAAAGGTTTTGAAGCAGAATTGCAAAAACAAAAAAATAGATCTCGTGCAGCAAGTGAAATGTCTACAGAAGATTGGACAGTTTTAGTAGATGATGCTGTTCAAGAATTTATTGGTTACGATTTTTTAGAAGCCAAAGTAAAAATTACACGATACAGAAAAGTTACTTCTAAAAAAGACGGAACAATGTATCAACTCGTTTTTAATTTAACTCCTTTTTATGCAGAAGGTGGTGGGCAAGTTGGTGATAAAGGTTATTTAGAAAACGTAAATGGTGATGTGATTTATATTGTTGATACCAAAAAAGAAAACAATGTAATTATTCATTTTACTAAAAATTTACCTAAAAATGTAAACGATGTTTTTAAAGCTGTTGTTGATGAAAAACAACGTCATAGAACTGAGTGTAACCACACTGCAACTCATTTATTACACCAAGCTTTAAGAGAGGTTTTAGGCACACATGTAGAGCAAAAAGGTTCTGCTGTACATTCTAAATATTTACGTTTCGATTTTTCTCATTTTTCTAAATTAACTGTTGATGAATTGCGTGACGTAGAAAACTTTGTAAATGCTCGTATTTCTGGCAAACTACCTTTAGAAGAAAGTAGAAATATTACCATGGAAAAAGCAATTGCAGATGGAGCAATGGCATTGTTTGGCGAAAAATATGGAGATACTGTTAGAGCCATTAAATTTGGAAAATCGATAGAACTTTGTGGAGGTACACACGTAAAAAACACTGGTGATATTTGGCATTTTAAAATAAAATCTGAAAGTGCTGTTGCTGCAGGAATCAGAAGAATTGAAGCCATTACAAATGATGCTGTTAAAGATTTTTATTTTGATAATAACAGAACTTTATTCGAAGTAAAAGATGTATTAAACAACGCAAAAGATCCTGTAAAAGCAATTCAAAAATTACAAGATGAAAATGCTGATTTACAAAAACAAGTTGAGCAACTTTTAAAGGAAAAAGCACAAAATTTATCAGGAGAAATTAAAAATCAATTACAAGAAATTAACGGAGTGCAGTTTTTAGCTACTAAAGTAGATTTAGATGCAAATGGAATTAAAAATCTTGCTTTTGGCTTGGGTAAAGAATATCAAAATTTATTTTTATTATTTGCTTCTGCTCCAACAAAAGAAAAAGCACTATTAACCTGTTATATTTCTAAAGAATTAGCAAACGAACGTGGTTATAATGCAGGAACAGTGGTTAGAGAATTGGGTAAATTAATTCACGGAGGTGGAGGAGGACAACCTTTCTTTGCAACTGCTGGTGGTAAAAATCCTGGCGGAATTCCTAAAGCTTTAGAAAAGGCGAAAGAGTATCTGATATAATCATTCACTAGTTTGAAACGAGTAAAAAACAAATTTACATTTACCTTACTTCTGATTACAATATTAGTGGTATTGGTAGTTTTGGGTTATGGAATTTGGCAAATTAGCTCATTTTTATTCTAAAAATAAATCACATATATTTTAAAGTATTAGCATAAGTTACTCTGTATTTGCTTGTTGTATTTTTTTAAGTTAAATTTGGTATCTATCCTATTAGTTTTTATCAAATTAAAAACTAAAAATTTATGCCATATTTAGATACATATGTAGGAAATTGGTCTGCAAAAGAAGCCAGACATTTGCTCAAAAGAACTTCTTTTGGAGTATCTCAAACCTTAACAAAACAATCCGTTTCACTAGGCTTATCAGCAACCATCAATAAACTTTTTGAAGAAAAGCCTTTACCTGAACCACCACTTAAATATGAGTTAGATGGCACGAATAGAAATGAAGTAAACGACCCAGATGTAAATTACGGAGAAACTTGGGTAAATGCACATCCTTATCCAAAAGTAGACACAAATCAAGATAGAAATAGAATTTTAAGATATAGAAACCGTTCACTGTATGCTTGGTCTTTTTTACAGATGCAAGATGCTGGTATTTCTATCAGAGAAAAACTAACCTTATTTTGGCACAACCATTTTGTTGCAGAAAACACCAATCCGCATAGAGAGTTTTACTACATAAACACCATCAGAAAAAATGCCGTTGGTAACTTTAAAGAGCTCACTAAACAAATTACTATAGACCCAAATATGTTGATTTATTTGAGTGGGAATCAAAATACAGATGAAGCGCCTAATGAAAATTATTCTAGAGAGTTATTAGAACTTTTTACTGTGGGTAAGGGTGATGCAATTGGTAATGGAGATTATACCAATTACACAGAAGAAGATGTAAAACAAATGGCAAAAGTGCTTACTGGTTGGAAAGCAAGATGGATTCAACACGAAGACGCTAACAACTCTTATTTTGGGAATTGGCATCATGCAAAAGGTAACAAAACATTATCTCATCGATTTGATAGTGCTGTAATTACAGAAAATGGCGAAAACGAATACAAAGATTTAATTGATAAAATTTTTGAACAAGATGAATGTTCAAAATTTATTATGAGGCAATTATATATTTGGTTCGTAAACCATGAAATTACACAAACTATTGAAACCAACATCATAGCACCTTTAGCTAAAATTATTAGAGATCATAATTACGAAATTGCGCCTGCTTTAAAAGTACTTTTATCTTCAGAGCATTTTTATGATAACACGTTTTGTATGGTAAAAAGCCCTATAGATTTAATGTTTTCCGCAACAAAATCACTCATGGTATCTGCGCCTAAAACATCTCTAAAAGAAGAGTATGATTTTGCAATGGTATTGTATTTAGCTTGTACAGATTTAAATCAATCTATTTTTCATCATCCTGATGTTGCAGGTTGGAAAGCCTACTACCAAGCTCCTTTGTATTACAAAAGTTGGGTCAATAGTTTTCTACTGCCTAAAAGGTTAGATTACTGTAGAATTTTAGTTACTGGTGGAGATTTAATTATTGATGAAAAAAAATATACGGTACCTCCTCTTGTACCTGTGTTGCAAATTGCAGCAGGAATTACAAATGCATCAAACCCAAATATATTAATCTCAGAATTGGCTAATCAATTATTTAATTATACAATTACCGAAGATCAAATTACTAGTTTAAAAGATATTTTAATTCCGGGATTACCCGATTTTGAATGGACCGTTGAATATTCTGACTATTTGGCAAATACATCAAATATTGCCACAGCTTTATCTGTAGACAAAAAGTTAAGAAGCTTAATTGCGGTGATGGTTCAAATGTCTGAATTTCAAATCATGTAATTATGAAGAAGTATCAAAAGTTAAACCGTAGAGATTTTATAAAACTAAGCTCAATAGCTTCAGCTTCTTTACCAATTGCATTAAGTGGATTTCCTGTTTTTGCTCAAAATCAACCCAAATCGTATCAATTTTCTACAGAGAACGATAATGTATTAGTATTGATTCAGTTACAAGGTGGAAATGATGGATTAAATACTATTTTTGATTTAAATCAATATGATAATTTACAAGCTGTACGCTCTAATATTATTATTCCTGAATCAGAATTATTAACAATAAATGGCAGTACTCGATTGCATCCTGAACTTTTAGGAATTCAAAAAATTTGGCATCAAGAAAAATTAGGAATTATACAAAATGTAGGGTATCCAAATCAGAATCGCTCTCATTTTAGATCTACAGATATTTGGAACTCAGCTTCTGATGAAAATGAGTACATTTCTTCGGGTTGGATTGGTCGTTTTTTTGATGTAAATCATTCTACATTTCCAGAAAATTATCCAAATGAAAACAATCCAGATCCGTTTGCCATAACTATTGGAAAAGTAGTTTCTGAAACATGCCAAGGAACCCGTGTAAACTTTTCTATGGCTATAGAAGATCCTGAAAACCCAGGAACTGCACTAGTTTCTAATACAGGAAACATTCCGAACAACTGTTATGGTGATGCCTTAAACTTTGTAAATGACACCATAAAACAAACCAACGCTTATGCAGATGTACTTAAAAAAGCGGCAAATTCTGGAAATAATTTATCAACAAAATATACAAGTTCTAAACTTTCAGAAAAGTTAAAACAAGTTGCCAAATTAATTTCTGGCGGTTTAAAAACAAAGGTTTATGTAGTACAAATTGGTGGTTTTGACAATCATGATAATCAAGTTGTTGCAGGTGAAACAAATACGGGTAAACACGCTAATTTATTAAAAGAATTGTCTGATGCTATGGCTGCTTTTCAAGATGATTTAAATTTATTAAATATTGATGATCGCGTTTTAGGTATGACGTATTCTGAATTTGGAAGAAGAATTCGATCAAATGCTGGTTTAGGTACAGATCACGGAACTGCTGCACCTCTATTTGTGTTTGGTAATTGTGCTAAAAATCAAGTTTTAGGTGATGCTCCAGAAATTGACACACAGGTAGATGACAATGAAGGTGTGCAAATGCAATATGATTTCAGAAACGTATATCGTACCGTTTTAACAGATTGGCTAGGTGCAAGCAAACAAGAAGCTAATTCTATTTTATTTGATGAATTTGATGCGCTTCCACTATTTAAATCGGGTTGTTCTGCTGCGCTTTCTACAGATGATGTATTACTATCAACATCAGAAATAAAAGTATATCCAAACCCAACTACAGATTTTATAAATATTAAATTTTTTGGTACTAATGAGCCATTAAAGATTACATTGTTTAATTCTTTGGGTGCTGTTATTAAAACCATTACTCATCAAAAATACAGTTCTATTCAACATTCTATTCGAGTTGATATTTCATCTTTACCATCAGGGAATTACTTTGTACATTATCAAACTCGAGGAATTTCTAAAACAAAAAAGCTTTTGAAGTATTGATATTTTTTTAATAATACGCAAAGTATTTTAATTATAAATGAATACGTAATTTTTAGAGGTCTAGATTAACCATCAAATTTCAGTATTTTTACCATACAAAATTATATTGATCTGAAATTGGCACTAACATGAAGCTCCAAACCAATATTCCACTACAAAAAGAAACCAGAAATCAAATTGATTATCGTTCAAAACTTTTATTATTAGGTTCTTGTTTTTCTGAAAATATTGGAAAAAAATTCGACTATTTTAAATTTCAGTCTACACAAAATCCATTTGGTATTTTATTCCATCCAAAGGCAATAGAAAGGTTTATTACAAATGTAATTAATGAAAAAGAATACACTAAAGAAGATGTTATTTATCAAAATGAACGTTGGCATTGTTTTGATGCACATTCCAGTTTAAGTTCAACAAACAAAAATGAACTTTTAAAAAACTTAAATTATGAGATTTCTAAAACTTACTCAAGAGTAAAAGAAGCATCACACATCATTATTACATTAGGCACTGCTTGGGTTTATCGATTTATAGAAAAAGATACCATCGTGGCAAATTGCCATAAAATTCCACAAAAAAAATTCTTAAAAGAACTGTTAACTATTGATGAAATCATAGAAAGTCTAGAATCTATAATTGTGCTTTTAAAATCAGTCAATAAAAACATCAACATTCTTTTTACAGTATCTCCTGTAAGGCATCTAAAAGACGGTTTTACAGAAAACACATTAAGTAAAAGCCATTTAATTGCAGGAATTCATGGTGTTGTTAATCAAAGAAAAAACATCCACTACTTTCCATCTTATGAGATTATGATGGATGAATTGCGTGATTATCGTTTTTATGCAGAAGATATGATTCACCCAAATACAACTGCCATCAATTATATTTGGGATAAATTTACAAAAACCTGGTTTTCAGACAAAACCATACCAATTCTAAAAGAAATTGACACCATTCAAAAAGGAATTTTACATAAACCTTTTCATGAAAAATCAGAAAAACATCAACTTTTTTTGAGAAATTTATCTTTAAAAAAAGACAAAATCACTACTCAATTTCCTTTTATGAAATTTTAAAAGAGCTGATTATTTAATGTGCTCTGCTACGTTTTGCCATGGGCCACCATTTATAACATCTACACCATTTTGCTTTAAAAACTGAGTAGCTTGGCCACTTCTTCCTCCACTTCTACACACTGCAATTATTGGTTTTTTCCAAGATTTAATTTGGTCAACCTCAACAGGTATTAAATTTAACACAATATGCTTTGCGCCAGCAATATGCCCTTCATTCCATTCTTGTTGCGTTCTTACGTCTAAAACTACGGCTCCTTTTTCTAAATATTCTTTAATTTCTACACTCATATCTTTTCGTTTAAAAATATCAAATAACCCCATATTATTTTGGTTTAACTGTCAGCAAATTTAAACCATTTTCAATAAGATTTGTGTAACTTTTATTACTTTTTAAATCATTTAAAACCTCTAAAATTTCTTTTTGTAAAGAAAAATTATTCTTTAACGCTAGTTCATAAATTTCTAATAGTAATAACCAATCTTTAGCAAAGGTTGTTTTTAATTGATAAAATATTGCGGCTACTTTTTTTTCTGTGGATGAATTTTCTTCTCGCATTTTACGAACTTCAGCATACAAAGCATACAACATTTTCTCTTTTTCGGAATATGTTATTTTATGTGTTTTTACCTCTGACACTTTGTTAGTATCTGAAAAAGAATTTACATCTGCAGCACCTGCGTAAGCAGATATTACCTCCTTACCCACAGCCATATCATACAATCCCCATTCTGGTTTAAAAAGAATTTTATCTTTATAAGTAACTGTACATTCATCAAAAGTGATGATTAATATTTTACCTCGTAAATCTCGTGTTCCAGTAATTGCTTTTCCTTTTAAAACAACACCACTTTCAAATTCTAAGGTCATAAATTCACCTTCGTAAATTCCGTAAGCTTTTAAATCTCTAGGGCTCATGTCTTCTATTGGCAAATTAATTCCTTTTAATTTACCAATTGGGCTTCCAAATCCGTTTGTATGTTTTTGGGTTCCATGGCCAATCAATTCTTTATCTCTATTCGCTAAAGCTGTTTTTCCTTTGGTTTGAAAATAAGCAACTTTGTTATTTTTAAATTGAATAACACTATCAAAATTTCCTGAAATCTGAACACCTGTTGTTAACTCTATAGTACCAATATTTTTAGAATCTATTAATTTTTTAATTCCATGTAAACCTCCATTTCTTAATGCCATTGTATTAGCAAATTCATCTAAAACCAGACTTAAGTACGCAAAATCTGGGGTTACAAATAACTGAGGTTGTGGCTTTGTAATATCAAAATTAATTGTGGCAGCCTCAATAGAATAAGGTAGTTTTTTAACCTTTTCTTGCAAACACCAAGCACTTTCGCCAATTGAAGAGAGTAATCCTGCACCGTAAATTTTAGGATTTTCTAAAGTTCCAATCAAACCATACTCAACTGTCCACCAATGTAAATTTCTAATCATTGCCATTTCCGACAATTCGCCCATATTTTCTTGCAACCATTCTACTTTTTCTTGAGCTTCCTGAATTTGTTCTGGGGTAGAATTCGGATTTTCTTTTAAAATAGATAACAAGCGGATGGCTTCATACATTTCATAGTCTTTGGCAGATGAAATGGCTTTACTACCAATTTCTCCAAAACGCCTTAAATATTCTGCATATTCTGGATTTGCAATAATAGGTGCATGACCTGCAGCCTCGTGAATAATATCTGGTGCTGGTGTATATTCAATATGATTTATGGTTCTCATTTCAGACGCAATCACCAAAACGTTATAAGCTTGGAATTCCATAAAGGCATTTGGCGGAATAAAACCATCTACAGAAACAGCTGCCCAACCAATTTCTTTTAAGATTCGATTCATACCTTCCATTCTTGGAATATTCTCTGTAGAAATTCCTGTTTTTTTTAATCCTGGAATATAAGATTTATGCGCAACTTTACTTAAATAATCAATATTCATTCGCATAACGTACCTCCAAACAGCTTGATTTTGAGCAGTATATTCATCATAAGGTTGCTTTACTACAAACTTGTGTAAATGTTTGGGTAGTTTTCTTGTTACCTCGTTCATTTCGAAATGAGAATCCATTGATTATTTAATAAAATTTGGAACGTAAAATTACGAATTTTGTAATTAATCGATGCTTTTTTTAATGTTAAAACTCATATTATTACTGTAATTAGATTTTAACTATTAAATATACAATTGTAATCTTTTCTTTAATACTGCTTTTGATAGTTAAAAAATGGAATATTAGATTTAGTAAAAGTATTTCAGCAAAGAATAAAAATTCAAAAAATAACATGTATAAGAATAGCATCTAATTTTATTTTTACAATGAAGCTACTTTTATAAATCAAGGAAAAATTTTGTTAGTGCACAAAAAATCATTTATATAAATTTTTATCCTTTTTGTATTGCAACATCAAAAACAATTTACGTTATCGGTTTCGTAAAATTTTAAAAATATCTCCAAAATCTTTCTTATTTTTACCTAATAAAACTACAAAATGGACAAGAAAGTAATCTTAATGATTTTAGATGGTTGGGGAATTACACAAGACCCAAAAGTATCTGCCATATACAATGCAAAAACACCATATATCAATTCTTTATATGATAAATATCCGAATGCAGAATTAAGAACTGATGGAGAACATGTTGGTTTACCTGAAGGACAAATGGGTAATTCTGAAGTAGGACATATGAATTTAGGTGCTGGTAGAATTGTTTATCAAAATTTAGCTAGAATTAATAAAGCTGTAAAAGAAAAAACGCTAGGTAAAGAAAAAGTGTTGTTAGATACTTTTAAATATGCCAAAGAAAACAACAAAAATGTGCATTTATTAGGCTTGGTTTCTAATGGAGGAATTCATGCACACATAGATCATTTAAAAGGAATTATAGATGTTGCTAAAGAAAATGAAGTAAGCAATGTTTTTTTACATGCCTTTACAGATGGTAGAGATTGTGATCCAAAATCTGGAACGTATTTTATTAATGATGTGCAAGAGTATATGACAAAAAGTGTTGGTGAATTAGCATCAATTACTGGTCGTTATTACGCAATGGATAGAGACAATAGATGGGAACGTATAAAAGAAACCTATGATGGTTTAGTAAATGGAATTGGTACAAAAACTACAGATGCTATTGCAACTTTAAATGCCAATTACGAAGCGGGTTTAACAGATGAATTTCATAAACCAATCATTATTACCAACGAAGACGGATCTCCAAAAGCACAAATTAAAGAAGGTGATGCCGTAATTTTCTTTAATTATAGAACTGATAGAGGTAGAGAACTAACCAACGTTTTATGTCAGAATGATTTTCCTGATTTTGGTATGAAAAAACTAGACTTGTATTATACTACAATTACGATGTACGATTCTTCTTTTAAAGGAATTAATGTAATTTACAATAACGATAATATAAAAAACACTTTAGGAGAAGTTTTATCTGCTGCTGGTAAAAAACAAATCAGAATTGCTGAAACTGAGAAATATCCTCACGTTACTTTCTTCTTTTCTGGAGGACAAGAAGAACCTTTTGAAGGTGAATCTCGAATTTTAAGAAACTCGCCAAAAGTTGCTACTTACGATTTAAAACCAGAAATGTCTGCCTACGAATTAAAAGATGCACTTTGCGAAGATTTAGAAAAAGGCGAAGCTGATTTTGTTTGTTTAAACTTTGCAAACGGAGATATGGTTGGCCATACAGGAATTATGGAAGCTGCCATAAAAGCTTGCGAAACTGTAGACGAATGTGCAAAAGCAGTTATAGAAACTGGATTAGCAAATGGTTATTCAACTTTACTAATTGCAGATCATGGAAATTGTGAAACCATGATGAATCCTGATGGATCACCTCATACAGCACATACCACAAACCCAGTTCCTTTTATTTTAATTGATGATGAAATAAAATCGATTAAAAGTGGAATTTTAGGTGATATTGCACCAACAATTTTAGATTTAATGGGTGTAGATCAACCAGAAGAAATGACGCAAAATTCGCTTTTATAATGTTAAAAAAAATCACACTTTTATTAGCTATTGTTGCCTTTATTTCTTGTAATACAAGTAAAACTACTGTAACCAACAAAGAAAAAGAAGTAACAAAAGAAGCTGTAAAAGTAAAAGAATACATTAAAGTAAAAGCCAAAGAAGCAAGTGCCACTAAGAATGATAGAGGTTATTTAATAGGTTTTGCAGATAAAAATTCGTTTGCAGATGATGCTTATAAATCTTGGTTTAACAGCAGATATAGTGAGTACGACACAAACAAAGAAGTTATCGAAAAACTAAAACCTATTATTAATAATTTTACCATTAAAGGTTTTATGGGTACTTGGTGTGGAGATAGCAAAAGAGAAACTCCGCGTTTTTATAAAATACTAGAAGAAACTGGTTTCGATTTAAATTATTTTGAATTAGTTACTGTTGGTAGAAATAAAAAAACACCAGATAATTTACAAGAAGGTTATCATATAATAAGAGTGCCAACTTTTATTTTTTATAAAGAAGGTAAAGAAGTAGGACGTTATGTAGAATATCCTAGAGAGAATTTAGAAAAAGATATTTTAAAAATACTTACAGGAGCACCTTATAAACATTCTTACGATAAAAGCGAATAAAATCTTTTTTTAGTAAAGATACTTACAGACACGAATTTTAAAGATTAAACAATAAATCTCTAAAATTCGTGTCTTTTTTTCATATACATACTTGTGGATTAGCTTTGCAGAAATCAGCAAATAATTACTAATAAATATAGTAACTTTGCATTTCAATTTTTAGAGAATGATTCATATTAAAACCAGAGAAGAAATAGAAATTATGCGCGAAAGTGCATTAATCGTTTCTAAAACTTTAGGTATGTTAGCTAAAGAAGTTAAACCTGGAGTAACTACTTTATATTTAGACAAATTAGCAGAAGAATTTATAAGAGAACAAGGAGCAATTCCTGGTTTTTTAGGGCTTTACGATTTTCCGAATACACTTTGTATGAGTCCGAACTCGCAAGTTGTTCATGGATTCCCAACTAACGAACCTTTAAAAGAAGGCGATATTATTTCTATAGATTGTGGTGCTTTAAAAAATGGTTTCTATGGAGATCATGCATATACTTTTGCTGTTGGTGAAATTGATGCTGAAACCAAAAAATTATTAGAAGTTACCAAAGAGAGTTTATACGTTGGAATTAGAGAATTTAAAGTTGGCAAAAGAGTTGGCGATGTTGGTTATGCTATTCAGAATTTTACCGAAAAACATGGTTATGGAGTGGTTAGAGAATTAGTAGGCCATGGTTTGGGTAGAAAAATGCACGAAGACCCAGAAATGCCAAATTATGGTAGAAGAGGTAGAGGAAAAAAGTTTGTAGAAGGTATGGTTGTAGCCATAGAGCCAATGACAAATATGGGCACTCATAAAATAAAACAACATGCAGATGGCTGGACAATTACTACTTTAGACAACAAACCATCTGCACATTTTGAGCATGATGTTGCCATTGTTAACGGAAAACCAGAACTACTTTCTACTTTTAAATATATAAATGAAGCTTTAGGTATTGTTACTGATGAGGAAGACGAATTCCGACAAAATATTTAGACACGAATTTCACCGATTTTCACGGATAAATTAATTTTAAGAAAATGAACAATTTACTTTACAAAGAAGAAACTTATAAAATTATAGGTATTTGTATGGAAGTTCATAATCAATTAGGAAAAGGATTTAATGAGATCGTTTATAGTGATGCCCTAGAAATCGAGTTGATTGATAACAATATTAAATATTCAAAAGAGAAAAAATTCAACATCAGTTATAAAGGAAATATACTGCCTCATGCATATAGAGCAGATTTTATTATTAATGATAAAATAATTTTAGAGATAAAAGCTGTGCAATGTTTAACCTCTTCTCATATTAAACAAACATTAAACTACCTAGCCGTTTCTAGTCTTAAATTGGGTTTACTAATTAATTTTGGTGAAGATAGTTTAAGATATAAAAGAGTAATTTTATAACACTATTATCAGTGTAAATCTGTGAAATCCGTGTCAAACAAAATCTTTAAATCCATATTAAATTCAATTCCAAGACCTTGGCTCATAAAAGCGAGTTATGTGGTGCGTCCAATTATTGCATTAACTTTAAAAGGAAATCAATTTACAGATCCTATTGATGGCAAATCGTTTCGTAAATTTTTGCCTTATGGTTATGGTAAACAGCGCGAAAATGCACTTTCTCCATCAACTTTATCATTAGAAAGGCATCGTTTAATGTGGTTGTTTTTAAAGGATGAAACCAACTTTTTTACATCAACCAAAAAATTAAAAACATTACATATTGCTCCTGAGCAATGTTTTTTAGACATCTTTAGAAAACAAAAAAACTTAGAATACATTACTTCAGATTTAGAAAGTCCGATTGCAGATGTTAAGGCAGATATTTGCGATTTACCTTTTAAAGACAATGAGTTTGATGTTGTTTTTTGCAATCATGTTTTAGAACATATTACAGACGATAAAAAAGCAATGCAAGAATTGTATAGAGTCTTAAAAAAAGGCGGATTTGGTATTTTTCAAATTCCACAAGACTTATCAAGAGAAACAACTTTTGAAGATGATTCTATTACAGATAAAAAAGAACGTGCTAAAATTTTTGGTCAATATGATCACGTAAGAGTTTACGGAAAAGATTACTTTAACAGACTACGTTCTGTAGGTTTTAAGGTTGATGAAATAGATTATACCCAAAAAATATCATCAGAAAAAGTAAAACAATACTGTTTAATGAAAGGCGAAATTTTACCTGTTTGTTATAAAAAATAAAATATTTAAAATATTTTTAGAATTTAGCCATACCTCTTCTTCTTAATTTATACTGCAATTTTTTAAGTGTTTTTCTAGATAAATTGTA
Source organism: Polaribacter litoreus (assembly GCF_054584775.1). NCBI lineage: Bacteria > Pseudomonadati > Bacteroidota > Flavobacteriia > Flavobacteriales > Flavobacteriaceae > Polaribacter > Polaribacter litoreus. Next base: position 29,128 of record NZ_JBTLRD010000004.1, on the reverse strand, counting down.
TAGTTCTACATTCTGTCTATAATCACTTGTATATTTATTAGTTGCCAATAGAAAATATTGCTTTGAATAAATATGTGACTTTTCTAAAAAACTGATCTGCTGTCTTATTGTTTTTTGTTTATGATGTATTTCAAAATAGGCTCTAGCTCCTAAACTGGCAATATTTTTATCTTTAATCACACCCAATAATTTTACAGCTTTATTAAAGTTGATCAATGCTTCTGAGTAATCGATACTTTTTTCGATTGCCCTATTTGCTTTTCGAATGTAGCTATAGGCCAATTTTCTATTAGATTGCGCATTTACCTGCAACATCCCAAAAACTAATACTACTATTGTTATAATTTTTTTCATAATCAATATTCTAATCTTTTTAAAATTAATATGTAGAAAACTCTTGTAAAGAGCCATCAGCATCTGCATAAATTAAAATTACTTTTAAATCTTCTTTTGTTTTTAAAAATAATTTTGTTTTTTCTAAACCCATGGCCATAAAAGCAGTTGCATAAGCATCAACGTCGGCACAGTCTATATTACCAATTACAGAGGCGCTCAATAAATTACTTTCGGTAGCTAAGCCGGTTTTAGGGTTTATGGTATGCACATATTTTTCTCCATTGTCTGTAATTCTAAATTTTCTATAATTGCCTGAGGTAGCCATAGATTTGTTAGACAAATTTATTACTTTAAAACCATTATTATCGTTTGCTTTTACAGGGTTTACTAATTTAATCAACCAAGGTTTATGATTGGCTTTTGTTCCTTTTGCTCGTATTTCTCCACCAATTTCTATTAAATAATTATCAACGCTTTTAGCGTCTAAAAAACGAGCAACAATATCAATTCCTAAACCCTTAGCAATAGAATTAAAATCTAAATACACTTTTGGATGCTCTTTAATAATTTTATCGTCTTTAAGCATAACTTTATTTAATCCTACAAATTGCATGTAGTTTTCAATTTCTTCTTGGGTAAGGTCTTTTTTCTCGTTTTTTGGTCCAAATCCGTAGGCATTCACTAAATTTCCTACTGTTGGATCAAAATAACCATTTGTTTCTCTATAAATTCGCTGAGATTTTTGCATTACTTCTTTAAAAATAGTGTCGATAGCAATTCCTTTTTCGCCTCTATTAATTTTTGAAATTGCTGAATTTGGAATGTAAGTAGAAACTGAATTATTGATCTTTAAAAATAAACTGTCTAATGATTTTTGGTAATTTTTTGTTGCATTTAAATAGGTAATCTTATACGATGTTCCAAAAACACCTCCTTGTAACACAAAATCTTGTTTAGCTATTTCTTGTTTGCAGCTGGTAACTACAAGAAATATTACGATAAAATTTAAGATATGCTTGGTTTTCATTTGATGAAATATTTTTACAAAAATAGTATATAAAATTTTCACAAAATCTTGTTTAATGTATTTATTATCTCTCGATTTTGTTAAATTTGTAACCTAAATTTAATATTTAAATTATGAAAAAAATAACAGCGTTAGTAGTATTGTCTGTAATGTTAATAAGTTCTTGTGTATCTAAAAAACAATATACAGAATTAGAGTTGAGTAATGCCAAAACCAAAGAGGAGTTGATGAAAGTTGAGACAAATTTGCAAAAACTCTTGATAGAAAAAGAGAAACAAGCTACTCAGGTTTCTTCACTAAGTAACCAAGTAGAGTCTTTAAAAGCAGATAAAAAAAATGCTTTAAAACAAGTTGAAAACTTAACAGTTTTATCGAAATCATCGTCTGAAGGAATTAACAATGTAATTTCTCAATTAAGCGAGAAAGACAAATATATTAATGGAATTAGAAGAGCAATGACTCAAAAAGATTCTTTGAATTTGGCTATCAAATACCACTTAACTAAGAACTTAACAGAGGGTATACAAGATGAAGATATTACTGTAAATGTTGAAAAAACAGTGGTGTTTATTTCTATTTCTGATAAACTTTTGTTTAAAAGTGGTAGCTATAACGTAACTGATAAAGCTTATACTGTGTTAGAAAAAATTGCCAAAGTAATTAAAGGACAACCAGAAATGGAAGTTATGATTGAAGGGCACACAGATTCTACACCAATCAAGAGAAATCTTATACAAGATAACTGGGATTTATCTGCACTACGTGCAACTTCTATTACTCGTATTTTACAATATAAATACGGAGTACAACCACAACGTTTAATTGCTGCTGGTAGAAGTCAATATATTCCTTTAGTACCAAACGACACTAAAGAAAATAAGGCGAAAAATAGAAGAACAAAAATTATTATTATGCCTAAATTAAATCAGTTTTTTGAATTATTAGAACAAGATGCCGAGTAATTTTAGTCATTAAAAATGCTATTAAAAAACCAACTTAAAAAAGTTGGTTTTTTTTGTTTTTAAAAGTTAAATGTTAAAAAACCTAAACTCTTTTAACTTTTAATTTGCATAAAAGAATATCTATAAATTATATTATTGCTGAATAACTACTGATGTAGTATCGTAAGAAAAACAATGAGCATTAAAAATAAAAGGCAACAGCAAGCAAAATTATTACGGATTTTTAGAAAAGTTCACAGAAAAACAGGTGCCTTATTATTCGTTTTTTTCTTTTTTATTTCTGTATCCGGACTTTTATTAGGTTGGAAAAAGCATAGTAATGGCATTATTTTATCAAAATCGTACCAAGGCACATCAACCAATCTTAAAGACTGGTTATCAATAGATCGTTTACACAAAAATGCTTGTAAAATTCTACACGATTCAATATCTCCTAAACTCTCATCAAAAATAGATCGAATTGATATCAGAAAAAATAAAGGTATGGTAAAATTCGTTTTTGAAGACCATTATTGGAGCATTCAACTTGATGGTGCAACAGGCCAATTATTACATATTGGGCAAAGACGTTCTGATTTTATCGAAAACATTCATGATGGCTCTATACTAGACAGGTATTTTGAAACAACAAATGGACAAATAAAACTAGTATATACCTCTGTGATGGGGCTTGCACTTATAAGTTTTACCATTACTGGTTTTTGGCTTTGGTACGGACCTAAACGAATGCGAAAAAAAAGAACCGTTAAAAGTACTGATTAACTACAATTAAACTAAAACCTACTCTAAAACTTTTAAAAAATCTTCAAAAGCTACATAATAAGGTTGATCTTTAAAAACAGGGCTTTCAATACTTTCTGCATTCGCAATTCCTACGCCTGCAAACCAAACTTTAGCATTTTGTTTTTTTGCATGATTGATAAAAGTTTCCATCCAAATGCTATCATAATCGTTCGGATTTTGAAGATTGTTGGTCGCTTTTACCAATACAAAAATGGTAGGTTCTCCTTTTTTAAACAATACAAACTGAGGATGTCTTTTTAATTGACTGTTAATGGCTTGGAACTCATAACCCATTTTGGTGAGCTTCTCTCCTACTATATTCATTGCCAAATTATGCAATTCTTGTTTCGTTAAAATCTGCATTGTTTTTTAATTTCTTTAAATTTCAATTAATCTGTCATTTCGACCTTGTGGAGAAATCTAAATAATTGAGATTTTTCGACTTCATTACATTTCGCTCAAAATGACATTTTAAATACAATTTTACCTATTTCTTCTTATTTCGTCTATTATAATTTTTATCACCTCTAGTTTTGGGCTTCTTATATTTCTTAGCAATTTCTCTTCTATAAGAGCCTCCTAAATTCACTTTGCTATTCTTTTCACTCTTTTCATGAAAAGCTGGGCCAGGCACATATTCTTGTCCTGTTCTATTTTTAGATTGTTCTCTATCTTCACTTGGGCGTTCATCTTCCGTTAACAATTTCGAAATTTCTACTTCTTCTGGCAATTCTAAAACCGGGATTTTATAATCCATTAAAGCTTCTATTTCTTCTTTTGCTTTTTGCTCTTTTTCTGTGGATAAAAGAATCGTTTTACCCGCTTTTTCTGCTCTACCAGTTCTACCTATTCTATGCATATAGTTTTCAGGAAAATCTGGCGTATCAAAATTAATAACATGACTCACATTATCAAAATCTAAACCACGAGCCATAACATCTGTAGCTACTAAAATTCGGTTATTACCTTCATCAAACTGACGAATAGATCGTATTCTGTAATTCTGGGTTTTATTAGAATGTATAACACAAGTTTCGCTACCAAAAACTTCTTCTAAATGTTTAAATAAATAATCTGCTGTTCTTTTAAAACCTACAAATATTAATACCTTATTGTACGTTTTTTTATCGCTTAAAAGATGATTTAACAAGTTTACTTTGGTAAAAAAATTGGGAATATTATAAGAAACCTGCTCTATATTATCTAATGGAGTTCCGCTAACTGCAATAGATATTTTCTTCGGATTTTTAAAATAATCGTAAATTAAAGCATCTACATCTTCAGTCATTGTGGCTGAAAACAGCACGTTTTGTCTTCTTTCTGGTAGAATATCAAAAATATTCATCAACTGAAAACGAAAGCCTAAATCTAACATTACATCTACCTCATCAATTACCAATTTCTGAATCGATTTTAGTTTTAAAGCATTACTTAAACCTAAGTCGTACAAACGTCCAGGAGTTGCCACAATAATATCTTGACCTTGTAAAATGGCTTGTTTTTGTGTGTTGATATTTGCACCTCCATAAACACCCAACACTCTTGTATTAATGTATTTTGATAATTTTTCAATTTCATCTACAACTTGCAAAACCAATTCACGCGTTGGCACTAACACCAAAACTCTTGGATGCAATTGTTTCGAAAATTTTAAATCGCGTAAAATTGGCATCATATACGCAAAGGTTTTTCCTGTACCTGTTTGCGCAATTCCTACAACATCTTTACCAGATCTAACCACAGAAAATGCTTGCTCTTGAATTGGAGTTGGGTTTTTAAAACCTAAATCGTCAATAGCATATTGTAACTGATTTGATAAGTCTAAATCTTTGAAAGTCATCCTTTACATTTTTTGCAAAGATACAGTTTCTGTAAAGTAAGTGTTTGTATTTTATAAGAGTTTTAATTGGGTATTAAGCTAATCAATACTTTAGTGCCTGTTTCTAAATGCCCATCTTCTAAATCTGTAAAGGTAATTTGATGTTTAATGTTGTTTTTATTCCCAAATATAGTGAGCCTCTCATCAGTTAATTTTAAGCCCAAAGATTTTTTTTGAATCATTTTTTGCTTTTGTAGCTCTAATGCTTTTTTTCTTCCTATTCCATTATCTTCAATTAATATTTGCAAAAAACTACCTTCTTCTTTATGTACAGATAAACGTAATATTTTTTTGCCTTCTTTTGGTGATAGCCCATGCCAAATAGCGTTTTCTATAAAAGGCTGTAGAATTAATGGTGGTATTTTTATGGTTTCTAAATTGATATTTTTATCAATTTTTTTAGAAAAATGAATACTGTTTTTAAATCTCAAATTTTCAATGCTCACGTAAAGTTCTAACGTATCAATTTCATCTTGTAAAGACACTTCTTTTTCTCTAGAAATGGTTAAAATTTTACGAATAAGTTTTGAGAATTTGTTTAAATAATAAACCGCATTTTCTTTATTGTTTTTAATGATGTTAAGTTTTATAGAATTTAATGAATTGAAGATAAAATGTGGATTCATTTGACTCTGTAAAGAAGATACCTTTAACTCTGCAATTTCTTTTTCAAATGCCAATTCCAATTGTTTAATTTTCTCTTTCTCTGCTTTTTTTAGCAAAGAAGTATTTTCTTTTGTTTTTACAGAAACTTCTTTCTCTAAACGCTCGTTTATTGAACTTTTTAGCCTTTCATTTTCTTTATATTGTACAATTAATTTTTCTTGAGATTCGTTGCGTTCTTTTAAAATTAAACCTTGCTTTACTACCAACCCTAATGAGAAAAAAATATTTTCTATAAATACACCAATATAAAAAAGCCACCAAGATTCAAATTTTTCTTTTCCAAAAAAAATAGAACTGGTTAAGCCTAAGATGGAAAAAATTGAAAAAGCCAAACTGCCAATAATAATATAATATTTAACAGGGGTTTTCATTTTAAACAAGTAAAAATAGATAATAATACTAAGAACAATTAAAGCGGGCACTAATAAAAATAAAAAACCTCTACGTACTAAATACCCTTGAAAGAACAATTCTAGTACAAACAATACAACTAAAATATATGCTAGATATCTAACAATTTGTTTCATAATTCTAGCCTTTCTTTCTTCAAATAAGAATAAACCTCCAAATTCTATAACAAATATCAAATAAGCGCTATTATATAACCATTCTAATGCTGGATGAATGGGTATATAATAATCTGGACTTTTACCCAAAACATCATAACTAAAAATAGATATGTTAATAATTGTTTGATCTAATAATATTAAAAACACATATATAGCATACCACATATATGCCTTATCCTTGTAACTTGAATAAAAAAAAATATTTTGTAAGAGAATAACAATCAGAAATCCGATGATAAAAATTGAAAAAATGCCTAACGGATTTATTTCAAAATATTTACTAATTGCTTCAAGCATTTTTTCTATAAATTTTGCATTGCTTCTAAAATAAACATTCTGTTAGGTTTAGAAACTGGAATGGTTTTGGCATTTTCTAAAATTAAATAGTAGCCTTCATTTTTTACATACTCTTTTACATAATTCATATTCACTAAATAAGATTGGTGTACCCTAACTATAGCCTCTGTATTTAATAATTCATAAACGTCTTTAATTTTTTTAGAATACAAATATGATGTACCATCTGAAAGAAAAAGAGTGGTATAATTGCCATCAGATTTACAATACATCACTTCTTCAATATTTAAAAAAACGACCTTTCCACTTAAAGGTATGGCTATTTTTTTGTTTTTTTTTTCTATGGTAGGTAATAAATCTTTAACAGAAAACCCCAATTGTTTGTTAAGTTTATTTTTCTTTATTTTATCTACCACCTTTACCAAATCGTCGTTATCAATGGGTTTTAATAAGTAATCTATAGCGTTTTCTTTAAAGGCTTTTAAAGCATAATTATCGTATGCTGTTGTAATTACCAAATCGAAATCACGAAATTTTAAATGAGATAATAGTTGAAAACCATCAATTTTTGGCATTTCTATATCTAAAAAAACACAGTCGGGTTTCAAGTAATTTACGGCAGATATGGCTTCTTCTGGGTTGGTAAATGAATCTACAATCTTAATGTCTTTACAAAACATATTAATTTCCCAAGTTAAACTCTCGATGGCATCTTGTTCATCATCAATTATAATGGCGGTTATCATGCTATTTTTTTATAAAAAGGTATACAAAATAAGTTACAAATTTAATGTAAGAATTGATAATAGAAGTGTCTATTTCATATTCAACAACAGCGAGTGTATATCTGGAAAATAAAAAATCGATTTTCTAAATATACAATCAACATCAATAAAAATACAAAAGATTCACCTAAAAATATATTGGCAACTTTTAAAAAAGTAAAACACGATTAAGTTTACACAAAACTTAACACATGGAAGATAAAAAAATCACTAGAAAAGAAGCTCTTAAAAAAATTGAAAAACACGGTAAATACATGGCTTTAACAGCACTGAGCACTTACCTAATCTTACAACCTAAACAAGCGCAAGCTGCCAGTCCTGCTGCGCCAGGAACTGGATTTTAATATTAAAAATTAATGATTATGAAAAAAATACTACTTATTTACGCGCTATTATTTTCTGCTGGCATTTTTGCGCAGAATTGGGGAGAGCAGATTTTAACACAACCTAATGTAGGTAATAATAGTTTTGGTTATGCTATCGCAATGGATAATGAATACGCGGTTATTGGGGCACCATCAGAAAACCAATTTACTGGTTCTGTACACGTGTATAAGAGAGATGCTAATGGTTCCTGGAATCATATTCAAAGAATAGAAGCTTATGTTGGTCAGGCTATTGATGAAAATTTTGGGATGAGTGTAGCTATCCAAGGAGATTATATTTTTATTGGAACACCAAGTGATCGATTAAATGAAGAATTATTTCAATCACCTGCAGGGTCAGTAATGATCTATAAGAATAATGGTGCAGATAATTTTGTTGGACATCAACGACTTAGAGCTCCTGATGCTTCACATGGTGATAATTTTGGTACATCTTTAGACATAGATGGTGATTTTTTAGTGGTAGGTAATCCATTTGAAGATCAAGACGAAAATGGGCTAAACACTATTTCTGCTGCAGGCTCTGCATATATATTTAAAAAAGATATAGATGATACATGGGGGTTCATACAAAAAATAGTTCCTAGTCATAGAGCAAGAAGTAATTTTTTCGGAGAGCTGGTAGCTATAGATGGAAATTTTATTATTGCAAGTAGTCGGAGTAATACAGATGCAGCTAATGCAAACCCTGTTGGCGGCGAAGGCTCTGTTTTTGTTTTTGAAAAAGATAATGGTCTAAACACGTGGTCTGAGGTTCAAAAACTAAAACCTTTAAACAGACTAGGATCTTCTCGTTTTGGAACTCGTGATATGGATATTGTAGATGATTACATTGCGATAGGGGCTGATAATGTTGATGCTTCAGATAATGGAACTTGGTACGAAGGTTATGTATATGTCTTTAAAAGAGATGGCCTTTTAAATACTTGGAGTGAAAATCAAATTGTAAAATATCCTGGAGGCTCAAACTTCGGACAGGGAATTTCAATGGATAATGACTATTTGCTAATCTCAGACCCATATAGATCTATTAACAGTGTTTATGCTGCTGGAAAATCTTATCTATATAAAAGAACAGGAAATAATAATGATTTATATGAATTAAAAGAAAATATTGTTACCTCAGAAATTCAAGCAAGTAATTTTGTAGGTGGTGGTTCTGTAGATGGTTTTGATGCCAGACAAGCATCAGTAATAAACAATAATCATTTCGCACTCGGAGCTGCATCTTTTGATATTAATGATGGTGGTGTAAACTATTTAACTGCTGGTGCCGCTTTCTTTTCGGGCAACATCAACAATATTTTACCAGAAGACATCACCTGGACAGGTGATGAAAGTAATGATTGGAACGATCCTTTAAACTGGTTTCCAAATACGGTTCCTCAATCTACAAATGATGTAATTTTAGAAAATGTGGCAAACGCTCCAAATATTACGAATGGCCAAAACCACATCATCAATAATTTAACAACATTCGAAAATTTAAATATAGAAACAAATGCTAGCTTAACAGTTCAGGGAAATGTTGATCAAAGAGCACAAATTACTGTAAATTCAGCAGTTGATTCTAATGGAAGTCTAATTGTAAATGGTAATCAAACCAATCCAAACCCTTCTAATACCACATATAATAGATATGTTTCTGGCAATGGAAACAGCTGGCATCTTATTAGCAGCCCAGTATCTAATGCGGATATCGATAATTTTGCTGCAAACGAACCCTTAACCAATGGTCAAGGAAATAACAGAGGCTTAAGTTGGTACAACAATGTAAATCAAAATTGGGAATATTATCAAGCTGGGGCTGTAGGTTCTGGAAACTTCCCTAATGGAAAAGGATATGCCATAAATACCTCAGCCAATACAACGCTTGAATTTACTGGATTATTAAATGCCAGCATTCTAGAAAACTACCCTATCACTGTAAATGGAAATGGTTGGAATTTAGTTGGAAATCCATACACTTCATTTTTACATGCCAACACTAATGCAAATGCTACCAACTTTTTAACAACCAATGTTGGTCAATTAGATCCTGTTGCTGCCAATATTTATGTTTGGAATCCTGCTTTATCTGCATATGAAACCATAGGTAATGGAGATGAAGCCAAATATTTAGCTCCTGGACAAGCATTTTTTATCAAATCAAAAGCAGGTGGAGGTAACATAAATGTTACCAAAAGTATGCAAACGCATAGAGGAGAAAATCTATTTTTAAAAAGCGCTCCGATTCAAAAAATTGTGTTAGAAACTAGTGGTAATGAAGAAGTTTCAAGAACATCAATTGCCTTTAAAGAAGGCATGACCAATGGCTTAGATGTAAGTTACGATGCAGCCGTTTTTTCTGGAGTGAAAACTGATTTTTCTACGTACACTCAATTGTTACAAAACTACGAAAACACCAAATTTGCAGTTCAATATTTACCAAAATTAAATGATGATACCGTAGTTATACCAGTGGGAATATTGTTAGACAAAGAAAAAGAGCTCAACATAAAACTTAAAGAATCTAACATAGAAAGTGATTATAAAATCTATTTAGAAGACCGATTATTAAATGAATTCACAGAGCTTTCGTTAGAAAATTCTTACACATTTAATCACGATTTACAAGTCAATGGTTTGGGTAGGTTTTATATTCATTTACAACAAAAAAATGCTTTAAGTATAGATACATTCAATAATAATACTATTCAAGCTTATAAAGTAAATCTTTCAACTTTAAGAGTAAATGGTGTACAAAATGGTAAATTAAGTCTTTATGACATTACTGGTAAACAAATTGTAAATAATCTTACCATTAAACAAATCAATCAAAATTTTAGTTTCCCCAACTTAACACGTGGAGTTTATATCCTTCATATTACCGATAATAAGGGTGGTAAATTCATCAAAAAAGTTATATTTTAATTTTTTATCTGTATTTGTATTGAACTTAAAATCATTAGTTTTGTCGAAAAATTTCGATAAAACTAATGATTACAGATACACATACTCATTTATATTCAGAACAATTTAATGACGATAGAAAAGCAATGATTCAGCGTGCAAAAGATGCTGGTGTTACTCGCTTTTTTATTCCTGCAATTGATTCTACTTACACAGAAAAAATGTTTTCTTTAGAAAAAGAAAATCCTAATAATGTGTTTTTAATGATGGGTTTGCATCCAACTTCTGTTAAGGAAAATTACAAAGAAGAGTTGGCACACGTAAAAAAATGGATCGATAAAAAACAATTTTATGCTATTGGTGAAATTGGTATGGATTTGTATTGGGACAAAACTTTTTTACCCCAACAGCAAGAAGCTTTTAAAACACAAATTCAGTGGGCAAAAGAAAATAAAATGCCCATAAACATACATTGTAGAAATGCTTTTGATGAAGTTTTTGAAGTGCTAGAATCAGAAAAAAGTGATGATTTAAGAGGAATTTTTCATTGTTTTACAGGTACATTAGAACAAGCTAAACAAGCCCTTTCTTACAACATGAAATTAGGAATTGGTGGTGTTGCCACTTTTAAAAATGGTAAAATTGATACCTTTTTAAACCAAATTGACATCAAACACATTGTACTAGAAACAGACGCTCCTTATTTAGCACCAACTCCTTATAGAGGAAAAAGAAATGAAAGTGCATACCTAACAAATGTTGTTGATAAATTGGTAGATATTTATGGCCTTTCTTACAATGAAATTGCAGAAATTACAACGCAAAATTCTAAAGACGTTTTTGGAGTTTGATGCAAGAAAAACAAACCACATATTACAAAACACCAATTGGTATTGCTGAAATTATTGGCGATAAAAACGCAATTCAATCTATTACAATTTTAGATGATGATTCAATTTCTGAAGAACTTCTAAAGACAACAACTCCTGAAGTTTTACAAGAATGTGTTACACAATTAGAAGAATATTTTAAAGGAGAAAGAGCCAGTTTTAATTTAACTGTAAATCCTAAAGGAACTCCATTTCAGAAAAAAGTTTGGAAAGCCTTGTTAGATATTCCTTATGGAAAAACAAGAACCTATTTACAACAAAGTAAGTTTTTAGGCGATGTAAAAGCCATTAGAGCAGTAGCTTCAGCAAATGGGAAAAACCCACTTTGGATTGTAATTCCTTGCCATAGAGTAATTGATTCTGATGGTTCTTTAACAGGTTATGCAGGCGGAATTTGGCGTAAAAAATGGTTGTTAGCGCACGAAAATCCTGTAAAACAACAATCTCTTTTTTAATTGTATTTTCTTAAAACATAAAAACATATTTTTACGTTAGCTTCTTATAGTTTCTATGTTTAAAAAAATATTCTTTTATGTTATCCTTTTCTTAGGATTATCAATTCAGAGTCAAACTAAATCTACAGATTATAGAAAGAAAATTATTGAGGTAAAAAAAGACACCATTCAATTAGATTCTGTGGCTTTAAATCCGCAAGAATTTAAAATTTTTGATGATAAGCAACACATAATTCCTTCAAAGAATTACAACATCAACTTTAGCAAAGCCATCTTAATTATCAACTCAAAAAAATACAACAAAATTACAGTTGAATATTTTAGATTGCCCGATTTTATCACCAAAATCTATACTCCTTTTGATGAAAAACTAATTTTACAAAGCAATACAAACCAAGGCCAATTATACAGTTTAACCACCAACAAAAAAAAGACAGACATCAAACTATTTGATGGTTTACAAACCAGAGGTTTTATAACACGAGGCATCACTTCTGGTAATAATCAAAATGCAGTTACCAATTCTGCATTAGATTTAGAAATATCTGGTAAACTTTCTAAAGAAGTAACTTTAAGAGCCAATATTTTTGATACAAATATTCCTGTTCAGAATAATGGAGTATCTCAAAACTTAACCGATTTTGATCGTATTTTTATAGAAATGTATACTGATAATTGGCGAGTTAGAGCTGGAGATTTATCACTTAAAAACACAGAAACGTTCTTCTTTCCGTTTGCAAAACAAGTTTCTGGTTTAGAAGTAGAAGCAAATGTAAACAACAATTTAAAAGTGGCTGCATCTGGTGCTGTGGTTAGAGGTAAATTCAACACTTTTAATTTTACAGGTGTAGAAGGCAACCAAGGACCTTATAAAATTTACGGTGCAAATAATGAGTCTGTAATTTTAATGATAGAAGGTTCAGAACAGGTGTATGTCAATGGTTCTTTAATAAAAAGAGGCGAAAACGAAGATTATACCATCAATTATAATTTGGGTGAAATTACCTTTAACACCACCTATCCTATTACAAATGATATGCGTATTTGGATAGATTTTCAGTACGCAGAAAGAAATTACACACGTTTTATTACCTATGATAAAGCCGAATATAAAGGAGAAAAATTTAGTATTGCTGGTTATTTTTATTCTGAAAATGATGCTAAAAATCAACCTTTACAACAGAGTTTATCTACAGAACAAAAAGAAATTTTAGCCAATGCTGGTAATAACGAAGATGCCATGTTTTCTGAAAGTGCTTTTATTGATGTGTTTGATGAAAATAAAATTCTCTATAAAAAAGTAACTGACGGAACACAAGAATATTTTGAATATTCTACCAATGAAAATGACGAATTATACACGGTAACTTTTACAAATGTTGGCACTAATAATGGAGATTATGTTTTAGATGATACTATTGCAACAGGAAGTATTTTTAGTTTTGTAGGCACAAATTTGGGTGATTATAGCCCAATTACAAGACTTGTTGCCCCAACAAAATCGCAATTATTTATTGTAAAATCTGAATTAGATACTAATAAAAAAACAAGTTTAGGAACCGAAATTGCCATTAGTAACAGAGATGCCAATTTGTATTCTGCAATAGATGATGAAAACAATATTGCAGTGGCTGCAAAAATTAATTGGGAGCAGATTTTAATCGATAAAAGTTGGAAATTAAGCAGTAAAATTAGCCACGAATATGCACAAGAAAACTTTTATTCTGAACAAGGTTATGAACCTGTTGAATTTAATAGAGATTGGAATATTTTAAGCAATAATGCTACTAAAAACTATTTTCAATCGGCATTAAATTTAACCAATAAAAAAGAAGATTATCTTAGTTATCAGTTTTACAATTTAACTTATAACAATGGTTTTAAAGGAACTAAACATCAACTAAAATCGAAAATTAAAGCCAATACAACTAGTTTTTTTGTTGATGGAAGCTTTTTATCTAACACTTCTAATGTTGAAGACAATTCATTTTTTAGAGCACAAGCAAAAGCAGAACATTCTCTTAAAAAAACTTGGTTGGGTGCGTTTATCAATTTCGAAACCAATTCTAGAAAAGACGTAACAACCCATCAATTTATAAATACAAGTCATCGTTTTAAGGAATACGAAGGTTATTTTGGTGTTGGAGATTCCACAAAAATATTTGCAAAAATTGGTTATAATTTTAGAAATAACGACAGTATAAAATCGAATCAATTTGCAGAAATTAATAACAGAAAAACAATTTATATAGATAGTAAACTCATCAAAAATAAAAATACCAATTTAAGTGTGTATGCCAATTATAGAATTACAGAAAACAACTTTTCTGATGATGAAAAAGCCCTAAACTCTAGAGTTGTTTTTAGTCAAAAATTGTTCAAAAATTTTATCAATTTAAGTACAGTTTATGAAACTTCTTCTGGTAATGTAGCTCAACAAGATTATGTTTATGTGCAAACAGAACCAGGTTTGGGTTTTTATACTTGGATTGATTATAATAACGACGGAATTAAAGATTTTAATGAGTTCGAAATTGCACAATTTCAAGACCAAGCCAATTACTTGCGTTTGCCAAAACCAAATTTAAGTTTTATTGCAACTCAACGTGCCAAATTAAATCAATCTATAAACATAAATCCAAGAAATTGGGCTACTAAAACTGGTTTTAAAAAGTTGATTTCTCACTTTTACAACCAAACATATTTAACTGTAGAAAACGAACAAGAAAGAACTGAAAATTCGTTTCAATTAAATCCTTTCGATTTTAATGAAAACTCACTAATTGGTTTGAATTTAAACATCAGAAATAGTTTGTTTTATAATAAAGATTCACAAAAAAACAGCCTAACTTTTACTTATGGAAACTCGAAATTAAAACAACAATACATTATTGGTAATCAAGAAAATAACATTAATTTACATCAATTAGATTATGCACATAAATTTGCAGATTTCTGGTTGATAGACTTAATGACAAAAACATCAAAAAATAGTTTAGAAACAGAAAATTTTACAGACAGAAACTACGAAATTAATGCCAATGAAGTTCAGCCAAAAATTAGTTTCTTATACAACCAAAACAATCGATTTTCTGCATTTTATCACTTTAAAAATAAACAAAACAAATTAGAAGATTTCGAAAAATTGAATCAACAAAAATTTGGGATAGAATATTTTTACATCAGCAAAAAGAAAAATCAAATTTCTGCCAATGTAAATGTATTTTTAAATGATTTTACTGGAGATACCAACACACCTGTTGCCTACCAAATGTTAGAGGGTTTACAAGCAGGTAAAAATTATACTTGGAGCTTGTTGTTTAATCGAAAACTAAACGCTTTTTTAAACCTAAATTTAAGTTATTTGGGTAGAAAAAGTGAAAATTCGAAAACAATTCACACAGGTAGTGTGCAATTAAGAGCTAATTTTTAATTTGTTAAATTTTATTCTTGGTAACATTTATAACACTTATTTGTTAAAAAAAATCTTTACTTTGCATAATAATGACAAAATTAATATCCATATTTTTGGCTCATTTGATTCTATTACAGAGTCTAAATGTTAATTGGGATTCTTTTTCAAAGCTAGCAGTGTTGTTAGAACACGCCAAATTTCATCAAGAAAAATATGGGGATACTTTTTTTGAGTTTCTATCTGAACATTATGGCTCTAATGAATTTAAGGCAACCAATCACAGAGAACATAAAGATTTACCTTTTAAACAAGACGCTCAAAATTACAATCATTTACCAACTATTTTTGCATTAAACACCCCATTGTTTCAATTGAAACCGAATATCGTAATTCAAATTCAACAAAATTATTACTATAAAGAATCGCATTCTTTATTTGAAAAATCTTCTATTTTTCAACCTCCCAAATTGGCATAATTTCATTCTCAATTTTAATCCTATTTGCTGTAAATAGGTGTTTATTAATTTTTGTTTTATTATGAATTATGTTAAAAAACATTATAAAATTCAGCTTAAAAAATAAGCTCATTATCTTTTTGTGTACTGCTGCTGTGGTTGGTTTTGGTATCTTTTCCTTAACTCAAATTTCTATTGGTGCAGTGCCAGATATTACCAATAACCAAGTACAAGTAATTACTACATCTCGCAATTTATCTACACAAGATGTAGAACAATTTATAACCTATCCTGTAGAATTAGAAATGGCAAATTTGCCAGGTGTAGAAGAAATTAGATCCGTTTCAAAATTTGGGTTATCTGTAGTAACCATTGTTTTTGATGATGAAATGGGCACTTTTTTACCAAGACAATTAATTGCCGAAAAGATAAAATCTGCTTCTGAGAAAATACCTAAAGGTTTTGGAACGCCAGAAATGGGGCCAATTACCACAGGTTTGGGCGAAATTTATCAGTACATTTTAGATGTAAAACCTGGGTATGAAAATCGATACTCAGCAACTGAATTAAGAACCATTCAAGATTGGATTGTAAAACGACAATTATCTGGAATTCCAGGAGTGGTTGAAGTAAACACTTGGGGTGGGTTTTTGAAGCAATATGAAGTTGCCATCAATCCTAATAAGTTAAATGCGATGCATATTTCTGTATCAGAAATTTATGATGCATTAGAAAAAAACAATAGTGTTGCTGGTGGTGGATATATTGAAAAAACAAATCAAGCATTTTTTATTCGTGGAGAAGGTTTAGTAAAATCTTTAGACGATGTTGGCAATATTGTGGTTAAAAATGAAGGCACACCAATATACATAAAAGACATAGCAAAAGTTGGTTATGGAAACGCAACTCGTTTTGGTGCCATTACAGGAAATGGACAAGGAGAAAAAGTTCTGGGACAAATAATGATGCTAAAAGACGGAAACTCTAAAGCAATTATTGATGCTGTAAAAGAACGCGTAGCATCTATAGAAAGTAGTTTACCAGAAGGAGTTTATATTAACGGATTTTTAGAACGTAGTGAATTAATTAACAAAACAACATTTACTGTAACTGAAAACCTAGTTTTAGGGTCTCTAATTGTAATATTCGTTGTGGTATTATTGTTAGGTAATCTGCGTTCTGGTTTCGTAGTTGCATCCGTAATTCCTTTGTCTTTACTTTTTGCAATTTCTTTAATGAATATTTTTGGAGTGGATGCAAATTTAATGAGTCTTGGTGCTATCGATTTTGGTATTATAATAGACGGTGCAGTAATTATTGTAGAGTTTATTGCTTTTAGAATTATTAAAGAAAGTGACAAGCTCTCATCACTTTCATCAGCAGTAAAACAAGAAGAAATTGATGCAATTACCTTAAAAAGTGCTTCAAAAATGATGAATTCTGCCATTTTTGGGCAAATTATCATCTTAATTGTTTTTATCCCAATATTATCTTTATATGGTGTAGAAGGTAAAATGTTTACACCTATGGCATTGACTTTTAGTTTTGCTTTAATTGGTGCTATGCTATTGTGTTTAACCTATGTACCTGTGGTTTCATCTTTGTTTCTAAAACCTAAAAAACAATCTTCTAAAAACATTTCTGTTCGTTTAATGAAACTGTTAAATGTTTTTTATAAACCTGTAATTCATTGGGCGTTATTTCATAAAAAATTAGTCATCAGTTTTGCTGGATTTCTTTTAGCTGCCAGTATTTGGTTATTCAGTACAATGGGTGGCGAATTTGTACCCACTTTAGATGAAGGCGATTTTGTAATTCAACCTGTCTTAAAAACAGGAACTTCTTTAGGAAAAACCATAGAAATCACCACTCAAATTGAACAAATCCTACTAGAAAAATTCCCAGAAGTAGATCAAGTTGTCAGTAGAATTGGTGCTGCAGAAGTGCCCACAGACCCCATGTCTATGGAAGAAAGTGACGTAATTATCAAACTAAAACCAAAGAACGAATGGGTATCCGCAAAAAGCAAAGACGAATTGGCTGACCAATTTAAAGAAGCATTGGCTGTTATTCCTGGTATGGAAGTAGAGTTTACGCAACCTATAGAAATGCGATTTAATGAATTAATTACAGGCGTAAGAGCAGATGTTGCCATTAAAATTTTTGGAAATGATTTATCTGTTTTAGCTCATAAAGCAGACGAAGTAAAAGCACTCATTAAAAATGTTGCAGGTGCCTCAGACATTATTGTTGAAAAAGTAGAAGGCTTACCACAAATGAGTGTTGCTTACAACAGAAGTAAAATTGCACGTTATGGTTTAAATATTGCTGATATCAATCAATTAATTTCAATGGGATTTGCAGGCGGAACTGTAGGCAACGTTTTTGAAGGTGAAAAACGCTTTGATTTGGTGATTCGTTTGGATGAAAAAAATCGTAAAAACTTATCAAGTCTACAAAATTTATATGTTGATGTACCTATTGGAAACAAAATTCCGTTAAGTGAATTGGCCGAAATTAAATACACTACTGGCCCTGCTAAAATTTCTAGAGATGATACCAAACGTAGAATTGTTGTGGGAATCAACGTAAGAAACAGAGATTTGCAATCGGTTGTAGACGATGTTAAAACAATTATTGATAATAAACTTAAATTACCTGTAGGCTATACAATTACGTATGGAGGTCAGTTTGAAAACTTACAAAGTGCCAAAGCACGTTTAACAATTGCAGTTCCTATTGCATTAGTATTAATCTTCATCTTATTATATTTTGCCTTTGGTACTATAAAAGATGCAGTAATGGTATATTCTGCAATACCCTTATCTGCTGTTGGTGGCATCTTGTTTTTATGGTTAAGAGATTTGCCTTTTAGTATTTCTGCAGGTGTTGGTTTTATTGCGCTTTTCGGAATTGCAGTACTAAACGGAATTGTACTCATAGAACATTTTAAAGAACTAAAAGAAGAAGGATTTACAGATATTAATGAACGCATAAAACGTGGTACTACAGAACGTTTAAGACCCGTTTTATTAACAGCCACTGCAGCAGCTTTAGGCTTTTTACCCATGGCAATTTCTACAAATGCAGGTGCAGAAGTTCAACGTCCGTTAGCAACTGTAGTTATTGGCGGTTTAATTACAGCAACTTTTTTAACGCTACTTGTTTTACCAGTTTTATATGCTTGGGTTGAAGAAAAAAAAGAAATTAAAATGAACAAAACCTTAATTGTAACCCTTATTGGATTCTTTTCTATACTGCATACTAATGCGCAATCTAAATTAACTATTGATGAAACTTTGGCTTTAGCGTTTAAAAATAATGCAAGTTTAAAAGCTGCAAATTTAAAAGTAGAGGAAGTGAATGCGTTAATTGGAAATGCTTTCAGTTTTGATAAAACTTCTGTTTATTATAATTATGATGAAAATAATTTAGCGATTAACAACCAACCTTTAAAGGTTTTTGGTATTGCGCAAGATTTTAAATTCCCAACAATTTATTTTGCTGATAAAAAAGTAAACAAAGCAAAAGCCAACATAGAAAAAATGCATTATAACGTGCAGTTACAGCAAATTAAAAAAACGGTTTATGCTAATTATTATCAATTAAGTTATGTAAAGAATAAAGCCAAAACATATCAATTTTTAGATAGTTTGTATAAAGATTTTGCAAGAAAAGCAAAACGTAAATTTGAATTGGGTGAAACTAATTATTTAGAAATGATTACCGCAAAATCTAAACAAAAACAGTTAGAAACCCTTTATAAACAAACCTTGCAAGAAGTTCAGTTTTCTAAAGAACAATTAAAAGGTGTTGTGCAAGTAGATGACTTAGATATAATAGATTTACCACTTCAAAAATTACAATTACAACAAATTGAAACAAAAGATAATTTAGGATTTCAATATTTTGAAAATGCCAAAGAATATCAAAACGCAGTGTATAAAAAAGAAAAACAAAGTCTATTACCAGGTATTAGTTTAGAATATTTTCAAGGCACAAATAGTCTATTAAACACAAATGTAAACGGATATCAATTCGGACTTAAAATTCCTTTATTATTTTCGGGAAATGCTACAAAAATAAAAGCTTCAAAAATTGCTAGAGAAATTATTTCTGAAGAACAACAAGATTATAAAGTAAAATTAGATGCAGAATACAAGTCGCTTTTAGCAACTTTAGAACAGTATAAAGAAGCTATCAATTACTATGAATCACAGGGTAAAAAGCTTAAAAACGAAATTATAAAAACTGCCAATAGAACTTTTAAAGAAGGCGAAATTGACTTTTTTCAATACATACAAAGTTTAGAAACTGCTACAGATATTGAATTGTCTTATTTAGATAATTTAAATACTTATAATCAAACCATTATCAATATTAATCATCTTATTTTAAATATTTTTTAAAAATGAAAAATTTATATATCATATTATTTTCATACGCTTTTTTAGCCTGTGGAAACCAAGATAAATCCACAGAAACAGATACAAAAACTAGTTTAAATTCTGATGAAATTAGAATTAGTAAAGAACAGTTTGATAGTGAAAAAATGCAATTAGGTACTTTAACAGAACAAATTTTTAATACAACCATAAAAGTTAATGGCACTATAGATGTACCACCAGAAAACAAAGCAAGTGTTAGTACTTTTGTTGGTGGTTCTATTACTAAAATTCCTTTGTTAATTGGTGATAAAGTAAAAAAAGGGCAATTAGTAGCCACTTTAAAAAACACTGAATTTATAGAAATTCAACAACAATACTTAGAAGTTACTGCCCAACTAAATTTTCTTAAAAATGAATATAACAGACAAAAAACTTTGTTTGATGAAAAGATTACTTCGCAAAAAAACTATCTAAAAGCAGAGAGTGTTTATAAAAGCAATTTGGCTATTTATAATGGATTACGTAAAAAACTACAAATGATGAACATCAATCCTAGTAAAGTTGAAAAAGGACAAATTACATCAACAATAAATTTATATGCGCCAATAAATGGTTATGTAACCAAAGTAAATGTAAGTAATGGTACGTTTGTATCTTCAGCAAATGAAATAATGGAAATTATAAATACAGACCATATTCATTTAGAATTAACTGTTTTTGAAAAAGATATTTTAAAAATTAAAAAAGGCCAAAAAATAACATTTCAAATTCCAGAATCTTCAGATAATGTCTATTATGCAGAAGTACATTTAGTAGGCACTTCTATAAATAACAACAGAACCATTAAAGTTCATGGGCATATAGATGAAGAAGAAAATACCAATTTTATTTCTGGAATGTTTGTTGAAGCCGAAATTATTTCTGATTCAAAAAAAGGAATATCATTACCAAAAAGTGCCATTATAAAAAAAGAAAATGATTATTTTACTTTAGTTTTAGAGAATTTAAAAGAGAATAACTATCAATTTAAAAAAATAAAACTAGATCTTGGCTTACAAGATGATGAATATTTTGAAATAAAAAATTATGAGCTATTAGAAAATAAAAAAATACTTGTCAATAATATTTTTATGATAAGTAATATGTAATTATTGGAGGTTTTGATAAAAAAACAGATACTAAATTTAAAGTATTTTTTTTAATAACAATGGTATGCTTTTTGATATCTTAGCTAACTTAAACTTTAAAAAAAATCAACCAATGAAAAAAATTACTATTTTAATTTTATTTTTTACAACTTCTGTTTTTGTTGCTCAGGAAAAAGAATCAGGTTATCCACAAGACATCAATAAAAAAACAGAAATTAAAATAAATGCATTAACGTTAATTGCAGCAAAATGGATAGATGTTTCTTATGAGCGTTTAATTGATGAAGAGTCTTCTTACGGAATTGCAGCTACAATAAATACAGATAGAGATGATAGTGATTTAAATTATTCGCTTACACCTTTTTACAGACGTTATTTTTCGGGCAATTTTGCACGAGGTTTTTTTGTAGAAGGTTTTGGTATGTTGTACTCTGCAAGAGACTATTATTATGATTATTATGATCACTACGACTATTATAGTAATTCTGATAACTTTGAAACTGGCTTTGGTTTAGGTATTTCTATTGGAGGAAAATTTGTTTCTAAAAAAGGTTTTACCACAGAATTAGTTTTAGGTGTGGGGCGTAATTTTTCTGAAAATAGTTATGATGATGCTATTGGTAGAGTTGGAATTTCTGTTGGATACCGTTTTTAAAAGCATTCGTCTATAAAATAAGTTTAGTAATTACATCGTTAAAAGCTAAAAGACAATTTATGAAAAAATCAATTTTACTATTTACACTTTTCATTAGCTCAATTACTTTTTCTCAAAGAGAATTTAAATTAGATATTGCTGATGCTCTAATCATAAAAACTCTAGATTTTTCTTATGAAAACTATATTAATGAAGAATCTTCTTTTGGTATTTCTGTACAATTTAATTTAGAAAAACAAGAAGTAGATTTTAGATACAATGAAAATATGATGATAACTCCATATTATCGTCATTATTTTACAACTGAATATAATTGGAACTTTTTTGGTGAAGGTTTCTTCGGAATTAATTCTGGTAAAAAAGAGTCTGTAGAAGATTCTGATATTTATGACATAGAATATACAGATGGTGCTTTAGGTGTTGCAGTAGGTACAAAATACATCTCTAATGGAGGTCTAGTAATTGATTTATATGGTGGTTTAGGACGTAATTTATTTGGATCAGAATCTCCTGTAATAGTTCCAAGAATTGGATTTAATGTTGGTTGGAGGTTTTAAAAAAATGAAAAAATTGTTGCCTTACTCACTACTTTTAAATGTTATTTTTTTACTTTCATTTGGATATTTTATTTTTATCAAAAGAGATGGATTCAACTATTTAAAAAACAAAATTTTTACCCCATTACAAGAGCCTTTAAACTCTCATCTTTACCAAACTAAAATGAGCATTTTTAACAGCATGCCATATGTTGAAGGAAGTATTATTTTTCTTGGTGATAGTATCACTGAATTTTGCAATTGGAATGAGCTTTTTGGTCAAAATAACATCATAAACCGCGGAATTAGTGGTGACACTCTTGATGGCCTTTTGTACAGAATTGATGAGGTTATTAAGAAAAAGCCTAAAAAATTATTTATAATGATTGGCATTAATGATCTAGGAAAAGGCAAAAGTGTAAATCAAATACTCGAAAAGTATACAATTTTAATGGACAAAACACATAGTAATTTACCTGAAACCAAAATTTATATTCAAAGTGTTTTACCTACAAAACGAAAAAATTTAAGTAATACTGATATTAAAAAGATCAATATTGGCTTAATTAAAATTGCGAATAAATACAACAAAAACTATATAGACCTTTACTCATCATTTTTATCTAAAAACAATGAGTTAAATGATGCATATTCGTTAGATGGACTGCATTTAAATGGTAAAGGATACCAGTTATGGAAACAAATCATTAAAAAAGATATAGAATAACCTACATCTTTTGCAACCAAGTTTTCACATCAACTTCTGCTTTTATAATAGCTCTTAATTCAGAGATTTTAACTCTTTTTTGCTCCATAGAATCTCTATGTCTAATAGTAACAGAATCGTCTTCTAAAGAATCGTGATCTACAGTAATACAAAAGGGTGTACCAGCTGCATCTTGTCTTCTGTAACGTTTACCAACTGCATCTTTTTCATCATAAAAAACATTAAAATCCCATTTTAAATCTTCCATAATTTTTTTAGCAACTTCTGGCAAACCGTCTTTTTTAACTAAAGGTAAAATGGCTGCTTTGTATGGTGCTAAAACTGCTGGCAACTTTAAAACTGTTCTTGTTGTACCGTTTTCTAGTTCTTCATCCACTAAAGATTTAGAGAAAACCGCTAAAAACATTCTGTCTAAACCAATAGAAGTTTCTACCACATAAGGCACATAACTTTTGTTTTCTGTATGATCGAAATATTGTAATTTTTTACCAGAATACTCTTCGTGAGCTTTTAAATCGAAATCAGTTCTAGAGTGTATTCCTTCTAATTCTTTAAATCCGAAAGGAAAATTAAACTCAATATCTGCTGCAGCATCTGCATAATGTGCTAATTTATCATGGTCGTGAAAACGATAGTTTTCTGCTCCCATACCTAAACTTAAATGCCATTTTAAACGGGTTTCTTTCCAGTTTTCGTACCATTCTTTTTGAGTACCTGGTTTTACAAAAAATTGCATTTCCATTTGTTCAAACTCACGCATTCTAAAAATAAATTGCCTTGCAACAATTTCATTTCTAAAAGCTTTACCAGTTTGCGCAATTCCGAAAGGAATTTTCATTCGCCCAGTTTTTTGCACGTTTAAGAAGTTTACAAAAATACCTTGTGCAGTTTCTGGACGTAAATATACTTTTGTAGAATTTTCTGCTGAAGCCCCTATTTTAGTTCCAAACATTAAGTTAAATTGCTTAACTTCTGTCCAGTTTTTTGAGCCAGAAACAGGACAAACAATGCCTAAATCTAAAATTAGATTTCTAAATCCTTCTAAATCGCTTTCTTCTTGAACGCGCGTTAATTCTGCAGAAATTTCATCAATTTGTTTTTGACGACGAATTACATTTTGGTTTGTAGCTCTAAACTCATCCTCATTAAAAGCATCTCCAAAACGTTTTTGAGCTTTAGCAATATCTTTTTGAATTTTTAGATTTATTTTTTCTCTAAATTCTTCTACTAAAACATCTGCTCTATAACGTTTCTTAGAATCTTTATTATCGATTAAAGGATCGTTAAAAGCATCTACGTGCCCAGAAGCTTTCCAAGTTGTTGGATGCATTAATATTGCAGCATCTATACCCACAATGTTTTCGTGCATTTGCACCATTGCTTTCCACCAATAATCTCTAATATTTTTCTTTAGCTCAACTCCATTTTGAGCATAATCGTAAACCGCACTTAATCCATCATAAATTTCAGAAGACTGAAATACATAACCATACTCTTTTGCGTGCGATAAAACTTTTTTAAATTGATCTTCTTGTTTTGCCATAATGAGGGCAAAGATACATGTTTACAGAAATTTTTCAACAAAAAAATTACTCGACTTTTTTACATCGATAAATAAATGCAGGGGGAATATTTAGAACCTGAAACTCTAACGAAATAGACTCTTGAAAAACTTTTTTTAACTTTTTATAATAGGTTAAACTATATTGATATTGAACAAAAGTACCCTGATGTTCGAGAACTTGATAAGTTTTTTTTAGAATTTCATCTGATACCTCATCAGGTATTATTGTTAATGGCAAGCTAGAAATGATATAGTTCACTTTGCTTATATTCAATTTTCTTAACTCTTCTTTAATTATTTCTGCAGATGCCTTTACAACAACCAATTGTGGATGTTGTATTGCCTCTAATTGCTCATAGAAATTATCATTAATTTCAAAACAAATTAAAATTGCATTTGGCGATAATCTTTCTAAAATGTATTTTGTAATTGCCCCATTTCCTGGGCCAAGTTCTACAACGACATCTGCTTTAGCAAAATTTATTTTGCGTATCATTTTTTTTGATAAAAAACGAGAACTTGGGGTAAGAGTACCTAACGTTTTAATGTTTTTTATTGCTTCTTTAAAAAATTTTATTCTGCTAACCAATCGGTTTCTCTTATTTTTTATATATTTCTAAAAATGTTGTGTAAAGATGAGACTTTTAAAAGATTTATTCTACCTTTTTTACCCAAAATTATGTGTGGTTTGTGAGGAACACTTGGTTGAAAACGAAACTGTAATCTGTACAATTTGCAGGCACGATTTACCACTCACTAATTTTCAAAATTATAGAAATAATAAAGTTACACAAACTTTTTTTGGAAGAATACTGATAGAAAAAGGGTATGCCTTGTTATTTTATCGAAAAAAAGGTGCTACCCAGCAAATGATTCATGATTTAAAATACAAAGGTAATCAAGAAATTGGGCTTTTTTTTGGGAGTTGGTTAGGGCAACTTTTACAAGAAAACAAAGAATTAGATAGTGTAAATGTTATAATTCCTGTTCCATTACACCCAAAAAAATTAAAAAAACGAGGGTATAATCAAGTTACAAAATTTGGTGAACAATTGAGTTTCTTTTTAAAAACTCCCTTTATAGAAAACGAACTGATTCGTATATCATCTACCAAAACACAAACATTTAAAGCTCGTTTTGAACGTTTTAACAATATCGATACCAAGTTTTTATTAAAAAATCCTAGTAAATTTAAAAACCAACATATTCTACTTATTGATGATGTTATAACAACTGGCGCAACTTTAGAAGCTTGTGCAAAAGAGTTTTTAAAGTCTGAAAACTGTAAAATAAGTATTTTAACCATGGCTTATACAGAATAAATTTTATGATTTTATATTCAAAAATTAATCGTTAATTTGTGACAAAATATTTAGTTTAGTGAAACTTCTTTATAGATTCTTTTTTTTTAGTTTAGTTGTAATTTTTGTTGCTGGCTGTGCAAGAACAGGAAGACCAGATGGTGGCCCAAAAGATGAAGACGCTCCTCTTTTTGTTACTGCAAAACCGCCTTATGAAAGCATTAATTTTAAAAAGAAAGAAATAAAATTAGAATTTGATGAGTTTGTAAAATTAAAAGATATCAACAAACAGTTTGTGGTTTCTCCACCAATGAAAAGTCCTCCTATAATTACGCCTCAAGGAACAGCAAGTAAAGAAATTAAAATAAAACTTTTAGACACTTTACAAAAAAACACTACTTATATTTTAAACTTTGGTAATGCTGTTGAGGATAATAATGAGGGTAATAAATTAGAAAATTTTAAATATGTTTTTTCTACAGGAACCTACATAGATTCGTTAACCACTTCTGGTGATCTTAAAGATTCTAAATTGGTAGAAACACCAAGAAATGTAAATGTTTTATTATATAAAATTGATACCGCTTTTACAGATTCTATCATCTACAAAAAAAAACCCAATTACATTACAAGTACGCTAGATACTACCCACTTTCAATTTACCAATTTAAGAAAAGGAAAGTACTTAATGATAGCTTTAAAAGAAACTGTAAACGATTATATTTTTAATCCAGAAACAGATAAAATAGGGTTTATTGCAGACACTATTCAACTTCCAAAAGATAGTATTATTACCAAACCCATTGTTTTGTTTAAAGAAAATTTACCCTACGAATTTAAAAGAGGTAAAGAAATTACAAAAGGTAAAATTGAGTTTGGTTTTACTGGTAATGCTAAAGATTTAAAAGTAAATTTATTATCTAAGGTTCCAGATACTTTTCAGAGCGTTTCTAAATTTATGAGAGATAAAGACACGTTAAATTACTGGTTTACCCCAATTGATGTAGATTCTTTAAATTTTACAATCTCCAATAATGAATTTTTAGACACAGTAACTGTAAAATTGCGAAAGAAAAAAATAGATTCTTTACAAATAAGTTCATCAATAGGGGGTACTTTGCATTTTAGAGACACCTTTTTTATAACGAGTAATAACCCTATTGTAAAGGTTGATACTACTAAAATTAGTATTTTTGATAAAGATACAACTGCGGTAAAATATAATATTCTAGCTTCTACAAAAGAAAATAAAATAGGTTTTATTTTTACTAAAAACTCCAAAGATAAATATCGTTTTAAAGCCTTACCTGACGCTTTTAATGATGTTTTTGGAATAAAAAACGATACACTTTCTTATAATTTCAGCACTAAAGAAATTGATGATTATGGTAGAATTTCAATTAATGTTAATAACGTTAATAACAAAAATATTATTATTGAAATATTATCAGGAAGCCAACAAGACGAACTTATTGGACGCCAAATTATTAGCAACTCTACAAAAGTAATTTTTGATCTTTTAGAACCTAAAAAATATACCATTAGAGCCATAATAGATGAAAACAATAATAACAAATGGGATACTGGTAGTTACCTAAAAAAACGTTTGGCTGAAAGAATTATTTACCACCCAGAAATTAATAATATTGCATTGCGAGCTAATTATTTTTTAGAGGAAAGTTTTGTTATAGATTAACCATATGTACGCAGTAAAATAACAGCAATTTTTGCTTTACTTTTAATTTAATAGCAATCAACTACGCATGTAAAGCCTGTTCTAAATCTGCTAAAAGATCATCAAGATCTTCTACACCTACACTTAAACGAATTAATGCATCTGTGATTCCTATTTTAAGGCGTTCTTTTTCTGGAATAGATGCGTGAGACATAGTTACTGGATGGTTTACCAAACTCTCTACACCTCCTAAAGATTCTGCCAATGTAAATAGTTTTGTGTTTTCTAAGAATCGGAAAGTTGCTTTTTTGGTACTTTCTTTTAATGTAAAAGAAACCATTCCTCCAAAACCTCTCATTTGCTTTTTGGCTATTTTGTAATTAGGATGATTTTCTAAACCCGGATAAAATACCTCACCTACTTTGCTGTGGTTTTCTAAAAATTTGGCTACTTCCATTCCGTTTTCACAGTGTCTCTGCATTCTTAAATGCAAGGTTTTTATACCTCTTAACGCTAAAAAAGAATCCATAGGTCCTGCAATTGCACCTGCTGCAAACTGAATAAAATGAATTTCTTTGGCCAACTTTTGGTCTTTTACCATTAAAGCACCCATAACTAAATCGCTATGACCTCCTAAATATTTTGTAGCTGAATGCATTACAATATCTGCACCTAAATTTAAGGGTTGTTGTAAATAGGGTGTTGCAAATGTATTATCAACCGCAATTAAAATAGCTGAATTGTTTTCTTTTACTGCTGATGAAATAACTGCTATATCTGCAATTTTCATGAGCGGATTTGTTGGTGTTTCTAACCAAACTAGTTTTGTTTTTTCTGTGATTGCCGCAGTTACATTTTCTACAATATCCATATTTACATAAGAGAATTCCAAACCATATTGTTGAAATAATTGTGTAAACATTCTGTAGGTTCCTCCGTACAAATCGTCTCCAGCAATTACTTCATCACCAGGTTTTAACAATCTTAACACACAATCTATTGCAGCCATTCCAGATGAAAATGCAAATCCGTTTGTGCCATTTTCTATGGCTGCAAAACTGTTTTCTAAAGCAGTTCTTGTAGGGTTTGTGCCTCTTGCATAAGCATATCCTTTATGCACTCCTGGACTAGATTGTGCAAAAGTTGATGTTAAAAAAACGGGAGGCATTACTGAACCCGTTGTTTCTTCTGGTTGCTGACCTCCGTGAATCGTTTTGGTGTTGAATTTCATTTGTTTGGTATTCTAAAAGTTGGCAAACTAGTTTAGGTACTATCTTTAATTCCTAATTTATTCTGTTAATTTTTCATTATTTTTGTTTTAACAGAGAGGAAACACA